>NC_013422.1:1263500-1606500 GCF_000024765.1 Halothiobacillus neapolitanus c2 | reverse complement strand
GGGCGGGCATTTGGTTCGGCGATTATTGAAGTTTGGTGCTCGTGTGACGGTGCTGGCGCGTTCGCCCGAAAAATTACCGCCAGATATCGCATCAAGATTAACCATTGTGCCGGGTGATTTGTCATCGCTTGCAGCACTTGAACAGGCTGTTTGCGATTGCGACTTTATTTTCCACTGCGCTGCGAATGTTGCGACCTGGGATCAGCGAGCCAATTACGATGCCGCCAATATCGAAGGGGTTTGCAACCTGATAGCCGCGATAAATCGTGCGCCGCATGATCGTTTGCGGCGCTTGGTGCATGTTTCTACTGTGGATGTATATGGCTTTCCGGTTAGGCCCGCCGATGAGTCCATGCCGCTGCCCGTCAACGACTTTGGCTACGGTGAGAGCAAACGGCTCGGCGAGAAAACTATGCGTGCTGAATGCGACCGCTTGGGTATTCCGTACACGGTGATTCGGCCCGGTAATATCACAGGGCCCGGCAGCCCGTTTATTTCAAGGATAGGTAAGGAACTGGTATCGGGATTAATGCTGAAAATCAACAGCGGGCAGGTTCATGCTGGCTTGATCGATGTGGACAACCTGCTTGACGTGTTGCTTTGGTCGGGGGTGAGCGCGAATGCTTTGAATGCGGTGTTCAATGCGCGCGATCCATATGCGGTGAGCTGGAACGAGTTTCTTCGTGATTTCAAGGCGCAGTTGGCGGGAAAGGGCATCGTTCTGAATTTGGGGTATTGGCCAGCGATAATGGCGGCACGGTTGATTGCTGGGGGGCATTCGATGCTGCGCTTGTCCGGCGAGCCTTTGTTGCACCCGTTGATTGTGCAGATTTTCGGTAAAACTTGCGGGCATTCGATTGAGCGCATCCAAAACGCAGGTGCACCGCTTGGGACAGTGGATTATGCCACCAGCCTTGCGCGTTCTGTTGCTTGGTTCAAGGCGCAGCAGAGCGAAATGTCATGAGGGAATCTCGAAAAACTCGTCATTCCCGCGTAGGCGGGAATCCAGCGCCCTTGACTTTTCTGGGTTCCCGCTTTCGCGGGAACGACGAATCACGGGTATTTCGAGGTGCCCATGAGTAAGTTGGCATGGAATCAATCAGCAAAAGCATCTCGGCATTTTGTTTTTTTGCAGGGTATGCCATCTGCTTTTTTTCGTCTTGTGGGCGATGCGCTCGAAAAGAGTAGCCATCGGGTGAGTCGCATTAACTTTTGTGCGGGCGATTGGTTGTTTTGGCATGATCGGCGCGCGTTGAGTTATCGCGGCACCTTGGCCGATTGGCCGAACTTTTTTGGCCAATGGCTGCACGATGCCCACGCCACCGATGTGGTGCTGTTGGGCGAGCAACGCAAATACCACCGCGAGGCTGTTCAGGTCGCCAAAGCGGCGGGCGTTCGGGTGTGGGCGACCGACTTTGGTTATCTGCGACCCGACTGGATTACGCTTGAAGCCAATGGCTTGGGGGGTAATTCGACCATGCCGCGCGATCTGGCTGAAATTGAGCGATTGGCGGCAAATTTACCCCCCGTGGATTTTCAACGGAAATATCACGACAGCAGTTGGCGCATGTCGCTGGGCGATTTGGCGGCCAGTTTTGCGACGGTGTTTTTTTCTGTGTTTTATCCCCGTTATCAACAATCGGATGCCCGCCCGCATCCTTTGATTTATTTTCCGGCGATGGGGTTAAGTTTGTTGGTTAAGGCGTGGCAGCAAAAACCCGCGCTGCGCCTATTTGCACATATCAATAGGCGGGGCAGGGCGTATTTTGTGTTCCCCTTGCAACTTAATCACGATTTTCAAATTCAGGCCTATTCGCCCTTTGCGGGTATGGGCGATGCCATCTCGCTTGTGTTGGCATCGTTTGCGCGCCATGCCCCAATAGAATGTGACTTGCTGATTAAAAGCCATCCTTGGGATCCGGGGTTGCACAACTGGAATAAACAGATTCAAAAAGAAGCCCGTCAGTTGGGTATTGCCGAGCGGGTGTTTTATTTCAATGGTGGCGATTTGAATGCCATGATGCGCAAGGCGCGGGGCGTAGTGACGGTTAATAGCACATCAGGATTGCAGGCGTTACAGATGGGGCGAGCGGTTAAGGTGCTGGGTGCCTGTGTGTATGATGTGCCGGAGCTGGTGGATACCCAAAGCCTGGATGATTTTTGGCAGAACCCGACACCGCCGGATGCCACGCAATTAGCCGACTTTATTCGTTTATTGGTGCAGCAAACGCAAATTCGCGGCGTGTTTTTTGGCCGCGCGGATGGCTCGCCAAGCGTTATCAATTTTGCCCAACGACTCACAGAACCGTCTCATTTAACTCAGGAACTGATTAATCATGCCTGAAAGCACTTTTGAACGCTTGCCCGAAGCCTACCGTGATTTGAATGAGCCGCCGCCGGTCGCGGTAGCGCCGCCCGATACTTGGCTTAAAGACTGGTCGGCTATTTTGAAATTACGCAAAAATTTATTGGTTTTGTGGCCCAAGCGGGCGTATGAAGGCAAAACATTTACCGCCCAATTATTCAAACAGCATTATTTTATTTGTAACAGCCCGGATAGCGTGCGGCGCGTGTTTTTGGATGAGCACGATAATTACGATCAAAAAAGCCCGCAAATGCGTCATTCGCTTGAGCCATTATTGGGTGATGGTTTATTTGTGAGCGATGGCGCGGTGTGGAAAGAGCGCCGCGCGTATTGCGCACCGGCATTTGAATCCGAGCTGTTGCCCGATTTCGCGGCCATCATGGTGGATTCTGCCCGCGAATTGGCCGATCACTGGGAAAGCCTGCCGGCGGGTAGTTCGATCGATATGCTGAACGAGATGGCGCGCTTGACCTCGCGCATTATCGGCCGAACGATTTTTGGCGACGATACTTCAGAGGCAGAAGCGGCGACCGTTGTCGATAATTTCTCACAGTATCAAAAAGCGATCGAGCAACTTAATTTCTCTGATTCATTCGGCCTGCCGCACTTAAAATGGTTGGGTAACCCCATGGCTAAGTGGCAAAGCCTGCGGGCGGCGCAAAAAATTCACACAGTGATTGATCAAATCATCGAACGTCATCCGCAGCGCGCCAAACCCGAATCGCCCACTTTACTCTCCTATCTATTGGGCGAACACACCAGCAAAAAAACCAGTGGAAAGCGCTGCCCACTGTCTAGCGTCGATGCGCGAAATGAAGCGATTGTGATGTTTATGGCCGGGCACGAAACCACCGCAAATAGCCTGGCATGGGTTTGGTATTTGCTGGATCGCTACCCCCGCGTGGCCGAAAAACTCCAAGAAGAGTTAACCCAAATGCTGGGTGATCGCTCACCGCGCTTTGAGGATGTGCCGCAGTTGCCATACACGCGGGCAATTTTTGAAGAAACCTTGCGGCTGTATCCGCCCGTACCGGTTTTGAGCCGACAGGCACGCGCCAGCGATGAGATTCGCGGCAAAGCCGTGCCGCCAAATTCCATTATTTTGGTTATTCCCTGGTTGCTGCATCGCCATAATCTGTATTGGGAAAAGCCCAATCACTTCATCCCAGAGCGTTTCATGCCCGGGCAGCCCCGCCCCGACAAGTTTGTGTACATTCCCTTCAGTGTCGGGCCTCGGGTGTGCCTGGGGTTGCGTTTTGGGCTGACCGAAGGGATTTTGTGTCTGGCCACACTGGCACAGCGCTTTCGCGCCAAGCTCAAAGTAGGGCATGAGGTGGAAATTGAATGCAGACTCACCTTGCGCCCACAAGACGGCTTACCCATGCAGCTTGAGCCAACCGCGTCCAGCGTAACACCGCCGCAATGAGGTGAGCATGAATGTAAACGATGCAAAAGATCTGCTGCTCGCGCGTTTGTTCATGGTGCTGCCGCTCAATTGGGTGGACAGAATCGGTACATTCTTAGGCGAACGCCATGCACGCAGGGGTATTCGTGCCAATAGAAAGTGGGCTCAGCGAATGCATAACCATTTCGAACGGCTTTGGGGTATACAGGATGCGGCAGAACGCGAGCGGTTTATTATCGAACATCAAGGTTGCATGGGACGTGTGTTGGCACAAATTCCTGTGCTGCATCGGCTGGTACGTGCGAATCGTTTGACCATTTCTGGTGCCGAACACTTTGCAAAGCTCAAGGGCCCAGTGTTAATCGTCACGGCGCATTTGTCGCAGTGGGAGCTCATCGGCCGAGTAGCGGAACTCATTGGCGGGCAATTCTGCGACATCTATGTGCCGCAAACCGGTGCACGCGAACAGATCACCCAGAAGGTCCGCATGGGTTGGCGATTAGCGGAAGGGAAGCCGGGGAAGTTAATCCCTGCGGGCCCTCATACGATGCGCGAAGTTGCCCGCGCTATTTATGAGGGTAGTAATCTGATTTTGTTTATCGATGAAGAAGCCGAAGGTGAAGTTCGTGCCCCCCGCCTAGGACGTGAACCGTTATACGCCGGCAATCGCTGGTTTGCGGCGCGCTTAGCAATAAAGCACCAAATGACTGTTTTGCCTGTGCATTTTGAAACCACCGAACAGGGTGACTATCGCGCGGTGATTGAGTCACCTTTGCCATTGCCAAGGGAAGGCAGCCCCGCCGAACGGACGAGACATTTTGCTGACATGCTGGATCAAAAATTAGAGCAATGGGTTATGCACGCCCCTAACGACTGGTATTGGCTACCGCTGCTTGAATTGAATCACGCCAAAAAAAAGAGTTGATGCAAACCCGTATTTTTTTGGGTGCCTCGTAACTCCCGTGTCCTCAATCCAGTAAAATTCGATCATTCTGCCCTTCTGTCTTAACCCAATGCCATTGTTTTTGGCCCTCATTCAAAAACGAATAGAGATCGGCGTGCGCAGAACTTTTCCGATAGCATGCAAAGCTAAGCAACCCAAGCCAATCAAACGCTACAGAGGGATTCTGATTTGGGATGTTTTTTCGCTAAAGAAAACAAGACGAATTCGGATGGTCATGGAGCCGCACTTTCCTGCCAAACATCAAAGTGTGGGCATGGGTGTGGGCATGATCGTCTGGTTTGTTTGCAATTCGCTTTAGAATCAAGCGAATACATATGAAAAATGGCGGAGCGAGAGGGATTCGAACCCTCGATACGGGGTTACCGTATACACACTTTCCAGGCGTGCTCCTTCAACCACTCGGACACCGCTCCAGTTTTTTCGCGCGTCTAGACAGACGGGCAGGAAAGTGGCGCGGATTCTAGCAATCGTGCGGGGCTTTAGCAAACAAACTTATGTCTTTGCTCGCTCGAATACGGCCATGGATTCAATGTGGCTGGTATGCGGGAACATGTCCATGACGCCCGCAGCGATCAGGCGGTAGCCGTGTTCACGTACCAGGATGTGGGCATCGCGTGCCAGTGAGCCCGGATGACAGGATACATACACAATCCGTTCGGGGGCGAAGCGCGCGATGTGCGGCATCATGGCTTCGGCGCCGGCGCGGGGTGGGTCGAGCAGAACGCGGTCGTAGGTTTGTTGCATCCAGAGATGAGTCGGATCGGGTTCAAACAGGTTGCCGATGACATGTTCGGTATTTGTGATGCCGTTGGCGGCGGCCGATTGCGCACCGCGCTTGACCATGTGTTCATCTAGCTCAACGGCGGTTACTTTGGCGGCCTTGCGGGCGATGGGTAGGGTGAAATTTCCGAGTCCGGCGAAAAGGTCGAGTACATGATCGCCCGGTTGCACATCCAGCCATTCCAGTGCCTGCACAATCATGGCCCGATTGACGTCCGTATTGATCTGGATGAAGTCCAGTGGCGTGAATTCTATGGAGACATCGAAACTGGGATGCGCGTATGTCAGCGGGGCGACGTGCGCTTTGTCGAGTGGGTGAACGCTGTCGTTGCTCCCGGGTTGAAGGTAGATGTCGAAGCCTTCCTGTGTGCCGAAGTTCCGGAGCTTTTCCTTATCGCTCTGGCTCAGGGGGTCGAGGTTGCGAAATACCAGCGCTACACGGTCATCGCCGCAGGCCACTTCGATTTGTGGGATGCGTTCACGGGCTTCCAGGCTGTGGATGATCTCGCCAATTTCGGTCAGTCGTTCGCCTACGCGGGGATCAAGCACGCGGCAGTTTTGCAGATCGGAGAGAAAATGGGTGTGTCGTTCTCTGAAGCCGACTATCACCCGCCCTTTTTTCTGTACGTATTTGACGCCGAGCCGGGCCTTGCGGCGATAACCCCAATTCGCCCGTGCCAATGCAGGCAGTACGGTTGCTGGGCTGACCTTGCCGATGCGTTGCAGTTGGTCGAGTAGTGCTTGTTCTTTGGTGGCCAGTTGTTTCTCGCTGGTGAGATGTTGCATAGAGCAGCCGCCACATTGGTCAAAGTGCGGGCAGGGTGGGGTGATGCGATCCGGTGAGGTTTGTTCGACGGCGACGGTATCGCCCTCGTCAAAGTGTTTTTTCCGATTGGTGTAGATAAAGCGCACCGTCTCGCCCGGTAACGCGCGACCGATAAATGTGGCTTTGCCATCGATGTGGCTGACACCACGACCTTCAAGGGTGAGGGATTCTATTTGGGCTTGAAATTCACCCTTCGGCAACTTTGGTTTTCGCACGATTCGATGGGCTCCTCGGATGAGACGGCGACAAGTTTGGGGGTGGTATTGAATCAGGGTTTGTTGCGTCGGGGAAGAGGGGCAAGACGCCATGGCCTTCTTGAGCAAAGTAATGGGTGAGCAAAGAACCTGTTCACGGCAGGCGCGGACGCAAGCGCGATATCAAGCGCAGCACACATGCTTCGGTGGCAGGATTCGTAAAGCCACAGTACATAACCGTGCGCGGGTCGACATGGTGGCGCACCTCAAGATCAGGGTGCTGTGCCGAGATGTTCGCCAGCAAGTCTAGGGTGATCGCAATAACGATCAAGACCCAAAAGCGCTGTAATTGTTATCCGTAATGTCTGGTCAAAATGCTGGTCAGGTTGAACCGAGCACTTTTGAGCATGATCACGAGTGGTCTTGCTGCCACTGCGCATACGAGACGCGGGCGATATCGAAGCGATCGGTCGTGTGGCAATAAACGGAGGGTGAGCCCATGCGTCCGATTGGTGCAAAGTTGTTGATATGCAAGCGTTCATCGATCAAGTCATTATGAACGTGGAACATCACTACTTCCCCAATAATCAGAGTGTTTGCACCGAGCTGTTGTTCGCTGAATAGTTTGCATTCCATACTGGCTTTGGCTTGTGCCACGCGAGGAACCGCGATCTTTTCGGATGGCGCGGTATGCAAATTGGCAACCTCCAATTCACTGATCTGTGCAGGGAAGTCTGCGGCAGAAATGTTCATGGCGTTGAATAACTCTTCCGTCACCAGATTCACGACGAATTCACCGTTCTCATGGACGTTCCTAGCCGTATCCTTGGGGCCGCCCGCATCGTTTTTGCCCACGCTGAACATCACATAAAGCGGGTCGCTCCCGATGGCATTGAAAAAACTGTAGGGTGCCAGATTGACGACACCATCCGAACTCAGGCTGCTGATCCACGCGATTGGACGAGGAACGACGAGATTCGTCAGCAATTTGTAGTTGTCCATATTTGAATGCTGTGCGGGATCGATGTGCATAGTGCGTTCCTCAGTGGATCGGGTTTTGGAGTTCAGTAGTATTGCAATCTTAAAAAGGTTAGTCGATCAGCTGATCTGCCGCATGAATGGTTCGTAAATAGGGCGGTACGGTTTCTTCGGTTTAGATAAATATTTTGCATGAACGAAATAGAGCAGGGCAGCGCGCGTGAAGTCGTGCAGGGAATTAAATCGCCGTTGTTTGCTCATACACTCGTTGTTGTCGCCTGTTTTGCAGCGATGGCTGGGGTACACTAATCTTCTTCCACGTTTTACCGAATTGGGTATTATTCAATGAGCGAAAGCATCCATCACCCTGCGTTTACCTTTGTTCGATCTCAGCCGATTGCGGCGTTGAATCTCACGGTGGATGAATACCGTCACAATGCCACGGGCGCACGGCATTATCATATGGCGACCGATGATCCGCAGAATGTCTTTTTGGTGGGCTTGCGCACGGTGCCTGAAGATTCGACCGGGGTGGCGCATATTTTGGAGCACACCGTTTTGTGCGGCTCGGAGCGGTTCCCCGTGCGTGATCCGTTTTTCATGATGATCCGCCGTTCGCTCAATACCTTTATGAACGCGTTTACCGCCAGCGATTGGACAGCGTATCCGTTCGCTTCGGTCAATGTGAAAGATTTCTACAACCTGCTGGATGTGTATCTTGATGCGGTGTTTTTCTCACGCATCGATGAACGCGATTTCCGCCAGGAAGGCCACCGCGTTGAATTCACCACGCCCGAAGATCCATCCACACCGCTGACGTTCAAAGGCGTGGTGTTCAATGAAATGAAGGGCGCCATGAGCAACCCGTCGTCTGTGCTCTGGCAGACGTTGACGAGCGCATTGTTCCCAACAACGACCTATCACTACAACTCCGGCGGCGAACCCGTTGATATTCCTAACCTGACCTACGCGCAATTAAAAGCGTTTTACCAGCGGTTCTATCATCCATCGAACGCCGTATTCATGACCTACGGCAATTTGCCTGTGAGCGATCTGCAAACGCAGTTCGAAGAAAAGGCATTGAAGCGCTTTTCGCGCATCGATCCAAATTCGGCCGTGCCCATCGAACAGGCGTTAACGTCCCCGCGCTTGATCGAAGAAAATTATGCGCTCGATGAACCCGATACCGCCGAGAAAACCCATGTGGTTGTCGGCTGGTTGCTGGGTGAAAGTACCGATCTGGATGCGGCACTGGAAGCCCAACTGCTCGAAGGCGTATTGCTTGAAAACAGCGCTTCTCCGCTCTTGCGCGTGTTGGAAACCACTGATTTGGGCGGTTCGCCTTCGCCCATACTGGGGCTGGAAGACTCACAACGGCAGATGGTGTTCGTGGCCGGTGTCGAGGGTAGCGAGCCGGATCGCGCCGAGGCCGTGGAGAAACTGGTACTCGATACCTTGGCCGAGATCGCCGAAAAGGGCGTGCCTGCGGATATGATCGAGTCGGTGCTGCATCAGATAGAACTCTCGCAGCGCGAAGTGACGGGCGATGGCATGCCCTATGGCCTGCAACTGATCCTGCATGGTCTGCCTGCTGCGATTCACGATGGTGACCCGATTGCGGTGCTCGATTTGGAGCCTGCGCTGGCGCGGTTGCGTAAGAAAGCCGCCGATAACCAGTTCATCCCGAATCTGATCCGCACATTGCTGCTCGATAACGCCCACCGCGTGCGGGTTGTACTCAAGCCAGATACTGAGCTTTCTGCCGCCAAACAGGCCGCAGAGCTTGCCCGTCTGGCCGCTATGCAGTCTGCCATGACGGATGCCGAGAAACAGGCGGTTGTCGAACAAGCCAAGGCATTGGCCGAGCGGCAGGCCGAAGTCGATGACATCAGTATCCTGCCGACCGTGACGCGCGAGGATATCCCCGAACACATCGATTTGCCAACGCCAGAAAAGACCCTCCATCATCCGGCGACATCAACCTGGTTTAATCGCAGCACCAATGGCTTGGTTTACCTGCAAGCCGCGCTGGATTTGCCGCAACTGACCCACGATGAGCTCGATCTGTTGCCGATTTACAGCGGCGTATTGACCGAGCTGGGGGCAGGCGACCGTGATTATCTGCAAATGGCCGAGGCCGTTGCGGCGCGCACGGGCGGGTTTTCTGCCCGCTCATCGATCCGCCCGGATCTTAACAATGCACATAACTTGAGTTCGTTCTTCCTGCTCGGCGGCAAGGCATTGGTTCGCCATACCGATGAGCTTGTTGAGCTGTTCCATCAGCACCTCAACGCGGCACGCTTCGATGAAACCAGCCGTATTCGGGATCTGATCAGCCAGATACGTTTTCGCAGTGAACAAGGCATCGCCGGCGCGGGTCATGTTCATGCCATGAACCTAGCCTCCAGCGGGATGTCGGCTCGCGCCAAATTGACCCATGAATCGGGTGGTGTGGCCGGTGTTCGGCGCATCAAGGCGATGGATGACGCGCTCGATGAAACCAAGGCAATCAACGATGTAGCCGAGCGATTGGCGCGACTGCACGATAAGCTCAAGGGCGGGTTGCGGCAATACAATGTGATTGCCGAACAACGTCATTTCGATGCCATCCAACCGGTGTTGGAACGAGCCATGCAGCATGGCAATGCGGTTGAGCACTTCCACTTGTCCAAAGTGCATCAGCCGGTGCGTGAAGCCTGGATCGGCAACCTCGCGGTGAATTATTGCGCCAAGGCCCATGCCGCCGTGCCGCCAATGCATGAAGATGCCGCCGCGCTGGCGGTTCTAGGCGGCTTTTTGCGCAACGGTTATCTGCACCGCGCCATTCGTGAGCAAGGCGGTGCGTATGGCGGTGGCGCGGGTTACGATTCTGAATCGGCAAGTTTCCGCTTTTTCTCTTACCGCGATCCGCGCTTGACCGACACGCTTAACGATTTTGATCGAGCCATTGATTGGCTGCTGGATAATACACACGATGGCCGCACGGTCGATGAAGCGATTTTCGGTGTTATTTCCAGCATCGATAAGCCCGGTTCGCCCGCAGGCGAGGCGAAAAAAGCGTTCCTTGATGGCCTGCATGGTCGTACACTCGAGCAACAGCGCCTGATGCGCGCCCGGATACTGGATGTTACCGAAGCGGATCTCAAGCGCGTGGCCGAGACCTATCTCAACCCTCAAACGGCTTCTGTCGGCGTGCTTTCCGGCCCGACGAAAGAAGACGAGTTAAAAGGGCTTGGTCTGCATATTGAACGGATTTAAGGTGCCTTAGGAGCCTGTCGGACTTTAGGGGTAATCGGCTGCAAATCCATCTGTACGGCTCATATTTCACCGCTTTCTTGGGCAATAGAACCCACTATTACCCTGCAAAAGCGGCATAATCTGCCCCCGCCCAGCTTGATTTTCGCTACGATTCCTAAAGTCAGACAGTCTCCTAGATCGTGATTCAACAGACGGATCGGATCTGACCGCAAGCAGTATTTTATAACGTGAGCGGCTTGGGGTGGTTTTTGGCCGCTTGTCCTTATTCATTCGATTCGCCGATTCTGGCGTCGTTTAATGGAGAGTCGCATCATGTTCCCGTTTCGTTCCCTGTCCTCATCACGATCACTCTTCTGGCCTGCCTGCGGGGTGATTCTAGCCGTAACCTCGGGTGCGGTTTGGGCCGCGCCGCCGCCCGAGGCAGCCAGTTGCGCGGCCTGTCACGGCGCACAGGGTGAAGGTATGGCGGCGGCTCATTACCCACGTCTGGCCGGAATGCCGGCGCATTATCTGGCCGAACAGTTGCATTTATTCGCATCAGGGCAACGCCAAAACGCCATTATGATGGGCATGGCCAAACCCTTGAGCGCCGAGCAGATCAAAACGCTGGCTGATTATTATTCAAACTTGCCCGTTACCATGGCCGCGCCTGCGCAGACAGTCCCCGCCGATTTGAAACCGCGCGGTGAGCAACTGGCTATGTATGGTGATTGGAAAGCGGGGATTCCCGCCTGTTTTCGTTGTCACGGCCCGGGTGGCGTGGGCGTGGCGCCTTCGTTTCCGGCTTTGACCGGTCAAACGGCGGCTTATCTTACCCAGCAAATCAACGATTGGAAAAAAGACACGCGCAGCGGCGATGCCCAAGGGTTGATGCACACCATTGCCTTACGCATGAGCGATGCCGATACCAAGGCCGTCACGGCTTGGTTGGCGGCACAAAAGCCAGAGGCAGCTGTGATGGGCAAAACAGATCAGGCCGGAGGCGCGCAATGAGCAAGCATATTCAACCAATCAAGCCTGTGTTGACGTCGATAATGCTGGCATCGATGGCCTTGGTTCCCGTAGTGAGTTTCGCCGCTGGCGAGGCGGTGCCAAAATCCGCCCCTAATGCGGCAGTCATGACCGGATCACACTTCCAAGCGCCTGACCCTTCCACCATACCGAACGACGAATTCGGCAAGATGGTGCAGTTGGGCCGCAACATCATGTTCGAGACCAAAAAATACGCCCCACAATATGTAGGTAATTCGCTCAATTGTGTGAACTGTCATACCGATGGCGGCGCGATGGCCGGGTCCGCGCCATTATGGGGTGCTTGGGTGAGTTATCCGGCCTATCGCGGCAAGAACAAAAAAGTAAATACCTATGAAGATCGCCTGCAGGGGTGTTTCCGTTACAGCATGAACGGCAAAATGCCGCCGCTCGGCAGCGATGTGCTGGTGGCCTTATCGGCGTATTCGTATTGGCTGGCCAAGGGCTTGCCGACGGGTGACAACAAAATTGCCGGTCGCGGTTACCCAGATTTGCCCGAGCCCAAGCAAGCGCCGGATTTTGTTCGCGGTAAAACCGTGTATGAAGCCAATTGCGCGATTTGCCATGCTGCCAACGGTCAAGGTCGCGTGGTGAATGGCACCGTCGTGTTTCCGCCTTTGTGGGGCGCGCAGTCGTTTAACTGGGGGGCGGGCATGGGCAGCATCAAAAATGCCGCAAAATTCATTTTCGCCAATATGCCCTATGGTCAAAGCTACAGCCTGACCCCACAACAAGCCTGGGATGTGGCCTATTACATGGATGGGCACGAACGCCCGCAGGATCCGCGATGGCAAGGCAGCGTAGCGGCCACGCGTGCCAAGTATCACGACAGTAAAAACAGCCTCTATGGCACCAAGGTGAACGGCGTTCTGTTGGGTGATACCGGCGCACCGAAGCCTTTTGAGCCCTAAGCACTCATTAACTACGAGTGCAGCTTGCTGGGGGCGAGCATTTTGACCCGTCCGCTCAATCGCGAGCTAACATTTCCTGAGCGGTCGCCCTAGTCTGGGCGGTAATGTCGATGCCGCCGATCATCCGCGCGATTTCGTCGATACGCGCTGCGAGATCTAGTGGCACGATCTCGGTCACGGTGCCGCTTTCGAGGTGATGTTTCTGCACTTGAATCTGATGTTGTCCCTGCGCGGCTACCTGCGGGAGGTGGGTTACGCAAAACACCTGCCGCGTCTGGCCGAGGGCACGCAGATGACGCCCCACGATTTCGGCAATCGCACCGCCAATACCCGTGTCCACTTCATCGAAAATAAAGGTTTCCACCGGATCAAAGGCGGCGGTGAGTGTTTTGAACGCCAGGCTCACGCGCGCCAGTTCGCCACCCGAGGCTATCTGGTCGAGCGGTTGAGGCGGTTGTCCGCGATTGGCGCTGATCAGAAATACCACATCATCGATACCATGTTCGCCGCGTGCTGACGGGTCGGCCACCGGGGTGATCGGGATTTCGATTTGCCCATGCGGCATACCAAGTAGGCGAATAGCTTCTGTCACGGCGGCTGCCAGTTTCGCGGCGGCGGTTTTCCTTTTGCTGGAAATGTCGGCGGCAAGCTCATCAAAGGCAGCCATCTGCGCTTGGATTGCCGCTTCGAGCGCGGCGCTGTCTGCTTGCGCGTGATCGAGGCTTGTGGCTTCTTCACGCAATCCGGCGATCATGTCATCTAGTTGCTCCGGTGGAATGCGGTGCTTGCGCGCCAACTGATGCAATTGCTCAAGACGGGCCTGCACCCGTTCGAGTTGCTCTGGGTCGTCTTCGACCGAATCGAGCCGGTCACGCAGGGTGTCTGCGGTCTCGCTGATTTGTATCTGGGCGGTTTCCAGCGCGTCGATCAGCGGCGAGAGGGCGTCATCGAGCCCCACGATCCGCGCGAGGGCCTGTTGTGCGTGGCCGATCCGGTCGTGCACATTTTCGTCCCCATCAAAGAGCTGTTCCAGCTGCGCGGCGAGCACACTGCGCCACTCATCCTGGCGAGAAAGACGGCTCAATAACTGATGGCACTGGTTGAATTCATCCGGTTGCGGGTCGATCTGATCGATTTCTTCGAGCTGAAAGGTCAGTAGGGCGCGGCGGTCTTCGCGGCTTTGTTCGGCGTTTCGGATTTCTTCGAGCTTGTGCTCATTGTGGCGGAGTTCCCGTGAAAGCTGCGCCAGCTTCTGGGTTTGCCCTGTAAGCCCGGCAAAGCTATCTAAAAGTAATCGTTGGTAGCGCTTTTCAAGCAGTTTTTGGTTGTGGTGCTGGCCATGGACGTCAATCAACAGGCCGCCGAGCGTTTTGAGCGTCGCGGCGGGGCAGGGGCGGCCATTGATCCAGATTTTGCCGCGCCCTTCGCGATTTAAGCTGCGCCGGATGATGAGTTCATCGTCGAGCAGCTCTTGTTCTTCGAGGAATTCGGCCACGGGCGAGCCCGGTGTAACGTGAAATACCGCGATAACTTCCGCATCGTCATAGCCGGTTCGAATCAGTTGCGTGTTGGCCCGTTCGCCCTGAATGAGGCCGATGGCATCGATCAGGATGGATTTGCCCGCGCCGGTCTCGCCGGTGAGCGTGGTCATACCGGTCGCGAACTGAATCTCGATCTCGTCGATCAGGGCGATGTGGCGGATGGTCAGGGAAGTGAGCATGGGTAGACTTAGCCGGTTTGCTCCGCCCAGCACAGTTTCGTGCGCAACAGGGCGTAGTAGTCGTGGTTGCAGGGATGAATCAGGCGAATGTCGTGGTCGTGCCGACGAATGACCAGCGTATCACCGACATCGAGCGGGTGGTTGATCTGGCCATCGAAGCTCATCACGCCGCCGCCGCGTGATTGCGGCTTGGGTGTAATCTCGATGACGTGTTGCGCACTGACTACGATGGGGCGATAACTCAGGGTGTGCGGGCAAATCGAAACGATGCCGATGGCGGGCAGGTCTGGCGCAATCAGCGGGCCACCTGCGGAAAGTGCGTAGGCGGTCGAGCCGGTGGGCGTGCAAATCACGACGCCATCCGAGCGCTGATGGTTAAGCAGCACGCCGTTGATGAACATGTCGAATTCGACCATGCGTGCCGGATCGCGCATCTTGAAGGTGATGTCGTTGAGCGCGATGGCATGAAGCAGGCGAGTTTCGCCACGCATCAAGGTGCCTTCGAGCAAAAAGCGCCGATCTTCAACATAATGGCCGCGCAGCATGGCCTCCAGATAGAGCTTCAAATCACTGGGCAGTATGTCGACCAGAAAGCCCAGTCGCCCCAGGTTGACGCCCATCAACGGAATATTCCATTGACTGAGCGTGCGTGCCGCATTGAGCAGCGTGCCATCGCCGCCGAGTACGATGATCAGGTCGCAGTCCGGTTGATCACGGTCGAAACGCGTCACCGGTAGCTGATGCACCGGGTTGTCGCAGGATTGTTCCAGCGCCCAGTCGATACCCATCTGATCGAGCAGTTTGATCAGTTTCTGGAAAACACGTTTGATCGGTTGGTCGGCATAGGGTTTGGTGATGATGCCAATACGCCGGAATACCGGTACGTCCGAAACATCGGAAGTTGGCTCATCGGATTTCGTCTGCACGGATTTCGCGCGGACTTTTGAATGCTCAGTCACAAGTAAAACCTTTTGGGTATTTGTACCAGAGAAGAATATACCGTGCTTTTGTCATTGATGTTTTCTTCTCACGCCTTGAAAAATTTTGATGCCACCCCAGAATTACCAAGTATTCGCGTCGGCGACGACATTTAATGGCTTCATCTGATTTTGAGGATCACCGTATGACGGAACAATCCAAGCAACCCCACGACGAAAACATGACCCAGGATTTGAACCAGGATTCGAACCAGGACATGAACAAAGAAGAGCAAGCGGAACAGTCCGTTACCGCAAATGAAACCCTGGATCCTCGGGTTCTGGCTGAGCAGCTGGCAGAGCGTGACCAGGAAATTCTGCGTTTACATGCCGAGATGGAAAACCTGCGCAAGCGCGTGGAGCGCGATATCGAGAATGCCCGGAAATTCGCGCTGGAGCGATTTGTGGATGGTTTGCTGCCGGTCATCGATTCTCTGGAAATGGGTATTCAGGCCAGTGAAAACGAAAATACTTCTCTGGAAAAAATTCGGGAAGGTAGCGAGATGACACTCAACCTGTTCCTACAGACAATGGAGAAATTCGGTGTCCATCCGGTTCATCCGGTCGGCGAGCGCTTCAACCCGGATCATCATCAGGCAATTTCCGTGCAGCCGCATGAAGGCCCTGCCGATCACGTGATCAGCGTGATGCAGAAAGGCTACCTGTTGCGTGATCGTCTGGTACGTCCCGCCTTGGTGGTTGTATCCAAAAATCAGTAAAGGCCCTTGAAAACAGAGCAAGTGACCGCAAATCAGATTTCGTAACGCGCCAAGCAACGATCCGGGCGCAATGACGAATCTGAACGAACACATTCAAACCGGCCCCAAGCGGGCTCATGAGGGAGAACATAATGGGTAAGATTATTGGTATCGATTTAGGCACGACGAACTCTTGCGTAGCCATCATGGAAGGCAAGTCCGCCAAGGTGATCGAGAACGCAGAGGGCGCACGCACCACCCCATCCATCGTGGCTTATGCCAACGACGGTGAAATTATTGTGGGTCAACCGGCCAAACGTCAGGCGGTGACCAATCCGAAAAACACGCTGTTTGCCGTCAAGCGTTTGATCGGCCGTCGTTTCGATGAAGACGCCGTGCAAAAAGACATCAAACTGATGCCGTACGAAATCGTTAAAGCCGACAATGGTGACGCATGGGTCTCCGTGAACGGCAGGAAAATGGCACCGCCGGAAATATCTGCGCGCGTGCTGATGAAGATCAAAAAAGACGTTGAAGCCTATCTGGGCGAGGAAGTAACCGAAGCGGTCATCACCGTTCCTGCCTACTTCAACGACAGCCAGCGCCAAGCCACGAAGGATGCCGGACGTATTGCCGGTCTGGACGTGAAGCGGATCATCAACGAGCCGACCGCTGCTGCACTGGCCTATGGGATCGACAAGGCGGACAACAAAGACCGCAAAATTGCCGTGTATGACTTGGGTGGCGGTACGTTTGACGTGTCCATCATCGAGGTGGCCAACATCGACGGCGAGAAGCAGTTTGAGGTGCTTTCCACCAACGGCGACACGTTCCTTGGCGGTGAAGACTTCGACAACCGTTTGATCGACTTCCTGGTTGAAGAATTCAAGAAAGAGCAAGGTGTGAACCTAGCTAACGACGCGCTTGCCATGCAGCGTCTGAAAGAAGGTGCCGAGAAAGCCAAGATCGAACTTTCTTCAACCGAACAGACCGACGTGAATCTGCCGTACATCACGGCCGATGCCAGCGGTCCGAAGCACATGAACATCCGGTTGACCCGCGCCAAGCTCGAATCGCTGGTCGACGATCTGATCACCCGCACCATCGAGCCGTGCAAAATGGCGATCAAGGATGCCGGCGTATCGCTCAGCGATATCGATGAAGTGATTCTGGTCGGCGGCCAGACGCGCATGCCTAAGGTTCGTGAAGCGGTGAAGAGCTTCTTCGGTAAGGAGCCACGTAAGGATGTCAACCCGGATGAAGCAGTTGCCGTGGGCGCAGCCATTCAGGGTGGCGTATTGTCTGGTAATGTCAGTGACGTATTGCTGCTTGACGTTACTCCGTTGTCGCTGGGTATCGAAACCATGGGCGGCGTGATGACCAAGCTCATCGAGAAGAACACGACCATCCCGACCAAGGCGAGCCAAGTGTTTTCCACCGCGGACGACAACCAGACTGCGGTCACCGTGCATGTGCTTCAGGGCGAGCGCGAAATTGCTTCTGGCAACAAATCGTTGGGTCGTTTCGACCTGTCTGATATCCCGGCTGCGCCACGCGGCATGCCGCAGATCGAAGTGACCTTCGATATCGATGCCAACGGTATCTTGAACGTGTCTGCGAAGGACAAGGGCACCGGTAAAGAGCAGAAGATTGTTATTAAGGCAAACTCTGGTCTTTCGGATGATGAGGTTCAGCGCATGGTCGATGACGCTGCCGCCCACGCGGAAGACGACAAGAAGCTGCGTGAACTGGTTGATGTGCGCAACCAGGGCGATGGTTTGATTCATACGGTTGAGAAAACCATGAAGGAAACCGAAGGCCTGACCGATGCGGACAAGCAGCCTGCAACCGATGCCATTGCCGCTTTGCGCGAGGCGATGAAAGGCGACAACAAAGCCGACATCGAAGCGAAAATCGAAGCATTGACTCAGGTTTCCGCGGCACTGATGCAGAAAGCTTCGGCCCAACCGCAGCAAGCCGGTGCAGAAAACGCGTCAGCTAAAGACGATGACGTCGTCGACGCCGAATTCGAAGAAGTCAAAGACGACAAAAAATAAGCCGATCACGAAGCCGTTCTTCATTGGAGCGCGGCTTTGTTACAGGCATTCAGTTTCTGATACGGCATGGTTGCGCGGTTTGCCCCACGCACTCTTGCCGTTTTAACTTTTGAGCAGATTATGGCGAAGCGTTGTTATTACGAAATTCTTGAAGTGGAACGAACCGTATCGGGCGATGAGCTGAAAAAGGCCTATCGCCGGCTGGCAATGAAATTCCACCCGGATCGCAATCCCGATGACCCTTCTGCCGAAGAGAAATTCAAGGAAGCGAAGGAAGCATTCGAAACCTTATCCGATCCGCAAAAGCGTGCCGCCTATGATCAGTTCGGCCATGCTGGTGTCAATCCGGGTATGGGGGGCGGTGGTGGCTTTGGCGGCGGTGCAGGGTTTGCGGATATCTTCGGTGAAGTGTTCGGCGATATTTTCGGTGGCAGCGGCGGGCGTTCACGCGCCTATCGCGGTGCCGATATGCAGTACCACCTCAAGATTTCTCTGGAGGAGGCTGTTCGCGGCACGACGGTAGAAATCCAGATTCCAAGCACGGAACCGTGTGATGTCTGCCGTGGCACGGGCGCGAAGCCCGGTACGGGCAAAAAGACCTGCGGGACCTGTCATGGTGCCGGTGCGGTGCGTGTCCAGCAGGGGTTCTTCTCGATCCAGCAAACCTGTCCGACCTGTGGCGGTGCAGGTGAGGTAATCGAGCATCCCTGCGATGCCTGTCATGGCGCGGGCCGGGTCGAAACGCAAAAGACCCTGTCGATCAAGATTCCTGCCGGTGTCGATACCGGTGATCGTTTGCGGCACAGTGGTGAAGGCGGCCCCGGTGAACAGGGTGGTCCAGCAGGCGATCTGTATGTTTTGATCGAAGTCAAACCACACCCGATCTTTCAGCGTCAGGATGCCGACCTGCTCTGTGAGATGCCGATCAGTTTCGTGACAGCCGCCTTGGGTGGAGAGATTGAAGTGCCGACACTCGACGGCCGCATTGCGCTCAAAATCCCGACCGAAACGCAGACGGGCAAGGTGTTCCGCCTGCGCGGAAAAGGGGTTCAACCCGTGCGCGGCGGTTCAAAGGGTGACCTGCTCGTGACCGTCCACGTCGAAACACCGGTCAAACTTACCAACGAACAGAAGGAACTTCTGCAGGCATTCGAGCGTTCACTGATCGGTGAACAGGGTGGGGAAATTCCTGCTCAGCATCGGCCACGTGAGCGTTCGTGGATGGATTCGGTAAAACGTTTTTTTGACGATTTGCGTGGCGAGTAGGTTGCAGGATAACTTGTCGGTGTATGGCAGGTGTTCAACAGGAGGCAGGTAATGACAAGCAAGATAAGAAACGGGTTGATATTCGGTTTGATGATCAGCAGCTGTTTGTTCGTGCCCTTGGCTCAGGCGGCTCAAGGGTTGTATTCGATGAAGGCGCTTCTGGATGCGCCCGTGTACGCCGAGGGTCATGCCAAATCCATCGGCGAAGTCGATAACGTGATTGTCGATGAACAGATGAAAATCACGGGGATTGTGATCGATGTGGATGACACCGCATCTTCGATGGACGGCAAAAAACTCTTCGTACAAACGGGATTATTTCGGTTGAAAACCGTGCGTGACACGCAGCTTGACGATGTGCGCTACAGCGTGCATTTAAATGCATCGGTAGCGGGTATTACAGACTATCCCGTAGTGGATAACAGTTGGTGGCAAACCGCAAAACAGACGGCTGCGGCGGTATGGGAAAAAACCAAATCCACCGCCAAAAGTGCCTGGGATGCGACCAAGGATGCCACACGAAATGTTCTCGATACGATTCGTGAAAAAACCCAGTAAGCCAATTACGTTTTTATTGTGATGACAGAGGGTTTGGTTTTAACCGTTTTTCTCAAAAAAACAGGGATTTGAGCCATATCCAAGCTGGGGTGATTGCCGGATAAATTTGACTTCCGGCAAGAACCTTTTTATATTCCGCATCCCGCATTCAACGATAAAAGAAAAACGGGCCCCAGTTGGGGCTTTTTTTATTTTGTAACATTTAGAGATCAATCCGCAGTGCAGAAAATCCCGGAATCCATTGAAGCCCTATTGCAACCTGTTGTTGAAGCAGCCGGGTGTGCCTGGGTGGGCGGTGAGTTCCGCGGTGGCCCGGATGGTTTGTTACGGGTTTACATTGATACCGAAGCGGGTGTGACGCTGGATGATTGCACGAAAGTCAGCGACGCCCTGAGTGGTGTGCTGGATGTCGAAGATCCCTTCCCGGGCTTCTACCGGCTTGAGGTGTCCTCGCCGGGTGTTGAGCGCCCGATGTTTCGCGCCAGCGATTTCGCCCTGTTTATCGGCCAGAAGGTGCATGTGCGCCTTCACCGGCCACTGGCTCAGCGCCGTCGTTTCGAAGGTATTGTCTCGGCTGTGGATGGTGAGCAGATCAGCCTATCCATCGAGGGTGATCAGGATGTGTTCACCTTTCCGTTCTCGGAAGTTGAGCGCGCCAATCTGGTTTTTGAATTCGGCGGTCAAAAAAATGACCGTCAAGCACGTCGCTCTGCGAAGTAACTCAAGGGAATATCCACCATTATGAGCAAAGAGATTCTTTTTGTAGCCGATGCGGTTTCAAACGAAAAAGGGGTTGACCGCGAAGTCATTTTCGAGGCGATCGAAGCCGCGCTTGCCCAAGCTGCCCGCAAACGTCATGGCGGCGACATCGATACACGAGTGCAAATCGACCATGAAACGGGTGATTACCGCACATTCCGTCGCTGGCAGGTTGTCGAGGGCGATTCTTCTGAGTTCCCAGAGCGTGAAATGATTCTCGAAGCGGCGCAGATGGACGATCCTGATATCAAAGTGGGTGAGTTCGTCGAGGAAGAAATTGAGTCCGTCGAATTCGGCCGCATCGCGGCTCAAGCCGCCAAGCAAGTCATCGTGCAGAAAGTGCGCGAGGCAGAGCGGCGCCAGATCGTCGACGCCTACATCGATCGCAAGGGCAGCCTGATCATGGGGCTGATCAAGCGAATTGATCGCGGGAATGTGATCTTGGATTTGGGCGGTAACGTCGAAGCGCTGATCCCACGGGATGAAATGATCGGCCGTGAAGCGGTGCGTCCAGGCGACCGTCTGCGTGGCTATTTGGCGGATGTTCGTCATGAGCCGCGTGGCCCGCAGCTGTTCGTCAGCCGCACTGCACCCCAGTTCCTGATCGAACTGTTCAAGCTGGAAGTGCCGGAAATCGAACAGGGCTTGATTGAAATCAAGGGTGCCGCGCGTGACCCCGGCTTGCGTGCCAAAATCGCCGTTGAATCCCGTGATAGCCGGATCGATCCGGTCGGTACCTGTGTCGGTATGCGCGGCTCGCGTGTTCAGTCGGTTACCAATGAACTCAACGGCGAACGCGTGGACATCATCATCTGGGATAGCAACCCGGCTCAGTTTGTCATCAATGCCATGTCACCGGCAGAAGTCGTGTCGATTGTGGTCGATGAAGATCGACACAGCATGGACGTTGCCGTTACAGAAGAAAAACTCTCCCAGGCGATTGGTCGCGGTGGACAGAACGTGCGACTGGCTAGCCAGTTGACCGGATGGCACCTGAATGTGATGGGCGAGGAAGAAGCGGTTGCGAAAGTAGAAACCGAAACCCGTCGCGCTACTGAAGCATTCATGCGTGATCTTGACGTCGATGAAGATGTGGCCGCCGTGCTGGTCGAGGCAGGTTTTTCCTCTCTGGAAGAAATTGCTTACGTGCCGACCGCCGAACTGCTGGATGTTGAAGGTTTCGATGAGGGTATCGTTGAAGAACTTCGCAACCGCGCTCGCGACGCACTCTTGGTTCAAGCTATTTCAGACGACGCTGGTGAATCGACGGAAGAACTCGATATCGCCCAGCTGGAAGGCATGACACCTGAACTGCTCACCATATTGAATGCGGCTGGTGTGCACACATCAGATGATCTGGCAGAGCTGTCGGTTGACGAGATGACCGCCTTTGACGGCGTCGATGAGGCATTGGCACAACAGTTGATCATGGCGGCGCGTGCGCCGTGGTTCGCCTAACATCTCAGCCGTGAGATTAGGCAAATAGTTTGCGCTGTACCGACTTTGTCATCGGTAGCGAATAGGCTCTATCCCAGTCGCGTACGCGCAGTTGGTATTGAATTTTGATTAAGAGACGACCACAGGAGACCACATGTCCGAGGTCACGGTTAAAGATTTAGCGAAAACAGTTGGTTCCACCCCTGAGCGCCTGCTTGTGCAGTTGGCCGAGGCTGGTGTAAAAGCCAGTTCGGCGGACTCCCTGATTGGCGATGGCGATAAAATGAAGCTCTTGGCTTATTTGCGCCAACACTCTGCCAAGGATGCCGGTGAAGCCAAACCTAATCGCATCACCCTGCAACGCAAGAAGCAGGAAGAAATCAAG
Organism: Halothiobacillus neapolitanus c2; assembly: GCF_000024765.1. GTDB lineage: Bacteria > Pseudomonadota > Gammaproteobacteria > Halothiobacillales > Halothiobacillaceae > Halothiobacillus > Halothiobacillus neapolitanus. Next base: position 1,583,930 of record NC_013422.1, on the reverse strand, counting down.
GTCGGCGGAGGAGCCGCCCGCGGCAAAACAGTTGCAGTCGAGTATCGCAGCCGCAAAACCTATGTTGCCCGTGAGGCAGCCCCTGTTCAGGCGGTTGAAGAAAAACCACTGGTGGTCGAGCCCGTTGTAGCGAAGGCGCCAGAGCCTGCGGTTGTCCCTGCCGTTGAAAATACGTCCGTAGTAATCAAGGCAGAAGCGTCAGTAACCCAGGAATCAGGGTCTGATGTGGTTCGAGATGAGCAAGCTGTTGCTGAAAGCCCAGCCGTTGAGACGGCATCGGTGAAAAATGAAGAAACAACTTCAACTGCCGCAGCGCCTTCGGCCGCTGAGCCGTTCGATACCATTCTCGACGAATCGGCTGATGAGAAATCGACCTCCGATGTTTTACCTCAAGCTATTGATGAGTTGACGGGGCGCCCCAAATCCCGGTTGCGCATTATCGCCATGCCTACGGCCGAATCCGAAGGGGCGACAGCCAATGCGCGTCCGGCACCGGGGAAATCCGCCGCCGAAGACGAGTCAGCACGTAAGAAAGGCTCCAAACATAGTGGCAAAGGGCGTCATGAACGCGAAGTCAAAACCGGTCGCTCAGAGCTCCATCTGGGTGCGGGCGCAGAAGAGCGTCGCGCCAAGCGTGGACGCAAATCTTCTGCCCGATCCGGTGTTGCCAGCAAGCAGACGAGTAACTTTGAAAAGCCAGTCGCGCCTGTCATTCGTGATGTAACGATTCCGGAAACAATTTCCGTATCCGATTTGGCGCAGAAAATGTCGATCAAAGGCGTGGACGTTGTTAAAACACTCTTCAGCATGGGCGTGATGGCGACGATCAATCAGATGATCGATCAAGATACGGCCGTTTTGGTTGTTGAAGAAATGGGCCACACGCCGATTCCTGTCTCCGATTCCACGCTGGAAGCCGAGCTGGATCAAGCGATCGAACAAGGCGTGGCCCTGCCACGACCACCGGTTGTTACCGTTATGGGCCACGTCGATCATGGTAAAACCTCATTGCTGGATTACATCCGTCGGGCGAAAGTCACGGCCGGTGAGGCCGGTGGTATTACCCAGCATGTGGGTGCCTACCATGTTGAAACCAATCGCGGCGTGATTACGTTCCTCGATACCCCCGGCCACGAAGCCTTTACCGCCATGCGCGCCCGTGGTGCCAGTGTTACCGATCTGGTGATTCTGGTCGTCGCTGCCGATGATGGCGTGATGCCGCAAACCAAGGAAGCCGTTCAGCACGCACGCGCTGCTGGCGTGCCGATTGTGGTTGCGATCAACAAGATCGATAAACCCAATGTCGACCTTGAGCGGGTTCGTAGTGAACTGTCCCAGCTGGAAGTTATTTCGGAAGAGTGGGGCGGAGACACACAATTCGTTCCGGTATCGGCTAAAACCGGCGTGGGGATCGACCAGTTGCTGGATGCGGTTCTGGTGCAATCGGAAGTGCTGGAACTCAAAGCCCCGGTAGAAGGCCATGCCAAGGGTACCGTGGTTGAATCTTCACTTGAAAAAGGACGCGGTCCCGTTGCGACGGTCCTGGTTCGTAGTGGAACGCTCAACAAGGGCGATGTCGTGCTCGTTGGTTCGGAATATGGCCGTGTTCGCGCCATGCTCGACGAAAACGGCGCGCCCATCGAGTCCGCTGGCCCCTCGATTCCAGTGGTCATCATCGGTCTATCGGGTACACCGCAGGCGGGTGATGATCTCGTGGTGGTCGAAGATGAACGCAAGGCGCGTGAAATTGCCCTGTTCCGTGCAGGCAAATACCGCGATAGCCGTTTGGCGACTCAGCAGTCTACGAAGCTTGAAAATCTGTTCGATCAGATGAAGGAAGGCGAGGTGGCTACCCTGAACGTTCTGGTTAAGGCAGACGTACAGGGTTCTGCGGAAGCGATTCGCGACAGCTTGAACAAGTTGTCTACCGATGAAGTTAAGGTCAATGTGTTGATGAGCAGTGTTGGCGGTATCACCGAGTCGGATGTAAATCTGGCGACGACTTCCAATGCGATTCTGATCGGCTTCAACGTCCGCGCCGAGGCATCTGCACGCAAGCTTGCACAGGCTCAGAGCGTCGAAATTCGTTACTACAGCATCATTTACGAAATGATCGATGATGTCCGCCACGCCATGAGCGGTTTGCTGGGTACGGAAACGCAGGAGAAGATCGTCGGCCTCGCCGAAGTGCGCGACGTCTTCCGTTCGCCGAAGTTTGGCGCCATCGCGGGTTGTATGGTTACCGAAGGGGTTATCCGTCGCGGCAACCCGATTCGCGTGCTGCGAGACCACGTGGTGATTTACGAGGGTGAGCTCGAGTCGCTTCGTCGCTTCAAAGACGACGCACAGGAAGTGCGTGCAGGCTTTGATTGCGGTATCGGTGTCAAGAACTACAACGATGTTCGCGCCGGCGACATGATCGAAGTGTTTGAGCGTGTCGAAGTTCAGCGAACCTTGTCATAAATAGTCACTTTTAGCCTGTCGCACAAAAGCGGCAGGTTTTTATTCAGAACAACAGGGCAGGCCAGATGCCACAAGGTTTTAGTCGTCATCAGCGCGTGGCGGAGCAGATCCGTCGCGAGATTGCTGATCTTTTGCGTGAAGAAATCCGTCAGGCTGGCATCAGTTTGCTGACGGTTACCGATTGCGAGGTTACTCGTGATCTCGGTTACGCCAAGATTTTCTATAGCGTACTGAACAGTTCTGAACGCGAACGCGCGCAAGCATGGCTGGATTCGGCCGCTGGGTTTTTGCGAACTGAACTGGCCCATCGGATGCGTTTGCGTAGTGTCCCGCGTTTGACTTTCCAGTTTGATGCGTCCATCGAGCGCGGTATGCAGATGGATGCATTGATATCTGCCGTGCGCAAGCAAGATGACGAACATGTTCAGACAGACGATGCCGATGACTCGCCTTCCGGAGACCAAGCGGATAGGAAGACATCATGAGTCGCCGCCGTCGTGGTCGTGAAATCAATGGCATTTTGCTGTTGGATAAACCCATCGGGTTGAGCTCCAACCAGGCATTGCAGCGCGTCAAGCATTTGTTCCAGGCTGCCAAGGCCGGGCATACCGGTAGTTTGGACCCCGAAGCCACCGGCATGCTGCCCTTGTGTTTTGGTCACGCGACCCGTGTTTCTGGCTTGCTGCTGGATGCCGATAAAACCTATCGTGTGACCGGCCGTCTCGGTCTGCGTACCGAAACGGGTGATATGGAAGGCGCTGTGATTGAAGAGCGCCCCGTGCCTGAATTGACGGCTGAACAGATTGAAACCTATCTCGCGCCCTTTCGTGGCTTGGTCGACCAAGTACCACCCATGTATTCGGCGCTGAAGGTTAATGGAAAGCGGTTGTATGAGCTGGCGCGAGCAGGTGAGGTGGTCGAGCGCAAGGCGCGTTCGATCAATTTCTATCGTATCGAGTTGCTGAATTTCGATGGTCAGGATTTTGATCTTCTGGTTCATTCCAGCAAGGGCGCTTACATCCGCACCTTGATTGAAGATATTGGTGAAGCGGTTGGTTGTGGTGCGGTTGTTGCCAAGTTACGCCGAATCGGTGTCGGCCCTTGGCTGACCGAGTGGCCAGAGGCCGCGGGCGATGTTCCGGCCAAATCCGCAACAATGTGGACACTCGATGAATTAATCAAACTCAACGAATCCGATGCGGAAATGGCGATAAAACATGCTATTCTGCCGACCGATTCGGCGTTGGAGCGATATCCGGTGGTTCAACTGGATGCGGACAGCGCCTTTCATATTCGTCACGGTCATCCGGTGTTTGTGCCCAAAGCGCCACAAACCGGGTGGTTTTGTATTTACGGACCCGACGACCTCTTCCTGGGAATGGGGGAAGTTCTGGATGACGGACGAGTGGCGCCGCGACGTTTGTTTGCGGCGCTATAACGGCGAGGCTGGTCTAGGCCATTCTCGCCACGCATCGGTAAAGGGCGCGGATTCGCTCTTGCCTGATGTTATTTTTAATCAACCTTTCCCAGGTGAAACAGGAGCAATCTCATGTCATTAACTACAGAACAGAAATCACAGGTTGTCGCAGACTACAGCCGCGGCACAAACGATACCGGTTCTCCGGAAGTACAGGTCGCTCTGCTGACCACCCGTATCGTGCACCTGACCGAGCACTTTGCCGAGCACAAGAAAGATCACCATTCCCGTCGCGGTTTGCTCAAGCTGGTCAACCAGCGTCGCAAACTGCTGGACTACCTGAAATCAAAAGATTTGGGTCGTTACCAGGAACTGATCAGCCGTTTGGGTCTGCGCAAGTAATCGGCTGGCAGCCTGTCGGACTTTAGGGAAATCGGCTGCAAATCCATCTGGACGGTGCATATTTCACCGCTTTTTTGGGCAATAGAACCTGCTATTACCCTGCAAAATCGGCAAAATCTGCCCTCGCCCAGCTTGATTTTCGCTGCGATTCCTAAAGTCAGACAGGCTGCCAGGGCGACGATATTGCGTCGTTCCGACAGTGATTTTTCATCCCGGACTTGTGCCGGGATTGTTTTATGTGGGTGCCGACGGCATCCATTTTCGATTTTGAAATAAGAAAAGGGGATGCCCGTGGCCGTTTTTACCGAACAATTTGATTATGGACGTCATTCTGTCACCTTGACCACGGGAGAAATTGCCCGCCAGGCTTCTGGTGCCGTGATGGTGCAGATGGGCGATACGGTGGTACTGGTGACTGTTGTTGTCGAGAGCGCACCGGAGCCCGGGCAGGACTTTCTGCCGCTGACCGTCGAATATCAGGAAAAGTTTTACGCGGCTGGTCGCATTCCCGGTGGTTTCTTCAAGCGGGAAGGGCGGTCGACCGAAGCGGAAACCCTGATTGCCCGATTGATCGATCGTCCGTTACGTCCCCTGTTTCCCAAGGGATTTTATAATCAGGTTCAGGTGATTGCCCAGGTGCTATCACTCGATCCCGAAGTGCCCGGCGACATTCCCGCCATGCTCGGTGCTTCAGCAGCGCTGGCCTTGTCGGGTCTGCCTTTTGATGCACATTTGGGTGCAGCACGCGTCGGTTATATCAATGAGGCGTTTGTGTTGAATCCAGCACAGACCGAAATGGCCGATTCTCGGCTTGAACTGGTGGTGGCGGGTACCGAAGAAGCCGTGCTCATGGTCGAATCAGAAGCAGATCGCTTGCCGGAAGCCACGATGCTAGATGCAGTCATGTTCGGTCATGAGGCGGCGCAGTCGGCGATTGCGGCGATTCGTCGTCTCGCTGCCAATGCGGCACGTCCTGCCATGGCCTGGGCGCCTCCGGTTGAGCATCCGGATCTGGAAGCCAAAATCCGTACGGCATTTGGTGATTCGATTGCCGAGACGTATCAAATCGCCGAAAAACAGCAACGCTACCTGCGCTTGAATGAATTGCGTGAAGAAGCCATTGCCCAGTTTGCGGATGATGTTGCTGTGCCGGCCAAGTTGGTTTCATCCCTGATCGAGTCATTGGAATCATCGGTTGTGCGCGGTCGCGTTCTGGATGGCGCGGCGCGCATCGATGGTCGCGATACCAAAACCATCCGCCCGATTACCGTACGAACCGGTGTGCTGCCCCGCGTTCACGGTTCGGCGCTTTTTACCCGCGGTGAAACGCAGGCTTTGGTTGTGACGACGCTCGGGTCGGCACGCGATGCGCAATTGATCGATGCGGTGGTGGGTGAGTACAAGGAGTCATTTATCTTCCATTACAACTTCCCGCCCTACAGCGTGGGTGAGACCGGCCGGTTTGGTGCGCCCAAACGACGCGAAATCGGTCACGGCAATTTGGCTCGTCGCGGGGTCAAGGCCGTTATACCAAACCCGGAAAATTCTCCGTACACACTGCGCGTGGTGTCGGAAATCACCGAGTCCAATGGCTCAAGCTCTATGGCCAGCGTGTGTGGCGCATCCTTGTCGATGATGGATGCCGGTGTGGAAATCGCGGCGCCGGTAGCCGGCATCGCGATGGGCCTGATCAAGGAAGGCAATCGCTTTGTTGTGCTTTCCGACATCCTTGGAGATGAAGATCATCTTGGCGATATGGATTTCAAGGTTGCCGGTACCGCCGATGGGGTTACTGCCCTGCAAATGGACATCAAGATCAACGGAATTACCCGTGAGATCATGAGTCAGGCGCTTGATCAGGCCAAGGGTGGGCGGCTGCACATTCTGGGTATCATGAACGCGGCACTTGCCGCGCCGCGCAAGAGCGTTGCCCCGAACGCCCCCCAATTCATCAAGTTCAAGATCAACCCGGACAAGATCCGGGAGGTGATTGGCAAGGGTGGAGCGACGATTCAGGGCATTACCCGCGATACCCATACACAGATCGATATTTCAGACGATGGCCAGATCACGATTACGGCGACATCCGCCGAGCAGGGCGAGGAAGCGCGTCGACGCGTCGAGCAAATCACGGTCGAGGCCGAAGTTGGCAAGATTTATGAGGGCAAAGTGGTGCGAATCACCGATTTCGGCGCTTTTGTGAATATCCTGCCGGGTAAGGATGGTCTGCTGCATATCTCGCAAATCAGTGATGAGCGCGTCGAACGTGTGACCGACAAGCTTCAGGAGGGTGATAATGTTCGCGTACTTTTGCTTGAGTTGGATAAGCAAGGTCGTATGCGCCTGACCATGAGGGGGCTGGATGCTCCGCAGACGGAATAAATTTTTTGGTGAACTTCGGGTATCTTGCTTGCCAGTGCGCTAAACGTTTTTTGCCAGAGAATACTCTGGTTTGTCACTATCTATAGCTGGCATGAGATGGCATTTTTCGCTTTAATGAGCAGGCCGTTTTTGGTGTAAGCGATTCGAAGAGGCTATTTGCCTGACATGTAAGGGAACACTGATGACATCCACGCCTATGCTGATTCAACATATACGTTTAGCCCGCCAGCCGATTGTAGACCGGGAATTGAATACCATCGGGTACGAACTGCTCTACCGTGCACAGGACGCAGACCAAACTGCTCGTATCAGTAATTCCAACCAGGCCACCGCTTCGGTGGTGATCAACGCATTAACGGAAATTGGTTTGGATGTGCTGGTGGGTACCCAGCAGGCATTCATCAATGTACCGCTTAAGTTGCTGTTCAACGATGTCCTCAAAGGTATCGTGGCGCGACAAATGGTGCTGGAAATCTTGGAAACGGTCGAGTGCAATGAATCGACCGCCGAAGCGATGGCCACGCTAAAACAACTCGGTTTTCGTATAGCGCTGGATGATTTCCCGGTGGGTAACATCGGCCAGCCTTGTGTCAAGAATGCGCACTACGTCAAGCTGGATGTGCTCTCTGACGGCGTTGATAAAATTGCACAGGTGGTCAAGCATGCGCACGATGCCGGTTTGAAGGTAATCGCCGAAAAGGTTGAAGAATGGAGCGATTACGAGACACTGAAAGCCGCCGGTGTTGATTATTTTCAAGGGCATTTCTTTTCACGGCCAGAAATGATCGTTCGTCAGACCATCCGGGCAAACAAGGCCCATCTGCTGAGCATGTTGATTCTGCTTCAAGATGAGAATGTCACTCTGGACGCGATCTCTGAGAAAATAAATACCGATTTGGGGCTGACCTATCGCTTGCTGCGGTTGGTCAACTCGGCGGCCATCGGCATGCGCCGCAAGGTTGAATCTGTGCCTGACGCTGTTCGCATGTTGGGCATCAATACCATTCGAAGCATGGTTTACCTTTCGGCGTTGACGGGCGTGGCAGGGAAACCGTCGGCTTTGATTACGACCGCAATGGTTCGGGCCCGATTTGCAGAATTACTCAGCAAGAAAACTGGATTGGGTAACCCGTCGTCTGCGTTCATGGTGGGATTGTTCTCGACTTTAGATGCGTTCTACGATCAGCCTATCGAGCAGATAGTTGGTGAATTGCCGTTGTCTGACAGTATTGCAGAGGCTCTGGTGAGTCGAAAAGGTGTGCTCGGCGAGATACTCGAATATCTCGTATTCTACGAGCGTGGCATCTGGCTTGATGGGGATGAAATCACTAATAAGCTCAATGCCTGCGCGCCAGAACTTTATGTCGAAGCCGTCAACTGGGCTGAAAAAATCAGCTAATTCCAGAAGTTACTCGCTGAAAGTCGAGAAGCTGAAAGCCGGGCCTTCACTTTTTTCATGGTTAAGGCATGGCTTTGTGCAGATGTGGCTTAGAAGCGTCCGCAATCCGGGTTGATATATTGCAGCATCTGCAAGTGCTGCTGGTTCATGCGGCGCGTAATCTCTCGGATGCTGTATACGATGGCCCGCATCACCTTGTATACGATGATAGGGTTATTTATCAACATCGCTTCAAGACGCGCCCGTTCGATCGTTAGCACAACGGCATCACCCACCGCGCGCAGTGTCGCGCTGTGCGGCGCGCCATCGAGAAATCCAGACTCGCCCGCCAGTTCACCCTGGCCCAGCAAATGCAGCGTATCGCTGAATCCCCGACCCGTATCCCGGCTCACGGCAAAGCGCCCAGACATAATGATGAACAACGTGTCGTTGCTGGAACCTTCTGCAAAGAGCAACTGACCATTCGGGATCGTCTGTTGCTCGCAAATAGAGGCCAGCGTCTGGCATTGTTCGGCCGTCAGTTCACGGCCGATAATGGTGTCTTGCAGGTTTCTGCCTTCGATGGTCATTCTGGGGTTCCGAGCGGTAAAAATTTGATTATACCCATCTGAGGACGGGGTTTTTTGATTGTGCGTTATTTCCGAGTTATGAATCAAGACCACAAATTCAAAGGACACCTTGAAACATCCCATGAAAGGGGTTTTTCACGGTGCCCTAAAGTGAAGTTAATCCGTGCTTGCCAATTCACCAAAGCAAAGACGATTTTTGTCGCTCGGTAACACGGATAACACTTTAGCGTGGTATCCGTGCGAGCTTTTACCGGTTTGTCGGTAAAGGGTCGTGTCATCACCCGGCGTGGATGGGCTTAGGGCTTGGCTGCGGGCGCGGCTTCTTCCGATGGCTTGGAAGCCTCAGCCGGTGCTGTTTGCAGAGTGGCGGGAACAGCCATGATGTTGATTTTAGCCTTTGTGCGTAATTTTTTGATCAGATCTTCAATAGCCGCACGACGGTATTGGGTTTCAAGTTGTGGTTTGAGTTCCGCAAAAGTCGGTGGTTGTGCCAAGCGCGTGTCTTCCAGTTTGATGACATGCCAACCGAATTGTGATTTGACCGGCTGCTGGGTGATCTCGCCTTTCTTGAGCTTTTCGACGGCTGCCGAAAATTCGGGCACCATTTGATCGGCATCAAACCAACCGAGTTCTCCGCCCTGTTTTGCTGAGCCCGGATCTTGAGATTTTTCCTTGGCCAGTTGATCGAACGGCGTCCCGCTGTCGAGCTGCTTGATGATCGCGTCTGCTTCTTCCTTGGTTTTGACGAGGATGTGCGCTGCTTTGTATTGCGTTGTTTTTGGATAACCTTTGACGAATTGATTGTATTCAGGTTGAAGTTCGGCATCTGTTACCTTCATTTTGCTGAGGTAATCAGACAGGTAATCGTTCGCTAATTGGTTGTCGACAGCGTTTTGTATCTGCGCCTTGGTTTTGATCTGCTTATCCAGTCCTTCCTGACGCGCGGCACTGGCCAACAGACGCAACTCGATCATGCGTTGGATCAAGTCTTGTTCAGGTATGTTTTTGGATTTTGGCAATGAGCTTTGAATAACCTTCAGGTTTTCTTCATACAAGGGCTGGCCATTGATGGTGGCGATGATCTTGCCACTGGTTACCTTGGCCGAAGTATCCGCTGTGTTCATGGCGGGGTGCGAAGCGGCTTCATTGCCCAAAGGGGTTTTGGCCGCGCTGGTTGCGTTATCGGAGTTGCCTTGGCATCCGGCCAATCCGGCAAAAGCGAGTAGGGCGATACCGGTTATGGCAAACGGTTTCATCCAGGTTGATTTTTGCATGGTGTGTTTTCCTTGTGCGTGAAGATAAGCGTTATTTGGCCACTTGTGTCGTGGTCGGTGCGGCAGAAAAAGTTTGTAGATACGGATAAACCCGGATTTCAGCGTAGATGCCATTCAATACATAGGGGTCAGTGTCTGCCCATGCACGGGCGCTGGCTTCATCCGGGAAATCGGCAATAATCAGGCTGCCGCTGAAGCCGGAAATGTTCGGGTCTGCCTCAACCTTGTTTGGCAGTGGACCGGCCGTCACCAATCGGCCTTCGTTATGAAGCGCTTCGATTCGTTTGCGATGATCGGCCCGATGGGCCAGTCGACCCGTCAGACTATCGGGGTGATCGATGGCGTGAATGATAAAATGCATCACAATATCCTTGCTTTATAGCGCGTTGTTGAGGTTCGCGGTTTAGCGAATCTGATCCGTATCGTTGGCATTGTCAGCCACCACTTCCTCGGTGTTTTCTGCGTAACGGGCGAGGTATATGCCCTGCAGAATCATGAATACGAAGGTCATGCCCATCAAACCAAAAAGCTTGAAGTTGACCCAGGCATCCTGCGAAAAGTTGTATGCCACGTAAATGTTCGCTATGCCCGAGATGATGAAGAACATAACCCAGGCCCAGTTTACCCGTCGCCAGATTGGGTTTGGCACGGCCAGTACGTGTTCCATCATGCGCTGCACCAATGGTTTGCTGCCCATGAAGGCGCTGCCTGCAAAGGCGAGTGCAAAGAGCCAGTTCAGGATGGTGGGTTTCCACATGATGAAGAGCGGATCATGCAAAATCAGTGTCATGCCGCCGAACAGCAGAATCAAACCTGCAGAGATCCAGTGCATGTTTTCGACTTTCTTCTTGATAAACCAGCTATAGCTGATCTGTATCGTAGCGGCAATCATGGCGACACCCGTAGCCACATAAATACCGCCCAGTTTGTAGGCGACAAAAAACAGAAGGATCGGAAAGAAATCGTATAAAAACTTCATGGGTTGATTCGGAGTACACTGAGATAAGGGATTATTCGAAATCCAAGACGGCCATCTTAATCAGATTTGCCGCAAAATTCTTGCCGGTTAGGTGTTTTTCCTGCCGCTTGGTTCCCTAATATATGTCAACATCAGATTCAAAAGATTATGAGTACCCTTCTTGAAGTCCACCCCGAGTCGCCGCAGCCCCGATTGGTGACTCAGATCGCCGAAGCTTTATCCGATGGTTCGGTCATCGTTTTGCCAACCGATTCCGGTTATACCCTTGCCTGTCGGCTGGAGGATAAGACGGCCTTGGCTAAAATTGCGCAGATTCGCCGCGACAATGAACCGCATCACATGACGCTGTTGTGCCGAGATCTGTCTGAAATCAGTACCTACGCCAAGCTTGACAATCAGCATTACCGCTTTCTTAAAACACACACGCCGGGGCCATATACATTCATCCTCGAAGCGACGAGCGAAGTGCCTCGACGTTTACTGCACGCCAAGAAACGTTCGATCGGTTTGCGCGTACCGCAAAACACGGTGTTGCGCTCGGTGCTTGAAGAATTGGCAGCCCCCATTCTCAGCGCGTCATTGGTTTTGCCTGATCATAATGAACCGCTGGAAGACCCGGAATGGTTTCCAAGAGCAGTCGAGCGTCAGGTTGATATGATTGTCAGTACGGGGTTTCACGCACAGAATCCGTCGACGGTGATCGACATGACGGGCGACGAATTCGTGCTCGTGCGGGAAGGCTTGGGCGGCATCCCGCCAGAACTTGAGGATTGATCGTGCTGGAACTCACACTCATTCAGAAAATCGCCATCGGTATTCTGCCCATCTTGCTGGCAGTGACCGTGCACGAAGCCGCCCATGCCTTTGCCGCAAACTATCTGGGCGATGGCACAGCCAAGTTTCTCGGGCGGATGACCTTGAACCCGATCAAGCATATCGATCCGATCGGTACGATTGTTGTACCACTGGCGATGTTCATTCTCACGTCGTTTGTATTCGGTTGGGCCAAGCCGGTGCCGATCAATACGAAGAATTTCAAGGATCCACGGCGAGACATGGCGCTGGTGGCGATTGCGGGCCCTGCGTCAAACATGCTGATGGCATTTGCGTGGGCCGGGCTGACCGCAGTCGGTGTGTCCGGATTGGCGAGCGGAGCCTGGTATGCCGAACCGTTGGCGTTGATGGGGCAGATCGGGATTTTCGTTAATATCCTGTTGGCCGTGTTCAATTTATTGCCCTTGCCGCCGCTCGATGGCGGGCGTGTGCTTGTCGCGCTGTTACCGCCGCACGCGGCCAACAAGGTCTCCATGCTGGAGCCTTGGGGCTTTCCCATTTTGCTCCTGCTTCTGTTCACCGGCGCGCTGTCGTACGTTATTTCGCCGATTCTGCTGGTCCTGCTGAACTGGTTTAACGGCCTGGTTCATCTGCTCTAATCACCGGATCAATCAAAAGTGGTTGCAGAGATACAGGTGAAAATCGGCGGGCAGCCACTCACGCAACTGCCCTTGGATTTGTATATCCCCCCTGATGCGCTTTCCGTGTTGCTGTCGCAATTTGAAGGCCCGCTCGATCTGCTGCTCTACCTGATTCGCAAGCAAAACCTCGACATCCTTGCAATTCCTGTCGCCGAGGTGACGCGGCAATACCTGACCTACCTTGATCTGATGCAATCTTTGAAAATCGAACTGGCGGCGGAGTACTTGCTCATGGCCGCCTGGCTTGCCGAGATCAAATCGCGGTTGCTTCTTCCGACGCCACCGGCCGCAGACGATGAAGAATCAGAAGACCCTCGCGCTGCCTTGGTTGAGCGCCTGCTGGCTTACGAGCGCCTGAATCACGCAGCCTGTTGGCTGGATGAGCAGCCGCGAGTGGATCGGGACTTTTTCCCTTTGAGCATTACCGCAACGCTTCCCCGTCACACCATTCTCCCGCCTGATATTTCCCTGACGGACCTGGTGGCAGCGCTGCGCGGCATGGTGCGACAGGGTGAGCTGACAGCGGCGCATGAAATTCGTCGCGAGACGCTGTCCGTTCGTGCCCGCATGACCGACATCCTCGATCTGATGAAAATGGGGAGCCCCGTAACGCTGGATCGTGTCTATCGGGCCGAAGAAGGGCGCGGTGGTATTGCCGTGAGCGTGGTTGCCGTGCTTGAGTTGGCCAAGGCCCACGCGATCGAATTTGCGCAGGATGGCCCCTTTTCGCCGATCCGGCTGTTTGCGGTTTCATCGGAACTTGACTTGAACGAGTGATTCCATGGGGATTTATGGCGATGCTCGCAGATAAAGCATTCGCCACAATGCTTTGATCGAGGGAAGTGTCGGCGATCATGTTGGTCGCAGTGGCGGTGCGCCGCAAAGGTGTCGAATCAGTTCCTCAAGCTTCCATTCTGCGGTCTGAGGCGCTAGAATACGCGCGCCTTGTCATAACCCTAGGTTGTGCGCGAGGTAATTCACACGTTCAACGGTAAAACGATGCGGGGTGCTGCGGGAAGGCGAGAGGCCGCCCAAGGTTGCATTGGTTTGGTTGAACGGAGGCTCAACCCATAATTTGAAAAGGTTTAATATCATGGCATCAGTTAGCATGCGTCAAATGATCGAGGCCGGCGTCCATTTTGGTCACCAGACTCGTTATTGGAATCCGGGCATGGCGCCCTATATTTTCGGTCAGCGTAACCGCATCCACATCATCAATCTGGAAAAGACCGTTCCGATGTTCAACGATGCGTTGAACTTCATCAGTAAAGTTGTTGGTGGCGGCGGAACCATCATGTTCGTCGGCACTAAGCGTTCAGCTCGCGACACCGTCGCTGAAGAAGCGGCTCGTTGTGGCATGCCGTATGTCAACCACCGTTGGTTGGGCGGCATGATGACGAACTACGCTACCGTGCGTCAGTCGGTTCGTCGTCTTAAAACGCTGCAAACTATGGAACAAGACGGTTCGCTGGCAAAACTGAACAAGAAAGAAGGTCTGATGATGACCCGTGAGCGTGAAAAACTCGAGCGTTCACTCGGTGGTATTCAGGATATGGATCGTCTGCCGAATGCGCTGTTCGTCATTGACGTCGGTCACGAAGATATCGCGGTGATCGAAGCCAAGAAGCTGGGCATCCCTGTTATCGGTATCGTGGATACCAACAGCAGCAGCAAAGGTATCGATTACGTTATCCCGGGTAACGATGATGCGATCCGTGCGATCCAGCTCTATGCCCATGCAGTAGCTGAAACCGTACTGGAAGCGAAGGGTGCGTCAGCGATTGCTCCCTCAGACTTTGTCGAAGCAGCGGAAGCCGATCAGGCCTGATTGATTGTTTGATCGGCGTGGTGTCGACCTTCGGTACCACTGCCCAATAAACAGCAACAGAACGGGTCCCAAGTGGCCCGTTATTGTTATTAAATGAATTTTAAAATTAAGAGGAAACGCTGATGACAACGATTAGTGCCAGCTTAGTTAAGGATCTGCGCGAGCGTACCGGCTCGGGCATGATGGAATGCAAGAAAGCCCTGGTTGAAACCGGTGGTGATATCGAAGCCGCGATCGAGTACATGCGTAAGAACGGCTTGGCCAAAGCCGACAAGAAAGCCGGCCGTGTGGCTGCCGAAGGCCAGATTGGCGTAGCCGTTTCTGATGACGGCCATATTGCTGCCATGGTTGAAGTCAACTCCGAGACGGATTTCGTTGCCAAGAACCCGGATTTCGCCGGATTCGTGCAGTCGGTTGCCGATCGGGTATTGGCGGATAATCCTGCCGATATGGATGCCTTGATGGCGTTGCAGATTGACGGCCAGAGCATTGAAGATAAGCGTAAAGCGCTGGTTGCCAAGCTGGGTGAAAACCTCCAGGTGCGCCGTTTCGAGCGTTACGAGACCACAGGCGCTGTTGGCGCTTATCGTCACGGTGAGCGTATCGGTGTATTGGTTGAGTTGCAGGGCGGCGAAGTGGCTCTGGCCCGTGATATTGCCATGCACGTTGCCGCGACCCGTCCGGTCTGCGTGAACGAATCCGATGTGGATGCCGATCTGGTGGCTAAAGAGCGCGAGATTTTCATCGCTCAGGCAGCCGATAGCGGCAAGCCTGCCGACATCATCGAAAAAATGGTGGATGGTCGTATTCGCAAGTTCCTTGCCGAAGTGGCGCTGGTTGGCCAGCCGTTCGTCAAGGATCCGGATTTGACGGTCGGTAAGCTGCTCAAGAACAAAGGCGCTACCTGCGTCAAGTTTGCTCGTATCGAGGTAGGTGAGGGGATCGAAAAAGACACCACCGACTTCGCGGCCGAGGTGATGGCGCAAGTCAAAGGCGCCTGATACGAATAGATAGGCCGGAGGCGACTCCGGCTTTTTTTTGAGCCTGATAATGCACCTTGGGCTCGCGCGAACGATATGCTGCATTCGCGTATGCCACTATTTTCCAATGTCTGTGCGATATTGGAAAATGGTGTCAATTGAGAAGCGTTCTTTTCGATTGTTATGGTCAGAAGGATTAGGGATGAGAAACCTTCACTGACCTTCCTTGGATTCCCGATAAAACTCAAGAGGCCTACAATATGACCGACCCTGCCACGCCCAAATACAAACGCGTATTGCTGAAATTAAGTGGCGAGGCGTTGATGGGTGATAGCCCTTTTGGCATCGATCCTTCGGTCATTCATCGTCTGGCTGAAGATATTCTGAGCTTGCGATCCATGGGTGTTGAGATCGGGATTGTCGTTGGGGGCGGTAATATCTTCCGTGGAGAAGGTTTGGCCAAGGCCGGTATGGACCGGGTTACGGGCGATCAGATGGGCATGCTGGCGACGGTTATGAATGGTCTTGCCATGCAGGATGTGATCGAACAGCGTGGATTGGAAGTCCGGGTAATGTCCGCCGTGTCCATCCCCTCTGTGTGTGAATCCTTCATCCGCCGCCGGGCGATTCGTCATCTTGAGAAGGGCCGGATCGTGATTCTTGTCGGTGGCACGGGCAATCCGTTCTTTACCACGGATTCTGGTGCGAGTTTGCGCGCCATCGAAATCCAGGCCGATATCATGATCAAGGCGACGAAAGTCGATGGCGTTTATGACTCGGACCCCGTGAAGAATCCAAATGCGCTCCGATTTGAACACTTAACTTATAATCACGCCCTTGATCAGCGTCTGGCGGTCATGGATGCGACAGCGATCGTGCTTTGTCGCGACCAGAACATGCCGATGATGGTGATCGATATTCATGCCCCGAACAACCTGGTGCGCGCCATTCAAGGCGAGCCTGTGGGTACATTGGTGACATCCGAGGAATTATTGAAATGATCGAAGATATTAGAAAAGATTGTGATGTGCGGATGCACAAGAGCATCGATGCGCTCAAGGTGGAATTGAGCAAAATCAGAACCGGACGGGCACACGTCAGCATTCTTGATCATGTGTCGGTGGATTATTACGGCAGCATGGTGCCGTTGTCTCAGGTTGCCAAACTGTCGGCTGAAGACTCTCGTACCCTGTCGGTAACACCGTGGGAAAAAGAAATGGTCGGCAAAATCGAAAAAGCGATCATGACTTCCGACTTGGGGCTGAATCCATCGACTTCCGGTTTGGTGATTCGGGTTCCGATGCCTGCGCTTACGGAAGAGCGCCGCAAGGAGTTGGGCAAGGTGGTGCGTACCGAAGGTGAAAATGCCAAGGTGGCCGTGCGAAATATTCGCCGTGATGCCAACAATGACCTGAAGAACATGCTCAAGGACAAGGATATTTCCGAAGACGACGAACGTCGTGGTCAGGACTTGATCCAGAAATTGACGGATCAGTGCGTTACCGAAATCGATAAGCTGGTCGCTGAAAAAGAAAAAGAATTGCTTGAAGTCTAATTCGGCGTGAAGGCATCGGATACAGCGTCTAGTTCTTCGGCGGTTTCTCCTGCTGTCCAGCCATCCAATGGCCCGCAGCATGTCGCTGTGATCATGGATGGTAATGGGCGCTGGGCCAGAGAACGGCATCTTCCGCGCAGCCTTGGTCATCAACGAGGCCGCAGAGCAGTTCGTCGACTGATTGAGTCTGCTCGTCGCGCAAACATCCCCGTACTTACCCTGTTCGCATTTTCCTCCGAGAACTGGACGCGCCCAGCCGAGGAGGTGGACGCATTGATGCGCCTGTTTTCCTATGCGCTGGAGCGAGATATCAAGGATTTGCACGCCAATGGTATTCGTGTGCAATTCATCGGGGATCGTACGCGTCTGCCTCAGGGCATATGTCATTCGATGACACAGGCAGAAGAGCTTACGTCAGCCAATGACGGGCTGCACTTGATGATCGCCGTCAGCTATGGGGGGCAGTGGGACATACTTCAGGCAGCTACCCGGCTGGCCCGTTCGGCAGAACGGGGTGAGGTTGATCTTGACGACGAAACTGCGGTTCGCAGCTGTTTTGAAGCTAATTTATCCACCGCTAATCAACCGCCTGTCGATCTTTTCATTCGTACGGGTGGCGAGCAGCGCATCAGCAATTTCCTGTTGTGGCAATCCGCTTATGCCGAACTCTATTTCACGTCCTGTCTGTGGCCTTCTTTCACTGAGAAAGATTTTAGAGACGCTTTGAACTGGTTTGCCGCTCGCCAGCGCCGCTTTGGCGGTGTTGAAGAATGATGACGAGCACAGATAACAAAGCCATGAGCGGGACGGGTGTGCGCGTGTTGACGGCATTGGCGCTGGGTGTGCTCGGTCTGTTCGTTATTTTTGCGCTGCCTGAGTATGCTTTTGTCGGTTTTACCGCGTTGCTCTCGCTTGGCTTGGGTTATGAGTGGTTCCGTCTCTGTGCAATCGGCTTGATTTGGCGCTGGATCGCACTGATCGCTGCCGCGTTCTTGGGTGCCGGACTCTTTTTATTCTTGCCAGCTAACTTGGTCTCAGGATTGTTTGCCCTTGCCGTGTTGGGTTGGGCCGGATTGATTCTGGGGCTATGGTTTCACCGACGTGTTGCCGCGCCTACCCGCTCATCCAATGTTCGTACGTTGCTCGGAATCCTGATCCTGCCCGTATTCTGGTTAGCCGTGGTCATGATCCATCGCGAGGAGCAGGGGCCGTGGTTGCTGCTGTTCGGGATTTTGATTGTGGCTGTTGCCGACTCGTTGGCGTATTTCGCCGGTCGGGCTTGGGGCAAAAACAAACTCGCACCTGCCCTGAGCCCGGGTAAATCAATAGAAGGCATGATCGGCGGTCTCGTCGGTGTCGGTTTGCTTGCTGCGATTGGCGCCGCGCTGCCCTTATTCCAAGCCGTGCCTTCATGGCAGTTGGCTGTTTGGAGCATGCTGGTGGCGATTTATTCCGTTGCGGGCGATCTCGAAGAATCCCGTTTGAAGCGTGAGGCAGGCGTGAAGGACAGCGGGCGGATACTGCCCGGTCATGGTGGCCTGCTTGACCGGCTCGACGGCCAGTTGGCGGCCATGCCCATCTGGTTTCTGGCGCTTGCCCAGATGCACCTGTTCGTTGTGGCCTGAGCTGATGGGAGATCGGCAGTGAAATCTGTTTCAATTTTCGGCTCAACGGGGAGCATCGGCCAGAGCACATTGGCCGTGGTTCGTCTCCACCCAAAGCATTATCGGGTGCAAAGCTTGGTGGCGAACGCGCAGGTTGATGTTTTGTGGGCGCAGATTCAGGAATTTCACCCCCGTACGGTTGGTGTGGCCGATCCGGCTGCCGCGGCTCGATTGCGCGAGCGAATCGCAGAGCAAATTCCAGATGGCGCACTGCGGCCAGAGATCGTTGACCAGCCAGCGCAAATTGCAGCATTGGCCGCAGAAGAATCGGTCGATGTCGTTGTAGCTGCCATTGTCGGTGTGGCTGGTCTTGCCTCGACCTGGGCTGCGGTGCGTGCAGGCAAGCAGGTGTTGCTTGCCAACAAGGAGTCACTGGTCGCGGCGGGTCAAATCATGATGACCGCCGTCGCCGAGTCCGGTGCGACGCTTCTGCCCATCGACAGTGAACACAACGCGATTTTCCAGTGCCTCCCCGTTGGAGAGCAACCTGCCAAAGCGGTTGATAAACTCATTCTGACGGCATCCGGCGGGCCATTTAGAACGCATCCCCTTGAGCGATTTTCAGAGATTACAGTTGATGAAGCTTGTCGTCATCCGAACTGGTCGATGGGGCGCAAAATCTCGGTGGATTCGGCCACGATGATGAACAAAGGGCTTGAGGTCATCGAGGCATCCTGGCTGTTTGGCATGCCGGCGTCGCGGATCGATGTGATCGTGCATCCGCAATCCGTGATCCACTCCATGGTGCAATTCGCAGATGGTTCGGTGCTGGCCCAACTGGGCCTGCCGGATATGCGCACACCCATCGCGCATGCATTGGCCTGGCCGGAACGAATTGAATCGGGCGTAGCGCCCCTAGATTTTACTTCCCTCAATGGCTTGCACTTTCATGCGCCCGATTGTGAACGTTTTCCTTGCTTGCGGCTTGCTTATGCGGCGATTGAAAGCGGCGGCAACGCACCATTGGTACTGAATGCCGCC
This sequence comes from Halothiobacillus neapolitanus c2, assembly GCF_000024765.1. Lineage (GTDB taxonomy): Bacteria > Pseudomonadota > Gammaproteobacteria > Halothiobacillales > Halothiobacillaceae > Halothiobacillus > Halothiobacillus neapolitanus. Next base: position 1,564,562 of record NC_013422.1, on the reverse strand, counting down.
AATGAAGTTGCCGTTGCCGCATTTCTGGATGGCCGTATCGCATTCAACGATATTTCCCGGTTGATTGAGGCTGTCATGAACTTGGTTCAATCCGGAACCCGGACGGCCGCGCCCGAGTCCATAGAGGCGGTGTTGGACGAGAACGAGTGGGCACGTGCGATGGCGGATGCGGCTGTCATTCGTTTCGAGAATTCACGTGGCTGATCGCTTCATTGCCCGTTTTGAGCTTGCCTGTACTCTTTTGGACCACTTGATGACATGAATATTCTAATGAGTTTGTTGGGGTTCCTGATCACCATCGCGGTGTTGGTCGCATTCCATGAATACGGCCACTTCTGGGTTGCCCGAAAGCTTGGGGTCAAGGTTCTGACGTACTCACTCGGCTTTGGCCCTACGTTATGGTCCACCCGTAAGGGGCCGGATGCGATTGAATACCGTATTGCCGCTTTTCCTTTGGGCGGTTACGTAAAAATGCTGGATGAACGCGAAGCGCCCGTCGACCCATCCGAGCAGCATCGGGCGTTCAACAGCCAGCCCGTCTGGAAGCGTTTTCTGATTGTTCTTGCCGGACCGGTTGCGAATATTCTGCTTGCACTCGTACTCTGGATGATGATGTTCATGGTCGGAGTTCAGGGTGTGCTGCCGAAGGTTGGCGTGGTGCCCGCCGATTCCGTTCTGGCTCGAAGCGGTCTTCAGGATGGTGATGTGATTACGCAAGTCGGAGGACAAGCCATTCATAGCCTTTCCGATCTGCGACTTGCTGTGTTGGAAGGGGGCGTGGCCGGGGCCAAAGTGCCCATCGAATTTGAACATCAAGGTGCTGTCAACACGGGCACTCTCGATTTGACCAAGCTCAAACCACTTCAGGGGAATCATCAGGGACCGGCGAGGGATGTGTTGAGAGAGATTGGCTATCGATTGTGGTCGCCAAAGGGTGATGCCCTCATCCATAAGGTGATGGCTGCCAGCCCCGCCGAGCAAGCCGGCTTGAAGAAAGGCGACATCATTGAGGAGATCAATGGTTCGACGTATCGGGATCCCTGGGCTCTGATTACCCGCATCGAGCATTCTCCTGGCAAGCCCGTCACGCTGACCGTGCTTCGAGATGGGCGTACAGAACAGATCACGGTGACGCCCAAGACCGAAACATCCACCAATGTCGATGGCAAAACAACCTCCGTTGGGCGGATCGGTGCCCAGTTGGGCCTGGTGCCCGATGCCGTGGCGCGCGCGAAGGCTGATGGGATACAGATGCTGGTTCTGGAGCGATACAATCCGGTTGAAGCGTTATCTATGGCCGCATCGCGGAGTTGGGCCATGACCACGCTGACTTTTAATGTCTTCGGTGGCTTGCTTACCGGTCAGGCGAGCTTATCCAATCTCTCAGGTCCGGTGGCGATTGCCGAGTACGCCGGGCAGAGTCTGGTTATCGGCTTTTCAACTTTCCTTGGGTTCATGGCACTGGTCAGCCTGTCGCTCGCCATCATGAATTTGCTGCCCATCCCCTTGCTGGACGGCGGCCATTTGGTGCTTTATGTGGTTGAAGCTCTTCGTGGGAAGCCCGCGGAGGCCGCGCTTGAAGCCGTTGCAACCAAGATAGGTCTGGCCTTTCTGGTGAGTTTGATGGCGCTGGCTTTCTATAATGACATCTCACGGTTGCTGCACTAGGCATAGTCGGCGACAATAGCTCGATTGTCGGCAGTGGCGAGCGGTGCACTGAGTTTGGTTCGCATGCATGGCTTATATCGTTTGATAGTCTGATGGGCACCTCGAAAAACCGTCACGAGCATGTTCGAGTGCAAGGAGCCGCGCAGTGAGCAACGAGACATATCAAGTAGATAGGCGAGGCGCGGGCTTACGCCAGCTGCTCGTAAACGAGCACGCGAATTCAAGCGCCTCACCCGGCAGGGCTTCCGCCATGGATGGCGGAAGGGTGCGAGAACAGGACGCGCAGCAATCGGACAGCACAGTAGGTTTTTCGAAGTGCCCTGATGTGATGGCGGGCCGGAATCGATCAGTGGCTCAAAAGGGCCGCGGAATTTACTTTAAACACTTTTTTATCCGAATATCTGGGATCTCTCTTCAAGCATGACTTCACAAATTAAGTTTTCATTGGCTCGGTTCATCCTGAAGCCTGTCGCAGCAGCTTTGCTGCTCATCCCAACGCTGGCCCATGCATTCGTGATTTCGGATATCAAGGTAGAAGGTCTGCGCACCGTCACGCCGAGCACGGCATTTACGTATATTCCCTACCACGTGGGTGATGATTTCACTGCAAACGACAGTACACGGGTCATCGACGCGCTATACAAAACCGGGTTCTTCAGTGATGTCAATGTTGGCCGTGTCGGCAATGTGTTGATGATTCAGGTACAGGAAAGACCGACCATCTCTGCCATCGAGGTCAAAGGCAACAAGAAAGTTGAAACCGAAAAGCTTCAAAAGGCACTGAAAGACATCGGCTTGAGCCAGGGGCACGTCCTCGACCCGCAGGCACTGGACAAAATGAAGACCGAATTGCAACGCGTGTACTACAGCCTCGGGCAGTACGGTGTTCAGATTCAGACTCATGTGCAGAAACTGGACGATAATCGCGTTTTCGTTTCCATCGATATCTACGAGGGTAAACCGGCCAGCATCCAGCAGGTTCGTATTATCGGAAATCATGATTTCTCCGAATCTGAGCTGTTGTCTCAACTCGCGATGCATCCGGTTTCCTGGTGGGCTTTCTGGTCGAGCGCAGATCAATATTCAAAAGAGAAAATGTCGAAAGATCTCGAAAGTCTGCGGTCTTTCTATCTTGATCGCGGTTATCTGAAGTTTGCGGTGGATTCCTCACAGGTCACCATCACACCTGACCGTAAGCACATGGCTATTGTGATCAACATCACCGAAGGGCAGCGTTACAAGGTCAGCGGTGTCACTTTTTCCGGCAATCTATTGCTGGACAAGGCCACACTGGATGCGCTTGACAAGGTCAAAACAGGTGAATACTTCAACCGCAAGGATGTGATCGATACTTCGGATGCCATCGCCAAGCGGTTGGGTAACGATGGTTATGCGCTGGCTCGCGTTCAGCCGATGCCCCAGATCGATGAAGACAATAAAACGGTAGCCATTGATTTCAACATACAACCCGGTGACCGCGTCACGGTTCGGCATGTGGAATTTACCGGCAACTTCAACACGAACGAAGAGGTCTATCGCCGTGAAATGCGGCAGATGGAAGGCAGTTGGTATGCGGCCGATAAGTTGGACCGCTCCAAAGAACGCATCCAGCGCCTGCCTTCCGTTCAGCAGGTGGATCAAAAGGTGAAACCGGTTTCAGGTGTGCCTGATCAGGTTGATGTCGACTATGACATTACCGAGCAGTTGTCCGGTTCCTTCACTGCGGGGGTTGGTTATTCGCAATCCGAAGGTGTGCTTTTCAATTTGGGCCTTAACCAGTCGAATTTCCTGGGTTCCGGTAAATCGGTCGGCATCAATTTGCAGCGTAGTTCGTACCAGACAGGCGTGCAGTTCAATTACAACAATCCTTATTTCACCGTCGATGGTGTGAGTCAGGGTTTCGGTCTGTTCTACTCAAAACAGAATGCGGCGCAGTTGTCTCTCTCCCGGTATCTGGTCGATTCGATCGGGGGTAACATCAATTTCGGTGTGCCATTATCCGAGAATACCTATGCGTCCATCGCCTTCCAGTTGCAGAACCAGAAAATCAAATCCACCACTTATTCACCAAGCTGGATTACCGGCGTGCCTGTCGTGCCTACAGGGGAATATCCGGTAACTCCATTGGGTGAAAATGGCTACGATCGCCCTGGTCCCGGGTTTGATGGCAAGAGTTTCTATACGTTCAGCCTGATTCCCACCTTGAAGTACGACACGCGCAACAAGGCCATCTTCCCGACATCAGGTATTTTGCAGACCGTTTCCGCCACACTGGCCGTGCCGGGTAGTCAGTTGAGATACTACAAGGGTGACTATAAAGGCCGTGTTTATTTCCCGCTTTGGACAGACGCGACACTGTCTGCCCATGGTCGGGTCGATCTGATTAAAGCGTATGGCGAGACGCAGTCCACTTACGGTGGTGTCAGCCAATATTACAATGGTGTGCCGCCTTTCTTGAATTATTATGCAGGCGGCATACAGTCCGTCCGTGGTTATCAGGATTACTCATTGGGTCCTTTGGACTCGAATGGTGATCCGATAGGCGGTACGTTCCTGACAGCTGGTGGGCTTGAGCTGATTTCGCCCATGCCATTTTTGACCAGTCAGTCAAACAATGTTCGCCTATCACTGTTCTGGGATGTGGGTAATGTGTACGGCAGCTATAACGATTTCAGTGCCAGGGATTTGCGCCAATCTGTAGGGATCGGATTTAACTGGATTTCGCCGGTCGGTCCATTGGTGTTCAGTGTGGCCAAGCCCCTGAATAACAAGCCTGGTGACCGGACTCAGGTGTTCCAGTTTACCGTGGGTACAAGTTTTTGATTGAGAACGTTCGCAAGACATCACTTGTGCCAACGGCTGTGAGATAATCCCGAGGCTATCTGTCCCCGGTTGTGCTTTGTTTTTTTAGGAGAGTTTGCGTGAACCGCATTGCATTGGCTTTAGTTTCTGTTTTGGCTTTGTTTTTCGCTGCGACTGCGCAGTCGGCGGAAATCAAGATTGCCTTTGTCAATTCCTCTACCTTGCTTGAGCAAGCGCCTCAGGCCGATATCGCCAAGAAGAAGCTTGAAAAAGAATTCGCGCCTCGTGAGAAGGAAATCCGTGATGCGCAGCAAACGGCACAAGCTTTGGAAACCAAGCTAAACCGCGACGGAGTAACCATGAGCGATAGCGACCGTTCCAAGCAGGAGCAGGAGCTCAACCGTCAACTTCGTGATCTGCAGCGTATGCAGAGCAATTTCCGCGATGACCTGAATCTGCGTAAAAACGAGGAGTTGGGCAAACTTCAGCGCGTTGTGCTGGCTGCCATTAAAGATGTCGCTAAAACAAAAGGTTATGACCTTATTCTGGCTGAAGGCGTTGTTTATGCCGCGCCTCAGGTTGATATAACGAGCGATGTACTCGCCAAACTCAAGCAAGACGTGAGCGCAGGGAAGTAACAGAAGCTGTCTCCTCTCCCTGAACGGCCCCAAGCAAAGTGCCCGCGATTCCTACCGATGCCGTCCGTGTCGCTGATGTGGCAGCACGCATAGGGGGTTCTGTCCGCGGAGATGCCGGACGGCTTGTTAGTGGCGTAGCCTCATTAGCCTCTGCAACGATTTCTGACCTGTCCTACTTCAGTGGCAACCGACGAGGCATTCAACCCGATAAGACATCTGCCGGTGTGGTGCTCTGTCAGTCAAAACATCAGGACGCCCTCCCATCGGGGGCGGTATTGATTCTGGTGCCGAACCCACAGTCTGCCTTTGTCGATGTTCTGGAATGGTTGTTTCCTCGATCCGAACCGACGAAGTGCATCGATCCGTGCGCGCATATTCACCCGACCGCAGATCTGGCGGATGATGTGACCGTTGGGGCTCATGTTGTGATTGGTGCCGGTTGCCGCATTGCGTCAGGTGTTCGAATCGGTCCGGGTTGCATTCTCGGTGAAAATATATCGATTGGTTCGGATACTGAATTAATCGCACGGGTGACCGTGATGAACCACTGCGAGATTGGCGCTCGCTGCGTTATCCAACCCGGTGCCGTGATCGGTTCCGATGGATTTGGTCTTATTAATGAGCAGGGGCGGTGGCGGCGCGTGCCGCAGTTGGGGCGCGTCGTGATTGGTGATGATGTCGATATTGGTGCCAACACCACGATTGACCGTGGCGCGCTGGATGACACACGCATCGATAACGGTGCCAAGCTGGACAACCTGATCCAAGTTGCCCACAACGTTGAAATTGGGGCGCATTCAGCAATTGCCGGTTGCGCTGGGCTTGCAGGTTCGAGCGTGGTGGGCAAATACTGCACCTTGGGCGGTGGTGTCGGTCTGGCCGGGCATCTGACATTAGTCGATGGTGTGCACATAACCGGCATGTCAATGGTCACACGTTCCATTCGTCAGCCTGGCGTCTACTCGGCGGGTACCCCCTTGGACACCAACGATAACTGGCATAAAAACGCCGCGCGTTTCAAACAGCTCGAGCGAATTGCGCATCGTGTTCAGGCATTGGAAACCGGTCTGAACGCATTGCGAAAAAATGATGAGGAAAATCTGTGAGCACAACAACAAAACCAATCATGATTCAAGAGATAATGCATCTATTGCCTCATCGGTTTCCCTTTCTGTTAATTGATCGTGTTCTTGACTGGGCGCCGAATGAATATTTGGTGGCTGTTAAAAACGTGACTTTTAATGAACCTTTTTTTCAGGGGCATTTTCCGGTTCGGCCTGTCATGCCGGGTGTCCTGATTACGGAGGCAATGGCCCAAGCGACGGGTGTCCTGGCGTTCAGTAGTCAGGGTGTCGTGCCAAACCCCAATTCACTCTACATGCTTGTCGGACTCGATGAAGTCACGTTTCGTCGGGTTGTTGAACCGGGTGATCAGTTGATTATCCGCGTTGAACTGAAGCGTCTGATTCGTGGCATGGGTATTTTTCAATGTGAAGCCCATGTTGATGGTGAACTGGCGGCCAAGGCGCTGATTAAATGTGTTGCCAAGGAAGTGTCCGAGTGATTCATCCGACAGCCATAATCTCGCCGGAGGCGAGCCTAGATCCCAGTGTGGTCGTCGGGCCCTATGTGGTCATCGAAGGTAAGGTCGAGATATCCGCGGGAACGCAGATTGACAGTCATTCGGTGATCAAGGGCCCATGCCGGATCGGTAAAGACAACCATATCTACAGTCATGCCGTATTGGGTGAAGTTCCGCAGGATCTTAAATTCCACGGCGAGCATACAACCCTTGAAATCGGTGATCGGAACCAGATTCGTGAATTTTCTTCGATTCACCGTGGTACCGAGGGCGGCGGCGGCGTTACGCGCATAGGCTCTGATGTTCTCATCATGGCATACGCACACATCGCACATGACTGCCAGATCGGCGATCATGTCATCCTCGCCAACGCAGCCTCGCTGGCTGGACACGTCACCGTGGGTGATCACGCTATCTTTGGTGGTTTCGCCGTGGCGCACCAGTTCTGCCGAATTGGTGCGCATGCTTTTATCGGTGGTTTCAGCAAACTTTCCAAGGATGTGCCGCCCTTTGTTATGGCGGACGGGGCTCGTGCCCGTTCAATCGGCTTGAATAAAGAAGGACTCAGACGTCGGCATTTTGATGCTGAGACTATTGCATTGCTGAACCGGTGTTTCCGTCAATTGGTGAAAAAACAGGGGGATGAGATGGTTTGGGCGGAATTTGAACAAGCCGCTGAAACTGAACCCGCCTTGCAACAAATGCTCGACTTCATCAAAGGCAGCGAGCGAGGCATCACCCGCTGAGACCCGTGGAGCAAGTTCCTCGATGACAACCCAAAAATTTCGTACAGAGCATGACAGCATCGGGCCAGTGGACATACCGGCCGATGCGTTGTGGGGTGCACAGACCCAGCGAGCTATCGATAACTTCCCCATTAGTGGCATGCCGTTGCCCGCTAAATTTATCCGGGCATTGGCTCAGGTTAAGACTGCGTGCGCGCAGGCAAATATGACCTTGGGCGTATTACCCCCAGCACTGGGTGAACCGATCGTGCAGGCCAGCCGCGAAATTGCAGCGGGGCACTATGTCGATGCTTTCCCTATTGATGTCTACCAGACGGGTTCGGGCACCAGTACCAACATGAATGCAAACGAAGTCATTGCGCGACTAGCCAATGATTCGCTTCTAAATTCGGATCTTCGTGTTCATCCGAATGACCACGTCAATATGAGCCAAAGTTCGAATGATGTGATTCCCACCGCCATTCGTGTTTCAGCGGTCGAGGCGGTCGAACATGAGTTGCTGCCCGCGCTCGACTCCTTGAAGCAGTCTATCGAAGACAAAGCTCAAGCGCTGGCCGGAGTAACCAAAACCGGTCGCACGCATTTGATGGATGCGATGCCTGTTCGTTTTGATCAGACACTAATGGCCTATGTCGATCACCTTGATGGCGCCCGCTTGGGAATCGTTCAGGCTGTTGAGCGGATGCAGGCCCTGCCTCAGGGCGGCACCGCGGTCGGCACGGGCATCAACGCGCCCGAAGGCTTCTCTGCTGCCTTTATTGCGGCTCTTAACAACGAAACTGGTGGTGCGTATTGTTCCATGCTCCGCCCGTTTGCGGGTCTGGCTGCGCAGGATGAACCGGTTGCGATGTCTGCTGCTTTGCGCAGTTTGGCCATCGTGCTAACCAAAATTTCTAATGACCTGCGGCTCATGAATTCGGGACCGTTGGCGGGCTTCAGTGAAATCAGTCTTCCTGACTTGCAGCCCGGCAGTTCGATTATGCCCGGCAAGGTCAACCCTGTTGTTCCCGAAGCCGTCGCCATGGTAGCCGCACAGGTTCAGGGTTTAGATATGGCTGTCGCCCTTGCTGGCCAATCCGGTTTGTTCGAGCTCAACGTGATGTTGCCTTTGATTGCCAATAATCTTTTGCAATCCATTCAATTGTTATCAAATGCCATGCATTTGTTGGCGGATAAGGCGATTGCCGGTTTTACCGTCAATCATGAGCGGATCGAGGCTGCCTTGGGTATGAACCCCATTCTAGTGACGGCCCTGAACCCAGTGATTGGTTATGAATTAGGGGCGAAGATTGCCAAAAGAGCCTATGCCGAACGCAGAAGCGTATTGAGTGTAGCTCTTGAGATGACAGAGCTGTCCGAAGAAGAACTCAAGCGCTTACTGGATCCTGTCTTGATGACCGGAATTTAAGTAATTTTCTGGCTTCAGGGGATTTAGCGAAGATCAAGTCGAAAGAGTGAATTGTGCCAAACTATTGGGTTAGGCAAGGATTAGCTGTCAAGTAAAGTGAAGACTTCTCGACATTCCATACATGGATTTTCAATCGACGTTCCGAGCGTCTGAGCGTCTTCGAATAGTCGCAACACGGCGAATTTAACAAATCATTTTTTCAGTAAAAAAGGGCCGCTGTCATTCACACAGCGGCCCTTTTGTATGCAGTGACTCACGAGGTATCGGTTTTACCGATGCGTTACTTCGTGCGGATATTCCCAAAGACAGGCAAGTCTGGCTCGGGTCTCCAGAAACGTTAGATGGCCTCGTGTGCCTGTTTTTCTTCCGCAGGTTCAGCTTTTGCATGCGCATTAAGATCGTGCCCAATCATCATGTAGACACTGGGCACAACAAACAGGGTGAAAATCGTACCGATACCCAAGCCCGTGGAAATAACCAGACCAAGATCAAACCGGCTGACCGCACCCGCACCTGAAGCGGTGAGCAATGGCACCACACCGATGACCATGGCGAACGTGGTCATCAAAATGGGGCGCAGTCGCAACCCGGCCGCCTCGATGATGGCATCGCGTTTGCTGAAACCGGTTTTCTGAAGATTGTTGGCAAACTCCACGATCAGAATACCGTGTTTGGAAATCAGGCCAATCAGTGTGACCAGACCCACTTCGGTATAAATATTCAGGGTGGCCCTGCCGATGCCGAGATTGATGAAAATCATGGCGCCAGCAATGGACATGGGCACGGAGACTAAAATAATCAGCGGGTCGCGGAAACTTTCAAATTGCGCGGCCAGCACGAGATAGATGATCACGATCGCGAAGAAGAAAGTGAGCACCAAGCCGCCAGATTCCTGCACGAACTGTCGTGAGGGGCCCGCGTAATCATAGCTGTAGCCGTTGGGTAGGGTTTCCTTGGCCAGCTGGGCCATTTTCTCGAGCGCCACGCCTTGAGGCACAGTCGGGAAGTTGACCCCCTGAATCGTTGCGGCATTTTCCTGCTGGAAATGATTGATCGTTTCCGGGAGAACGTGGGTCGTTATGTGAGCCACGGTCGATAGAGGCACCATTTTCCCGCTGGACGTTTTCAGGTAATACGACTTGAGCTGATCAGGATTCAGACGGTACGCCTGTGCCACTTGCGGTATGACCTTGTACGAACGACTGTCGAGCTCGAAGTAGTTGACATAACCCCCGCCCAACATGGCGGATAGGGCCGAACCGATATCCTGCATGTTGATGCCGAGCTGGGCCGCCATGTTCCGGTCGATATTGATGGTGGCTTGAGGTAAATCGATGCGCAGGTCGGATTGCAGGAAGATGAAGTCGCCAGACTTGAGGGCTTTCTGCAGAAAGTCATTGGCTACCTGGAACAACTTGTCGAACGGATCGCTGGTCGTGATCACGAATTGAATCGGGAAACCGCGGGCACCGGGAAGCGACGGTGGCTGGAATACGGCATTCTGGGTGCCGGCAATCTGGGCGAGGTCCTTTTGTACCTGAGGCTGTAACTGCGTGGCTGTTTGCGTGCGTTCATCCCAGGGTTTGAGCACCATGCCGCTGATCACCTGCGTCGGTGTGTTGAGTTGAAATACGTGGTTGGTTTCTGGGTATTTTTCAAAATCCTTGAATACCTGTTTCGCGTAAAGTTCTCGTTGATCCAGCGTTGCGGTCGGTGAATTGAACGCCAGTGAGATCAGTACACCCTGATCTTCCTGAGGCGCCAGTTCGGAACTAGAGGTTGAATACAGAAAATAGATCCCGCCGAGCATGATGACGATAAACACCAGCACAACCGGAAGATAGTTCAGTACCCCATCGAGCCGCCGTTGATACCACTGATGCAGGCGGGTGAATTGTTTGTCCAGCCAGAGCACGAGATGATCCTGCCAGCCGCCGCCTTCTTTCTTCGGGGCACGCAGGATTTTTGAGCTCAACATCGGGGAGAGGGTCAGGGCCACAATGGCGGATATCACGACGGTACCGACCAGCGTGAAGGCGAATTCGGTAAACAGTGCGCCGGTCAAACCCTGCATAAAGCCGATCGGCAAATAAACCGCGATCAAGACGATGGTCATCGAGATGATCGGCGAGGCGAGCTCCCGTGCGGCCATTCTGGCGGCATCGATGGGTGTCTGGCCTTCCTCAAGATGTCGGCTGATATTTTCGACCACGATAATGGCATCATCCACCACCAGACCGATGGCCAGTACAAATGCGAGTAGGGTGAGTAGGTTGATCGAATAGCCCAGCATCAGCATCACTGCGAATGTACCGATCAGCGACAGCGGAATGGCAATGACGGGAATCAGCACGGAACGCAGGGAACCGAGGAAGACAAATACCACCAGGGTGACAATCAATACCGCTTCGCTGAGTGTTTTGATTACCTCGTCGATGGACGAATGAACGAACTTGGTCGAGTCATAGACGATGTTGGCTTTCAGACCGGTCGGCAGTTGGGCTTCGATGCCCGGCATGACATCACGGACCCGTTTGATGACATCAAGCAGGTTGGCACCCGGCGCCACCTGAATACCGATGTACACGGCTTTGCGTCCATCGAACGACACGCTCGAATCGTAATCTTCCGCACCCAGGGTGACATTGGCGACATCTTTCAGCCGAACGATCGAGCCCTTGTCTTCCTTGAGAATCAGGTTCTTGAACCCATCCAGCGAGTTGAGTGCGGTCGATGCGTTCAAATTAATCTGAACCATTTGCCCCTTCGTCTGGCCGCTGGAGGACAGATAGTTGTTGGCGGCGAGTTTGCTGTAGACATCGGCGGCCGTCAGCCCCACGGCAGCGAGTTTGTTCGGGTCGAGCCAGGCGCGCAGGGCGAAGTTCTTGGCGCCCAGCAATTCTGCGGTCTGCACACCGTCGACGGCCTGCAATTTGGGCTGAACCGCGCGCGTGACGTAATCGGTGACCTGGTTTGGTTTGAGCACATCACTGTAGAAGCCGATGTACATCGCATCAATGGTCTGACCGATACTGACCCGACAGGGTCGGTTTCTGGGACTGCGGCGGCAGTTGATTGAGGACTGAATTGACCTTGGTGTTGATTTCGGTCAACGCCTTGTCGGGCTCGTAATTGAGTTTGAGGTTGACTGTGATGGTGCTGACACCCTGCGTGCTGCTTGAGGTCATGTAATCGATGCCATTGGCCTGAGCGATGGCATTTTCAAGCGGGGTGGTGATGAAACTGGACACCAGATTGGCATCGGCACCGGGGTAAGCCGTCGTGACCGTCACCACCGCATTCTGGGTGTAGGGATACTGCAGCACGGGCAGCATGCCGAAGGATCGAAGACCCAACACCAGGATCACGAGACTGAGCACCGTTGCCAAAACCGGTTTGGCAACGAAAATATCCGTGAACTTGGGTTTATTTGATGACGCCGTACTCATTCGTCTTTAACCTCGGGGTGCGGGTTATTTGAAGGCTGGATTTTATTGTTGATGAACACCGGCGCACCGTTTCTGAGCTTGAGTTGACCGGCCGTCACCACCGTTTCGCCCGATTTGAGACCATCGAGGATCGCCACCTGATCGCCGCGTGTCGGGCCAGTGGTAACGACGCGTTGTTCAACCGTGAGTTTGGGTTTGCCCTGATCGTCCTTGCCCTCATCCTTGACGACGAAAACGGTGCTGCCGTAAGGGTTGTAGGCAATTGCGGTACTGGGTAGGGTCAAATACTGCTGAGCTTCACCCTGGTCGACATGCGCCGTCACAAACAGTCCGGGCAAGAGCTTGCCGTCGGGATTGGCAATGGCGGCACGAACCGTAATGTTACGGGTGCTCGTATCCACCTGCGGTTCGATGGCCGTGATTTTCCCCTCGAAGGTTTTTCCAGCGAACGCATTTGTTTGGATGGAAATGTTTTTGCCGGCTCTGACCAGAGACAATTCCGATTGCGGGATGGTGAAATCGACATACATCGGGTCGAGCTTCTGGAGGCTGACCACCGCGGTGCCGGCCGAGAGATATTCACCTAAATCGACTTTGCGAATACCCAATTTGCCTGCAAATGGCGCCTTGAGAATTTTCTGATCGATCAGCGCCTCTTGCTGCTTAACCTGTGCCTCGGCGCTTTTGAGATTGGCCTGATCGCTCTCGACCACGGCACGACTCACCGCATTGATTTTCAATTGTGCCTGGTCGCGTGTCAGGTTCTGCCGTGCGAGTACGACGGCTGCCTGCAACTGAGCCAATTGAGCCTTCAGCGGCGCATCATTGAGTTCCAGCAGTTTCTCGCCCGTTTTGACCGTCTGGCCGGATTTGAAATGAATCTGCGTAATCAGGCCACTGACTTCCGTGGCCAGCTCTGTGGATTGTGCCGCCTGCAAGGAGCCGATCACATCGACCTTAGGTTGCCATTCTTCCTTTTTGACCACGATGGTAGAGACCGCCTGCGGCGGTATACCCTTGCCACGAATCGCCTTGGATATCATTTCATTACGGAATTGCTGGAAGCCGTAGATGCCGCCAAACACCAGTGCAACCAGCAGCAGCATGATGATCATGCGGATGGGGGTACCTTTCTTCATGGTGTGTTTTTCTCCGGCTTAGCTGTTTGAACTTGTGACAAGGTTTGAGGTTGATTCGGGTCTGCTGTTGGTACGCCGCCCATGGCTTGGTACAGGGCAACGCTGTCTGTGAGTCGTTGCGAACGGGCAGCCAGTGTCAGAAGTTGCGTCTGTGCGACCTGTTGTTGTGCAGTCAGAAGCTGTAGCGAATTTATTGCACCTAGCTTCATCTGTTGTTGTGTTAGATCGAGCGATGCCTGAGCTGAGCGTTCAGCCGCTGCTTGGGCATTGAGCGTGTCAGCATCGATGGCAGTTGCGCGCAAGGCATCCGCGGTATTGCGCAAGCCGTTTAACACGGTTTGCTGATAATTAGCTGCGGCGGCAGAAAGTGAGGCCTTGGCTGCCTTGGCTCCAGATTCGAGGCCTGCGTTGAAGATTGGCTGTGTCAGACCAGCAATCAAACTCCAGATAATCGAGTTGGCATCAAACAGGCTGGCAGGTGTAAGGCCTTGAGAGCCCACAGTGGCCGATAAATTGATTTGCGGATACAGGTTGGAAACGGCGACACCGTACTGGGCCGATGCCTGATGCAGTAATGCGGTTGAGGCCTGAATATCTGGCCGCGAGGCAACCCATTGTGATGGGACGACAACGGGAAGCTCGGCTGGCAGCGTGAAATCGCTCAAGCTGAATACAGGCATGACCTTGCTTGGCGGTTGTCCGACCAATGTCGCCAGCAAATGGTCGCTTTGGTCGCGTTTGAGTATCAGCGGGGGCAGAGTGGCTCGCGTCTGGTCCAATTGGGTTTGAAGTGTCAGCACGTCGCTTTGGGTCGCGGCGCCCAACTCAAGGCGTGACCGAATCAGCTTCAGCTGTTCCTCTTGATTGCTGATGATGTTTTTGGTCGTTGCGATCTGATCGTTATACATCGCCTGCATCATGGCCTGAACAGCGATATTGCCCGCCAAGGTAAGCCGTGCGGCATCCAGCTGATATTTCTGGTAATCGGTTTGGGCAGCCAAAGCTTCGAGTGCTCTGCGATTACCGCCGAACAAGTCAAGATTGTAACTGACGGTCACACCCGCGTTATACAGGCCGAAGACACGCCCGTTTCCTTCCTGACCGATACCCGAATTGTTGGTCTTCTGCTTCTGGCCGCTGAGTTTGCCATTAACCTGCGGTAGCTCCGTGGAACCGTATTGAGCGGCGTAGGTTTGTCGAGCCTGTTCCAGTTTGGCCTCGGCAGCGGTAAGCGTGGGACTTGCGGCCATGCCCTGTTCAATCAGCTTGTTCAGTGCGGGTGAATGAAATGCCTTCCACCAATCACCCTGAATAAATGATGCTTGCTTGAGGGACTGAGCTTCACCTTGTTCGATACCGGTGGTTGCCTTGGTGCTTTTGGGCATCGCTTGCGCGGTGTAACCGGGAATGTCCGGTGCGGCAGGTGCAACAAAATCAGGCCCAACGGCTGAACAGCCGGCGAGCATTGTCAGTGATAGCAGCGTGCCCAATTTCAGCATTGGGGCGGAAAACCGATCACGCCAGCAGGCTAAATCATGCATGAAGTTGCAAGCTCCCAGAAAAATATCGAATTCTCATTATCACTACCGCCCAGAGCGAACATGGCTGCTGGCGCGGAAGGTAAACAGTTGCTACGCCGCGTTACATTTAGCAGGTTAGAGCCGGTTTATCTCGTCCTATCGACGAGTACCGCCGTACTCTTCTTGATGCGCGGGGTTGGTAGGGGGCTAATTAAAAGCCAGCGAACCCGAATAAAGTTAGCACATTAACGTTTTTTTTTATAGTTTTTTACTTGGTCATCGTGAGAAGTTCCAGGCTGGACCTATTTTGATGTTCAGTAGGCATTGGGCTTTTAATAACCTTTTGAAACTTATGGTTATTAATGCCTTGTCCGCTTTGATGGGTTTACAGCCAGTCTGTCAATGCGATACCGATACCTATGCGGTTTATCGAGCGGTTGTAATCAATCAGAGACTCACCGTAGCCATTGAAATACTGAACATAGCCCTTGATGTGCTTGTTGAGCGGAAAGCTGTAATCAATTTCGATTGAGCCGCGATTGTTCGATTTGAGATTGTTTCTCAAGGTGGCAGAAAGCGTGCCGGTAGGGAATTTGTAGGCCAGTAATAAATCGCCGTATCCCAGGTAATCGGTGATGTCGGGATTGTCATCTGTGGCCCGTGATTCGGGAATCCGGTACCAGCCGCGCAAGGCTCCGGCGAAATTTCCCCGACCAAATGCCGTTTGCAACGCCAAGCGATTCCAACTCCTGGAACGCAAACCGCCCTGACCATTCGATTGATGGATGAAACTGGCCCGCACCTTGCGGAAATTTAATCCCATTAAATCCTGATTGATGGTGACATCCAGCCCCGCCTCTGGCTCGTAGTTGGTTTCTCGGAACGGGGCGGATTCGGTGTTGTAGGTTTGCCACAATGAAAGCTGCGTATAGGCAAAATAAAACCGTGAGTCGGTACCAAAAGGGTGATCCCACCAATTGAACTGGAAGGAAAGCTGGAATTTGGACTCGATCTGCTGGGGTTTGAAATCGTAGACGGGGTTATCCAGACGGTTGGTTGTGTACGTCACCGGCAGAAAGTAGTTTGGTTTGTAGGCGCGCATCAGGAAAGCGTTTGAATTGGCTTGCTTTTCCTGATCAATGCGCTTGTTCAGTGCCTTGGCCTGAGGCACTGGCG
The DNA here is from genome assembly GCF_000024765.1 of Halothiobacillus neapolitanus c2. Lineage (GTDB taxonomy): Bacteria > Pseudomonadota > Gammaproteobacteria > Halothiobacillales > Halothiobacillaceae > Halothiobacillus > Halothiobacillus neapolitanus. The sequence continues at coordinate 1,548,434 of NC_013422.1, read as the reverse complement.
CGGATGACGTATCGTCCGGCGCTACTGGATTTTGCACATGATCCGTAGGCACTGCATGTGTTGGTTCTACCTTTGCTAATTTGTCATAGCAGGCCAATCGGGCCGAGTCTCCCGTGATGGAGGCGCATTCCTGCCAGTCTGATGCGTGTGCCGATGGTGATAGGAATACTGCCGAAGTGAGAATCCAGTAAGCGCGTTTCATGACGGTATTCCATTTTTTGTACCAACACTAGTGTACTATTTCGTTCTTGGAGGCACATTGAGCGAGCCGCTGGCCGATTAGATGCAAGGCGCGCTCGCGCAGCAAGGGCCGCCCCCTTGCAAGCGGGCGCAACACCGCAGATGATCGGCCAGCGGCTCGCCCGAAGGGAGACCTCCGAATGCGCCATGACGGCGTTGCCGTGCTTGCCAAGGGTATGGCTATTGCCTGCGCACGGCGCCTTGTCCTGACGCAATCGGAGGGCTCTGAAAGTACCTCCAAGAGCGAAACAGTACACTAGCTTAGCAGGGAAGAGCTCTTTCTTTGAGTCTTGAATTATGCGGGATCATCACGTGGGGTTGAGCGGATGGGGGACGACTTCGATCCGGTTTCGACCATCGTGCTTGGCCCTGTACAGGGCATCGTCGCCGCAAAGATAGAGTGTGTCGAAGTTCACGCCGGGTCTCGCCAAGGTAATGCTGAGCGAGGCTGTCATGCGCAGGCCGAGTTCGCTTTCGCAACGCAGATTTCTGATCTCCTCGCTGATTTTCTCGGCCAGACTGATGACTTCTTCGAGTTGATTCGTGGGTAAGACGATGGCGAATTCTTCTCCGCCGAGACGTCCGCATAGCGCGGGTGGCTGTATTATCGAGCGCAGCGTATCCGCCAATCCGACGAGCACTCTATCGCCCGTGGGATGGCCGTAGCGATCATTGATCTGCTTGAAGTGATCGATATCGATCATGATCAGAGCGGATTTGGTCGTTTTGAGAAGTTGTTCCGCCTCATTGATAAGCGTCGTGCGGTTCAACAACCTTGTTAAGCCATCGTGACGGTTCTGGAATGTCAACGCCTCGGTCAGTTCGCGCAAACGCTGGTTCGCATTATTGAGTTCACGCTCGGTTCTGTCCGAATGGGCGATGACCCGACGCATTTCGCGGATCACGCGTTCATATTCGTCAATCAATTCCGATAATGCCGAGTGATCGGCGTGCGACGAAAAATTAACTTTAGCCTGTTTCGCCTTGTTCAGGACCGTTATTTCGCGTTCAAACAAGTCCGGAGCGTATGCGTCTTGAGTGGTCATTATCATTCAACGGCGTGGGCGTGGAATTCAATGGCAGGGAAGTCCTCGGCCAGTTCCAGTCCGAACTCCAGAATAGTTTCATCGTCCACGTCGTGGTACCAATCCAGCCTCACCGCATTGCCGGCCTCCGCTGCCTGGTACAGCATCTCGAAAAAGCTGAACAACATTTTTGTGCTGGAACTGTTGAAGTATAAAAGCTGAATACTGACGTCGATCTTTTCTTGGTCCAGCGTATCTAGGAACGCGTTCGTTTTCGTCAGAATGTCGCCGTAAAAGGCAGCGGCGCTTTCTGGATACGACTCACCCTTGAGTGATAGCCTTCGTTGCGGAAAATCAAAATCCACCTCCGGGGTGTTGTTGGTCGCCGCGAGATAAAATTTTTCCATTGTTCGGAATCCTGATGCGTGAAAAGTTAAATGGTGGCCTTGAGTGTGAACATCAACATGCCATGGGCAGCGGGTGTAAAGCCGTACTCAAGCGGAGCCGAGCTGTCCTTGGCGATGGTGAGAAAGCCCAGGCCCGAACCTTTGCTGTTTTCTGAACTGTCGCTACTGCGCAGCGTTTGCCGATAGGCATTTTTGATTTGCTCTGTCGTCATAACCCGCAAAGGGTCCAACAGCGGTTTGAGTTGCTCTGCGAATTCGGCGTCGACCGGGTTGGCGCAGAGGATGTAGAACCGGCCGTCGGCATGCGTCACCATCACCGAACCGGCACGCATTTCCAGCGTTGCCTGATCTGGCGGGGTGAGGGCATCACTCGAGTAGTGCACGATGTTCTGCGCCATCTCGATGAAGGTAGAAAAAATCTTGCGCCGCACGCTGCTCGATGCCTCCGACTGTTCCATGCGCAAACGCACGGCATCACCGATGGCGTTGATAATGTTCTGAGAAAAATAACCCGCGTAAAAGAAGATAAGATCTTCCGCCAGCCCGGGAAAGCAGGGCGGTGCAATCGGTGTGTCGTGTTCAGTCATGAGGCGTATTCCTGCTTCTTCCTGCATTTGATGCGGCGGCGGTTAGGGGTGATTCTGTTCAGTGTTGGGACTCAGGCCGGCGTGACACTCAGCGCCAGCAGGGTGACATCATCTCGTCTTGTCTGCGTGCCCTGATAGTGACTGAATGTTTCTATGAAACGCTGTTTTTGCTGTGGCATTTCGATTTGCCGTTGTTCGGTTAGAAACTGTGTGAGTCGCTTTTTGCCGAAGGCAATTTTTCTCGGCCCGCCAATCTGGTCGATCACTCCATCGGTCAGCATGAAAACGCGAGAGGGTTCGTCGATGGCGATGGTGTGGTTATGCCATTTGAAATCGAGCGGCGTGCTGGCGTAGCCCACTCCTTTTCGGTCACCGGTATGTAAGGTGATGGGTGCGTCGTTTTCGATGTTCAGGGAATACAGAACGCTGTGCGCGCCGGCATAGGTGATTTGGCGTTTACTGCGCTCGTATCGGAGGATGAGGCCGTCCAGACCATCGTCCGAGTTTTCCCTGTTGCCGTCCTGGTGCTGGTTCAGCGCATGTTTGATGTGCTGGTTGATTGTTGCCATGAGCGCGGCAGGGTTGCGATCACCCAGCTGATTGAGCGCCTGTTCAAGTGCTGATTCGGCAATCAGGGTCATGAATGCGCCCGGTACACCGTGCCCGGTACAATCGAACAAGATGGCCAGAAAGCCGTCTTCGCGTTGACTGAAATGGAAAATATCTCCGCCAACCACATCACGCGGCTGCCAGATCAACCAGTGGTTGTCCGGTAAAGTTTGTTCCAGCGCGATTTCCGAAGGCTTGAGCAGTGATTGCTGAATCACGCTGGCGTATTCGATGCTTTCAACCAACTGACGATGTTGTCGTGCCTGCAACTCGGTCATGGCATGCATCAGGTCGAGTACCTGACCGATGCCCAGATATTTGCCGTCCTGCACGATGATGAATCCGTCGGCAAAAACTTTGTTACCCGCTTCCACGGCCAGTGCGGTCAACTGTTCGATGCGCAGATTGGCTTCGACGATCAACGGCTCCTTATCCATAAACGTGATGCAGCTTTTCTGGCTATATAGTTCAGGATAGTAGGGCTTGGTCATCATGCTGTGAAAGATGTTCCGATTGATCAAACCCAAGGGGCGACCATCGGTCATCAGCACGGGGAGATGGGTCAAGCTCGACTGCTGGCCGAACAACGCCAAGACCTCTTCATTTCTGAAGTCCGGTGTAATGGCACGCGCTTCAATCACCAGGTCACCGGCGCAGCGGATCTCTCTCAACATGGCAGCAGGCCTCAAAAGAAATAACGGCAATATTCGGATTGATCGCGAGAATCAATGGGTCGTGATGCCCATAACTGACTCATGATGCGTGTTCGTTGTTACATTTTTTTGACAACCGACGCTCGTCAACCAAGAAATGATGTCGAGTGCAATTCCGTCTGGATTGAAAAGGGCAATATGGGAGAGAATGCCTCGAATACATGGTTGTGCTATGAAAAACAGAATCGAGTGGCCTGTATGCTTTGTGCCGAATACGGTTACCAATTAAAGAAGATGCGTTTTTGGCCGATATAGCGTTCGAGTCGTCCGGCACAACGCTGTGATCGTGGATGGAAAGCGCTAGACTGCGCCAATTACATAACAAGGTTGAATATCACCGTGAAAAAAGATGTGATGTCATCGGTTGATTCCCGTACCAAGCTTGCCGGTCATAATCGACTTGAGTTGTTGATTTTTGGCCTTGCTGACGATCAGCGATTCGGGATCAACGTATTTAAAGTGCGCGAAGTGATTCGCTGCCCCAAGTTGACCGACGTGCCCAAGGCGGCCTCATCGGTGCGTGGCATTGCGGACGTGCGGGGGCATACCATTACGATTATCGATTTGTCCGATGCCATCGGCGGCCCGCGGATGAGCCCCGAAGATGTGAAAGAGGCATTCGTTATCATTACGGAATACAACCGGGCGGTTCAGGGCTTTCTGGTCAATTCGGTTGATCGCATCGTCAACCTTTCCTGGAAAGAAGTCATGCCGCCGCCCACCGGCACGAACACCTCAAATTTCCTGACCGCGGTGGCGCGTGTGGATAAAGCACTCGTTGAAATCATTGATGTCGAGCAGATTTTCTCCAAAGTGGTCGGTACGCGCGAAGAAATTTCCGCCGATGTATTGCAACAAGTCAGCGGTTTGGCATCCAAAGAATGCATTGCCTTGGTCGCCGATGATTCGCTGGTTGCTCGCAATCAGGTGCGCAACACGCTCAAGCAGATGGGGCTTGAAACGGTGCTGGCAACCAATGGCAAGGAAGCGTTTGATACCTTGCGCCGTTGGGCAGACGATTCTCCCGAACAGCTCGACCGGGTCGCTCTGGTTATCTCGGATATCGAGATGCCCATCATGGATGGCTATGCGCTCACCACCCAGATTCGCCGCGATCCTCGCCTGAAATCGCTTTATGTCATCCTGCACTCGTCGTTGAGTGGGGTGTTTAACGAGGCCATGGTCGAAAACGTCGGTGCTGACCGTTTTATTGCCAAATTCCACCCGGACGACCTGGCCAAGGTCGTCGCAGAGGCGCTCCGTAACCGACCGCAACATCTGGTCGAGACGAAATAGGGATGGAGGCCGAGCAATACCAGAGGTTTTGCGACTTGCTCGAAAAGCGCAGTGGCATTCTTTTGGGCGTTGATAAGCGGTATCTGGTGGAAACCCGGTTGAGTCGCGTGTTGCGCGATCAGAAGATCGAGTCCATTGACGCACTGATGGGGCGATTGCTCAATGGCCGCGAACCTGCCCTGATCAAGGCGGTCATCGAGGCAATGACTACCAACGAAACACTCTGGTTTCGGGATGAATATCCTTTCGCCGCGTTGCGTGACGTCTTTTTCCCTGAGGCGGTGGCGAAAAAAAAGCAAAATCTTCGCATATGGTCGGCGGCTTGTTCTTCGGGGCAGGAGCCGTACTCGATCAGCATGCTCGTCAGCGAGATCAAACCGCCATTTTCGGTTGAAATTATCGGTACCGATTTGTCTTCTCGAGTATTGGAGCAGGCCAACTCCGGTATTTTCGATGAATTGTCGCTTGGGCGGGGCTTATCTGCGGCACGTAAACAGCAATTTTTCGATGTTGTAGATCACGGTTGGAAAATCAAACCGGAAGTGCGGCGACGTGTCCGTTTTCAAGTCGGTAATCTGCTCGATCCGCCGGTTGGCTTGGGGCGTTTTGATATCGTTTTCTGTCGAAACGTGTTGATTTATTTTGCACGTGAAACCAAGGCGCAGATCATTGAGCATATTGCCAATTCTCTTCAGCCTTGGGGTGTGCTTATTCTGGGTGCATCCGAGTCTACTCAGCAATTGAGTGACCGTTTCACTGTGGAACGTCTGCCGAGCGGCGGCATGGCTTTCCGGTTGAAAAGCTAGGCTTTTGCGCTTACTGCCTAATCGATGTAAACGCGCCCTCCGGCTGGAATATGCCCCATGAGTTGCACGCTTGTTCGAAATCGATACTTCTCGACACGATTGAGTTCACTGTGGTTGCTGGCGTGGTCTGTTGGCGCACTGGGTGCCTGGCTGCTGCCTTGGGCGCCATTGAAAGCGGCAAGTGATCAGCCCAAGCCTCTGATCTGGCTGACGTCGCTCATCTCCAAAGTTTTACATGCCAACCTGTTGGCCGATGACCTGTTGCGCCCATTGGTGGCCTTTTGGGTTCTGGTTTTGTTGATTCTTTTGATTCTGCGTTTACAGCAATCGGCGACTATTGCCCGTTTCTGGACCATTGCCGTGCCTGCTTTAGCGGTGTTCAGTGGTTTGTTGTGGTCTTTATCCGCCATCAGTACGTTTGTGCGGTCGTTGCCGCCGTCATCGCTTGCGCCCGTATCCTGCTCTGTGACGGCCATGATCGATGCCTTGCCGCGTCCATCAAAGCACGCGACCCAGTTGATGTTGCGCGTTGTACAAGTTGATAGAAACCAAAGCGATGCGGCTTGCCGATTTTATTCAACCGGCCAGCGATTGCGTGTGGGTGATTATCATCGTTATCCGCCCAATGAACAGGTTGAGTATCACGGTGGGGCGGTCTGGCGATTTGATCTGCGCTTGAAACCACCTCATGGCAGCGCAAACCCTGGCGGGTTCGACTACGAGCGCTGGTTGTTTTCCCAGCGTATCGCGGCAACGGGATCGGTTCATGGCAAGCCTACACTGTTGGCCGAGAGAGGCGATGGATTTGCAGCCTACCTGTTATCGGTTCGCTCGCACTGGCGCGCGCAGTTGCTGGCTATATCCCAATCACAAGGCACACCGGACCGAGGGCGAGGCTTACTGCTGGGTTTGACCATCGGGGATAGTGATTATCTGGGTCAAAACGACTGGGAAACGCTGCTGGCTACTGGCACGAATCATCTGCTGGCTATTTCGGGTTTGCATGTGGGTATGGTTTCCGGGTTGTTCGCTTGGCTCGCGGCCTGGCTTTGGTCGCGCACGCGCTGGTGCGAAGGGTTTCCCGCTCGTCGTGTGGCCGCCGGGGTGGCCGTTTTTGCGGCTTGGGGCTACGCCTTTCTGGCGGGGATGTCTGTACCGACCGAACGCACGGCACTGATGATCACGATTTTGTTGGCGGGCTTGCTGCTGGGGCGGTCGTGGCGATTGCTCGATCTCTGGCTGATCGCTCTGGTGGGTGTGCTCTTGCTTGATCCGTTCAATGCGCTCACGGCGGGGTTCTGGCTCTCCTTTGGTGCGGTGTTGATCATGCTGCTCTGGTTGCAGTACCGCCCCGCGCTCGCGTTCTGGCGCGATGGATTCCGCCTGCAGATCATTATCACGCTCGCCTTGCTGCCTATCGTCTGGTGGCTGTTCGACCGTGTGGCCTGGTCGTCCTTACCCGCCAATATCTTGGCTGTGCCGGTGATTACTTTTGTAATTACGCCGCTTTCCCTGCTGGTCATGGCGTTCGTCAGTATGTTGCCTTCGGTTGCGGCAGTCCTGATGTGGCCGATCAACGTCCTGACACATGGCTTGTTCGGCTTTCTTGAGTGGTTGCGGTTGACGCTGCCAGATAGCCACATCGCCGCCCCCGCTGGATGGACGCTGTTGCTGGCCTCGCTTGGTGTGGCCTGGATGTTGATGCCTAAATTCTGGCCTGCCCGATATCTTGGCCTCGTGCTGTGTTTGCCCGCGGTATTCTATCGACCGGCACCGATTCCGGATGGCGAGGCCGATATCTGGTTTCTGGATGTGGGGCAGGGGTTGGCTGTGGTTATCCATACCGCGCGCCACGCGATGCTGTACGACGCGGGGCCGGCATTCGGTGGCAGTGACGCGGGCGAGCGAACGGTTGTGCCTGCGTTGCGCGCACTGCATGTCTCGGAGCTGAATCAAATCGTCATCAGTCACCATGCGCGCGACCATATGGGTGGATTGTCCAGCGTGCTGACGGTTTATCCTCATGTTCCGGTAATCAGTGGGGAGCCGCTGCCGGGCTTCGGTAGCACATCTTGTCGTGATGGAGCGCATTGGCAGTGGGATGGGGTGGATTTTGCAACCTATCAGGCTTCACTGGACAGTCGTAGCGATAACAATCGTTCCTGTGTGCTTGTCATCCAGAGTCGTGCCGGAAGCGTCTTGTTGACCGGCGATATCGAAGCTGAGGCAGAGCAAGCGCTCATTGATGCGCACTCAGGTGGCACTGCGTTGAAATCAGATGTGCTCTATGTGCCGCATCATGGCTCGAAAACCTCATCTTCGCCGCCATTCCTGGCTGCGGTTCAGCCAGAAGTGGCTGTGATCAGTGCCGGTAAGTTCAACTCCTTCGGGCATCCGCATCCCTTGGTGCTGCAACGCTATCGGCAGCGACAAATTCCAGTGTTCAACACCGCTGATCAGGGCGCGATCGAAGTGAAATCCGGGCAGGTTATCGCCTACCGCGACCGCCAATGGCCATTTGTCTGGCGGTGTATTAGGGAACCTCTGATTGAATCCTTCGTGGCCGAGACGGGCTTTTGAGTGATGAGTCGCAAGGCGCGGCGCGAAACGAGCTTGCGCCTGCTTCGCGTAAAATCGCCCTCAAAAGCCCGTCCCATGCGGGTTGCTGCCCAAAAGCCGCAACACTTCGTTATCGGCCTTGGCATCGTAGCGTAAACTACGACCTTCGGCCTCTGCCTCGTTTTGCGGCCTTTGGATCAGCAACTCGGCTCACGAGGGACTCAATCAGAGGTTCCGGCCGTTAACATAATGTTGTCACAATTGATCGCTAGGGTGTTTGCTCCTTGATCTGATTGAGAGTGAGCGATGTCTTCATCCCTGCGTGCCCTGCTTGATGCGGTTCCTCCATTGCCCGTGGATATGTCGCTCGATGCCGTTACGGAGCGCTTTGGGGAAGGTGGTTTCGATCGCATGTTGTCTCTGGCGGTTGTTGATGAAGACCGTCAACCGGTGGGTTTGATCAGCCGCCATGCGCTGATGGAGTTGTTGCTCAACAAGTACTCCCGCGATTTGTACGGTCGACGTCCTATTCAGTACTTCATGAACACGCAGCCGGTCATTGTCTCGCTGGCCGAATCGACCAGTTCCGTCATTTCGACCGTTACTGCACAGATTCGCACGCCGATCATCGAGGATTTCATCTTTACCGAGGCCGACGGTAGTTACGCCGGGCTGGGTTCTGTCGCCGATGTGCTGAAACTGGTCGAGCAGCGTCTGGATCAGCGCAATCACGCATTGGCGCAGGCAAATCAGGAGATCAAGGCGTCACAGGCGCACCTGGTGCAGTCCGAGAAGATGGCGGCCTTGGGCCAAATGGTGGCGGGCGTCGCGCACGAGATCAACACACCGCTCGGTTATGTTGGCAACAACGTGCAGATGGCCGAAGAAATGCTGGGACAAATTCACGGATTGGTCGCTGCCTACGACAGTCTGTTCGAAAACCTGCTCAACCCCGCTGCCGAGCAAACCGATGTGGAAGCGCAAATTCAGGCGATTGCCGCCATGCGCGAGGAGTTTGATGCCGTCAATGATCTGGCCGATTTGACGGAATTGTTTGTCGATGCCCGTTTTGGTTTGAAGCAGATCAGCGAGATTGTCCAGAGCCTGAAAAATTTCGCGCGCGTCGATCGGGCGGCAACCGATCAGGTCAATCTGATCGACAACATCGAAACGGCTTTGACGGTCGGGCATCACCACCTGAAGAATCGTGTCACGGTCGAAAAACGCTTCGAACCGATACCACTCGTGCCCTGCGCGCCCTCGCAAATTAATCAGGTTTTATTGAATCTGCTGACCAATTCGGCACAAGCGATAAATCACGACAAAGGGCGATTGCTCATTCGAACCTATACCCGCGGCGAGTTTGTCTGCATCAGCGTGGAAGATAACGGCAGCGGTATTCCGCCGGAACACGTATCGCGCATTTTCGAACCGTTCTATACCACCAAGAAGGTCGGCGAGGGAACCGGTCTCGGTTTGTCGATCAGCTATCGCATCATCAAGGATCACGGCGGTGATATCCGCTTGGCTACCAAACCTGGTGTTGGCACGCGCTTCGAGATCAGCCTGCCAATCAAGCGATCGACCAATCAACCTGCGACAACGGATTCCAGTTCGCGCACCGGCGGTAAGCACGTTGCGGACAGCGTTGAAGTGCTGCAAACACAGAATACCTACTGATTGAATTCCCTCACCCTTGTGAATCGGTGCGGTTGACCAGAACGCGGAAAGGAGCAGAAATAATGAACGAGTCGAATACCAAACCCACCTTGCTGCTGGTCGATGACGAGGCTCGGATCACCCGCTCGCTCAAGATGTTGTTTCGCAATGAATTCAATGTGTTGACGACCGACAACGGACACGATGCGATTGAAATTGCCCGGACTCAACCGGTCGCAGTGGTCATTTCCGATCAACGCATGCCCATCATGGCCGGTGTTGACGTGCTGCGCGGCATTCGAGAAGTGTCGCCCAACACCATGCGCCTGCTGTTGACAGGTTATGCCGATCTGGCGGCGGTCATCGGCTCGGTCAACGAAGGCGAGATTTTCCGGTTCCTGCAGAAGCCTTGGGATGTCGAACAGATTCGTGCGGACGTGCGAGCGGCCGCGCAGGTGGCAGAGCTCAGTTTCGCTGCCGCCGCACGACGCAATAGTGGGCAGGTGATCGACGAGGCAGCGCAGCCACTGTCTCGGCCCGGCATCCTGTTACTCGATCAGGATCCTGTTGCCTATGAACTCGTCAAACGTGCGACGCCGCAGGGTAATCCACTGTATTGGGCGCGCCATCTTGACGAGGCCATGGAGTTGCTAAGTGCACATGCCATTGGTGTACTGGTGGCCGATGTGCTCGATGGTCAAGCCAGCCACGTGGGCGCCATCAAGGCATTGAAACAGTCCCATCCCCAATTGGTCACCATCGTATTAACCCAATTGCGTGATTACGAACTCCTGGTCGAGTTGATCAATCAGGGACAGGTATTCCGTTTTCACCCGAAACCGGGACACGTCGGCACGTTCGTCAAGAACATGCAGTCGGCGCTCGATTATCACAAGATTCTGCAGACCCTGCCGGAAGCCCGTCAACGTCACGCGGTTGCCAAGTCGGATAAACCATTGCTGGCCGGTTTGTCGGATCGGGTGATGGGATATTTCCGTCGATTCGGTGTTAATAACTGAGCCTTTCGCCAGTTATTTAAGGCTGATCGTTATTCCAATCGACGAGGTTTAGTTGAACCTCGCGCGCTTTATGTTGCATTTTCATTACATTCTGGATGGGTATCCAGGCTCATAATCATGCAACCCATCGACAGTCTCCTGCGTAGACCTCATGCGTAATTGTACGCGACATGAAGTCTAGGAGACGCTATGAACCATCAAAAACATAAAAATGACCGAAAAGTCAGTGTATTGAATCGCCGTAAGTGCGCATGGGGCGTGATGCTGGGTTTGGCCCTGAGTATCCCGATGGCTGCGCATGCCGACGATGTCATGGGTAAGGGTCGTTTTTTAGCGACCGGGGGCATCCAGTCACTGGATGGCGCGGCGGGCGGCGGGATCAATCCCTGGGCCGTCATTGCCGGTTACGGCACCGACCAGCAAATCAATCCGACAGCCTCGTTCACGAACGTGACGCTGCCGGATTTCAGTGTCAACCAGTTGGCTGTCTCGGTCGGTATCTACAACCGGCTTGAGCTGTCCTATGCGTATCAGACCGGCACTCTGGGCAGTAATGTTTACGGCCCCAACGGCACGGTGGCTTTGCCGCTGGACGGAATGAAGATCGGCCAGCATATCTTCGGTGCCAAACTGCGCCTGTTCGGGGATGCCGTTTACAACAGCAATAATCTGCTTCCGCAGGTTGCCATCGGTGTGGAGTACAAAAAAGACGTCACGGGCGGCAACAGTCTCGTGCCCGCCTTGCAAAGCTTGGGGGCCGGTGTCGAGGATCATGGCACGGATGTTTATCTGTCCGCCACGAAAGTCCTGATCGGGGGCTTCTTCGGTTACAACTGGCTCATCAACGGCAATCTACGTTACACCAAGGCTAATGAAACCGGCTTGCTGGGTTTCGGTGGCGTCAATCACGATTCTGCCCACATCAAGCCCGAGTTTTCCACGGCCGTATTGCTGCGTCCCGATGTGGCCATCGGCTATGAATACAAGGGGATGAGCAACAACCTCAGTGATGCCGGACTCAAGCAATCGAGCTGGCAAGATGTTTTCGTTGCCTATTTTCCGAACAAGAGTGTCTCTCTGGCGCTGGCCTTCGCTCGTCTCGGTAACGTCGGGCCGTATACCAACCAGAATGGTGTCTACCTCAACGGCACTTTAACCTTTTGATTGAAATCAGTAAGAGAGAAAACATGAACATGAAACAGTTTAAATTTCGCCCCGCCGCACTGGCCATGATCAGTGGCATGGTTCTGGCCTGTTCCGCTGTTAGCGCGCACGCCGGATATTACGAAGAATTCGGTCAAAAACAGGGTATCGCCAACATCATCAATGATTTCGTGGGTGTCGTTGCCGCCGATAATCGCATCAACAGCTATTTTGCCCATGCGAACATCCCGGCTCTCAAGGCTGCATTGACCAATCAGGTGTGTGAAGCCTTGGGCGGCCCCTGCAAATACACCGGCCCTGCGATGGGACCATTGCATCACAGTATGGGTGTGACACAGGCGGCATTCAACGCGCTGACTGAGGATTTGATTGTCGCCATGGATCAGCATCACGTCTCTGTTCCAGCACAAAATCATCTCATCAAGATTTTGGCGCCCATGTCGAGTGACATCATCACCAAGTAGTGATTGGCATGACTCCGTAACACGAGTCAAAGACGAGTAGAGCGTTACAAAACCCGGTCATGTGCCGGGTTTTTTATGCCCGCATCAGCCGTTGCGCCCTCATCTGCAACGCAATCCTGTTCAGGCCGACACGGCAAAAATCACTTTATTGCGAGCGAGATCTCCATAAACACCCCGAGCTGTTAGTATGGCTCTTCGTCTTTTCGAGCAACGCCGCTTTGATCCGCGTTGCCGAGCAGATGGTGTTCGACGCATGCGATCGAATAAATCGTTTCCAATAATTAAAGTCAGGAGCTCAGATGAAAACAATCGTTAAGTTGATGGGAATTGCCCTAGCGATCGGCGTTTGCACGACCGCAATGACCGGCTGTGAACGTAAGGAAGGACCGGCCGAAAAGGCAGGAAAAGCCATTGATCAGGGTTTGGATAAAGCAGGCCAGAAAATCGAGAACGCCGGCGAAAGCGTTCAGAACGCGGCTGAAGGCAGTAAATAAGGCGGGCAAAAGCCGAACCCGGAGCGCCGAGGAGTTGCTTTCCGAGATGTAACATTCGCTGCTAGAAAATCCCTGAATTATTGCATCGTTGCATTCGCAGCGGGAGAAACCCAAAAAAGGCTTCACCGTGATGGCGACGCAATAAAGCGAGACGCAGATATTCAAGATTCTGATGAAGGCTGGAGCGTGCGCTCCCTTTAGTCAGAACATTTTCTGTCAGTAGTCCGGCAGTCAATTCGGGTCAGAAGCCCGCACGAGTTCGCGCTAATTGGCTCGATCAGACAAGAAAAAACCCCAACCGAGAACGGTTGGGGTTTTGTTATTGGTGGTGGGGTGGAACCCTGCGCCAAACCTATGTAACTCAGCGCCTTAGAGCCGCCGCGAACTCCTGCGGAAAGGTGCGGAATCCAGCCCCTACTGCTGAGAATCCTATCAGTTCTGCCCGTCCGAGGTCACCAGCCAAGTGCATCAGACAGGACGCCAGTTCGATTCCCGTTTGCGGAATTGAACCCGCGTCCGAAACCAGTCAAGCCAACCGCACTGGGCGTGCAATCTTCGGTCTTCGAGCTTGGCTGGCGGACTTCTCCAAGATGGTCGAGGTGTTCGAGCGCTACGGCGTGTCGTTCGTGTCGGTCACTCAGCAGTTCAACACGACGACCTCCATGGGCAGGCTGATGCTGAACATCCTGCTGTCTTTCGCCCAGTTCGAGCGCGAGGTCACCGGCGAGCGCATCCGCGACAAGATAGCAGCCAGCAAGCGCAAGGGCATGTGGATGGGCGGCGTACCGCCGCTGGGCTATGACGTCGAGAACCGGCGGTTGGTGCCCAACGAGCGCGAAGCCAAACTGATCCGGCACATCTTCCAGCGATTCGTCGAACTCGGCTCCAGTACTGCCTTGGTCAAGGAGCTGAAGCTGGATGGCGTAACGTCGAAGGCGTGGACCACTCAGGACGGCAAGACCCGCGATGGCAGACCGATCGACAAGGGCCACATCTACAAGCTCCTCAGCAACCGAACCTACCTTGGTGAGTTGCGGCACAAGGACCAGTGGTGCCAGGCCGAACACCCGCCCATCATCAGCCGCGAATTGTGGGACAGCGTCCACGCGATCCTGGAGACGAATGGCCGAGTGCGGGGCAACACGACGCGGGCAAAGGTTCCCTATCTGCTCAAGGGGATCGTGGTCGGCAACGACGGGCGCGCACTGTCGCCGTGGCACACCACCAAGAAGAATGGCCGGCGCTACCGTTACTACGTGCCCCAGCGCGACGCCAAGGAACACGCGGGCGCCTCGGGGTTGCCGCGATTGCCGGCCGCAGAACTCGAATCGGTGGTACTCGATCAACTGCGTGCGATCCTACGTGCACCGAATCTGCTCGGCGAAATGCTGCCGCAAGCGATCAAGCTCGATCCGACCCTGGACGAAGCCAAGATCACCGTGGCCATGACCCGGCTCGACGCGATTTGGGATCAACTTTTCCCGGCCGAGCAGACACGGATCGTGAAATTGCTGGTCGAGAAGGTGATCGTGTCGCCCAACGACCTCGAAGTGCGGCTGCGCGCCAACGGCATCGAACGCCTGGTGCTGGAGTTGCGCCCCGAGCCGGGCGAACAACAAGTGGAAGCACTGGCATGAGCGACATCCGCATCCAGAAGACCGGCGAGCCCGACATCCTGCAGACCAGCGACGGCAGGCTGACCTTGTCCGTGCCGATCCAGATCAAACGCCGCAGCGGCCGCAAGCAGGTCACCTTGCCAAACGGCGAAACCGCGCCGGTTAGACCGTGGGACGTAGCACCGACCTCCATCCAACTGGCGCTGGCCAGGGGCTACCGCTGGCTGGCGATGCTGGAATCAGGAGAGGCGAAGTCGTTGAAGGAGATCGCCACGCGGGAAGGCATCGACAACAGCTACGTCAGCCGCATGGTCAACCTGACGACGCTGGCGCCAGACATCGTGGCGGCCATCCTGGACGACGCATTGCCGAATCACATCACGCTGTTCGATCTGGCGGTCGATCCGCCGGCGCTGTGGGATGAGCAGCGATCTCGACTTACAGTTCGCGACTGAATTGTCGGTGACAGTGGGTGTTTGATGCTACGGCTGCAGGTCAGTTATCAGCTGTTCCACCAGCTCGTGCGTGCTCGGCGCATACATCGGGAGCTGTCGGTGTGCTTGTCGAAATATCCCGACCAGCAAGCACGCCGTGAAGAGCCAGAAGTGCGACTCTTTGGCGAGCGTGCTACCGGATATCATTGCCTGGATGCGCGTTGTAATGGGCGGATATTCCGCTGTTCCCCACCGAGCGCTTTCCGGGGTTATTTCGTGCAAGATCATTGCACCGAGGGCGATCCCCATTGATCGCTTATCCAGCACCCTGCTGAAAGCCTGGCCAACAGACTGGGCATAACTTTCAACCTTGTCGGTAAGAAATGACCGCGCCCAGACATCGCACGCAATTTCTTCTTCACGCCGATCGGCGGGGCAGTCGCCGTCGCAGAGAAATTTCACGTGCCGCAACTCATGAAGAAAGACGTAGGCGGTCGCCAGACAGACCAGATCGAAGGCCACCATTTCTTGATGGCTGCCGAGTGTTTCTCTATCGGCTTCAGGACGCGGCACATCTTGCGGCCAGGTGGTGTGAACCGAACTTTTCTCTTCGATGATTGATCGAGCTGAATTTGCACGAGACCTGTAATCCATCTCGAAAGCAGCAAGCTCGTCATCGGCGCACAGTATGTCTTCAATGGCCCCGTCAGTGATGCCGGCCAGAATGATCGCTGGAGAGTAGGTCTCGATCGATCTCCAGCCGTTGAAGCCAAGCAGCCAGATTGCTTTGAGTGTCTTGTGGTCAAACTGGATGCGACCCTTGCCGGCGCTGATGTTCACGCCTCGAGCGTCTTCGACTACGCAGACCTTGGGTGCATAGTGATTCCATAGGTCCTTAATTTCTTGTTTGCGCTCGGGTGCGGCGCCTTGCAGCAGAGCTTTAACAGCGACGCCTGCTTCAACCATTGCTGCACCCATTGATCGCTGTTTCCAGCGCGCGCAGGCGATCGACGATGGCATCGAAGGCGGGAGGCTCGCCGATGAACATGCCGGCACCGATCATGCGCTGGAAGTCATCGCGCAACGCGGCTAGTGCGGTGTCTTCCGGAATCAGTTTGAGCTGCCCGGCCAGGCATGCGTCGTAGTTGGCGTAGCTCGCGTTGTAGAAGATCTTCTTGTGTTTGACGACGTCTGCAAGCAGAGCGCGATCGACCACAGCGGCTTGCCCATGTTCAATGTCGGCCAACATCGCCAAGTCGTACCAATGGCGTGACAGACGTTCGGCGCCTGTGCGGAACTCTTCGCGCTGACATTCGACGTGCATCAACGTCGCCTTCTCCCAGAAGGTACGTGCTGGGGACAGCACACTGACCGTCGGCTGCGGGAATTCGAGTTCAGCGACATGTTCCGCAACGTCGGGCCGCACCACATGCTCCTCATTCGGCTCGGTGATGTTGCGGCCACCGAACTCGATCAGGACGCTGTTACCGACGTAGTCTCCGGATTTCTCCAGCACGGTCGGGTAGTGCACTCGCAACTGCTCGCCGTCATCGCTGATTTCAAGACGGAATGCGTCGGCGCTGAACTCGGTGGCCAGCATCTTCTGGAAGTGCGGCTCCACTACACCGTGAGCATGGTCGCGTACGAAGGACTTGAGATCCTCGCTGAACTTCTTCAGCCGATTGCGAGAGACCCCTTCGGCAAATGGGTCGAAGGTTCCGTCCAGTCCTCGATAGTCGAGGGTGATGTCTACGTCCTCGGAGAAGCGTGCGATGGCTCCGAAAACTTTGGATAGTGAGGTGCCGCCCTTGAAGGCCATCGGAAGTCGATCGGGCATGGTGAACAGGGTCTGTAGCACCCAGCAGACCCATACATCTTTTTCCAGTACAACAGGTGAGCGTGCAAGTTGCGGAGCAAGCGCCCGGTAAATTTGGGACTGCTCTTCTCGTTCGAGATGCAGGAAGGACTCAGGCATGAGCTGCCATCCGCTCGTTTCGGAAGATGGCGTCGCTCATCCACGCAGGCATTGAGCTGGTGGCTGACTTCAGCACCTCGAACTCGCTCGATCCCAGCTTGCGCCGAATCTTCTCGACGAGAGCTGGAGTCACTTCCTTTTTGCCGAGGTACCACATTGCCGCAAGCGCGAGCCCCGCAGGTCGGCCGGCTAGGGCCAGCTTGCGCTGACAGACGTGCTGCAGTCGGATCTCCATCTTGCCCACGCGGATGCGCTTTGACGGGCCCGATGTCACGAATACAGATTGGGTTGGAACCTGAGTGGTCAGTTCGAGCCGACGCGCAGCTTCGGCACCGTGAATCTGGACAACCGCCCCAGTGGTCTTGGCAACGGTCTCGGCCACCTTCAGCGGTTCAGGCATCACCTTGCCGACGAAACGGCTGACCTCAGGACGCACAAAGACGCCGCGCGTCACTCGCTCGATCGACCCTGCCTTGACGAGGCGCGACAGAGTCTGATCGACGGACGCACGCGTGCCGCACTCAAGGAATGCCGTCGGGGTGAAAGGCTCCCCAATCGGCATCGCCTCGATGCGCTCGCGAATCAGCTCGGCGGTCTTGGTCGTCGTGTTCATGTACGAAAATATATTCTAGTTTCTGACAAACTGCAAGTGCGACAGCTCGCTGGAGTGAGCGTGTGTCCCCTCTGGCAGCCAATGCTGCAATCCAACCGCTTGATTCGTCCGCGCGTAACTCGTTGATATGTAAGGCTAGAAATTCGGGCCTTTGCGGACTTCGGGCCAGTTCCGGGGAGCGAGGTCGGAGCGAGGAATGGCCAGGAGAGAATGAAATGTGGCAGGGAACGGGCAATTCGGGCGGCTGCTGAAGTCCGCAGGCTTCCGCAAGAACCACCAAGAACACGCGGGAACCGGTGCGATCGGGCAAGAAAAAACCCCAACCGAGAACGGTTGGGGTTTTGTTATTGGTGGAGGTGGGGGGAATTGAACCCCCGTCCGCCAGTCCTACGCTTTCGGTACTACATGTTTTTCCTGTTTTTTATTTTAACGCGCGGCTACCCAACAGGCAGGGAAAACCACGAGCGATTCCGGATAAGTTTTAGCCAATCCACGCCGGACACGCTTCATGACGATCTTGTGAGAGTCGACGCCTGGAACCTGAACGCACAAGCACGGCTTCAGTCAGACGGCACCCTACTGGTTATTAAGCAGCGAGTGCGTAGTTGTCGTCGTTGGCAACTAAATTTTTTGCAGATTTTTACGAGGCTCTACCCCTCGACATGCACCTAGAGTTTCGTGACCCGCGTCGAAGCCATGTCACCCCCTGGTTTTCTCTTTATGGGGTCTAACGAACACATTTCAAGCCGGTTGATACCAAGCTGTTCATGGGTTATTCCACAAGAAAAGTTATTCTACTCCTTTTGCACGACAATAGGAAAAGTCCAAGCCCGTGAGGGGAAGCTCTGAACCACGGGAAAACATGCTGCCGTGCATGAGGGGTAAGCTGCCGTGGGATGTATGGATGATTGCGGGTTTTCGTTTTTGTCGCTTTGAGCTTTGTGAAGGGTGATTGTGATGACGGAGCGTTTGGATGAGCTTGTCTTGTGTGCCGATGGTCGACGACGTTGTGCTTGGTGTGCTTCTGCGCCTGAGTTCCCGGATTATCACGATAATGAATGGGGTTTCCCTGTCGACGACGACATTCGGTTATTCGAAAAGATCTGTCTGGAAGGTTTCCAGTCGGGTTTGAGCTGGCGCACGATCCTCGTGAAACGGCCGGCATTTCGAGACGCGTTCGTTGATTTCGATTTTCATCGCCTTGCTGAGTTCACAGAAGTGAATGTTGGCGAGCTAATGAATAATAAAGGCATTGTGCGACACCGGGGCAAGATCGAAGCCGTGATCAATAACGCAAAGCGTGCAATTGAAATGCTGCAAAACCACGGCTCATTGTCTGCTTTTTTCTGGCGTTATGAACCCGATCCGAGCCAATTCCATGAACCGCAAATGGTGACGACTTGCCCTGAAGCCATTGCCTTATCAAAGGATCTTAAGAAACTTGGCTGGAAGTTCGTCGGTCCGACGACCCTGTTCGCTTTCATGCAGGCAATGGGGATGGTCAATGACCATGTGCATGGTTGTATCAGCCGATTTGCCGTGGAACAGGCGCGTCAGGACTTCAAGCGTCCTGGCTGATTAAAGCAATTCCACCTTGGCCGCACCGTTCTGGCGGTCGATGAACAATTCCAGTTCGCAATATTCCGGCAGGATGTTTTCGGGTGTCGGGTCATCGATGCAGCTACAGCCCGTAATAATGCTGGTGTATTGAACACTCAGACGCACGAGCAAATGTTCGCCCTTCGCTTCGGTGTGCAGCACCCGCACCATCAGGTCATCATCCAGCGCCACGCTGCCGTGGGTGAGCGCTTTTTGTAAGGGCAGAAGCCGAGTGCCCAGTCGAGTCAATGTGTCGATCAATGTCGGCGCAAAATGGGGCGTACCCCAGGCAGCGACCGCGGATGCGAGGGGCTTCTCAGATGGCGATTCTTGCGCGATAGGGTCCATGATTGTCTTCGCTCTTGGTGGGTTTCATTTATGAATACCTGCCCTTATCCGGATTTCACCCCTTCATGGCGTCATGCTGATTCGTCTGTGGGTGTCTCTTGAGTTTTGGCAGCTTGAGGTTTTTTACGCCGACTGACCTTTTCACTGAGGGTTTGCGTGAGTTCGAAAAACATCGGGATGAACAGGACAGCGATGTAGGTGGCGAAGATCATGCCGCCGACGATGCCGGTACCCAGCGCATGTCTGGCTCCTTCACCCGCACCGCTGGCCAATGCCAGTGGCAACACGCCCAGTATAAACGCCATCGAGGTCATGATTACCGGGCGGAACCGGATGCGGGCGGCCGCCACGGCGGCTTCGGCAATCGTTTTTCCTTCGGCATGGATTTTGGCGGCAAATTCGACGATCAAAATCGCGTTCTTGGCCGACATGGCAATCAAGACCAGCAGGCCGACTTGAAAGTACACATCAATATCGAGGCCGCGCATCCAGTTCGCCAGCAGTGCGCCCAACACGGCAAAGGGGATGGCGGTGATGACCGCCAGCGGGAGCGTCCAGCGTTCGTACAGGGCGGCCAGAATCAAAAACACCATGATAATGCCCAGCCCCAGCGCGATGGCCCCGGATTTGCCCGCGGACAGTTCTTGATACGCCGCCCCGATCCAGCCCAGTTGGAAATTGCGCGATAGCGTGTTTGCAGCCACTTCCTGCATGGCTTTGAGCGCCTGACCGGATGAATAGCCCGGTGCAGGGTTGCCCAGAATTTTCACGGACGGGAAGATATTGAAACGATTGACGACATCCGGCCCGCTGGTCTGGTGCAGTGTGACCAGTGAGCTCAGCGGAATGAGCCCGTCATTTGCACTGCGAACATAGACCTGTCGCAGATCGTCCGGCGACACGCGATAGGGCGTGTCCGCAGCTTGATTGACCTGAAAGTTGCGCCCGAACAGGGTGAAATCGTTGATGTAGCCCATGCCGAAAGTCGATTGCATCGCCGTGAAAATATCCTTGACTGGCACGCCGAGAGAATAGGCTTTATCCCGATCCACCACCGCTCGATACTGCGGAATATTGAATTCGAAGGTCGTGCGCACCCCGGCCAGTTCCGGTCGTTTATTGGCTGCGGCAATCAGGTTTTTTGCGGCGGTATTCAAGGCATCCAGGCCACCGTTGCCCCTGTTTTGCAGGTACAGTTCGAAGCCGCCGGTGGTGGAAATGCCACGGATAGCGGGCGGAACGAACGAGAATACCTGCCCCTGCGGAATATGCCGCGCTTCGCCGGTGATTTTCTTCGCAATGGCCTGAACGCTCTGGCTGGCTAAGGGGCGTTCATCCCAGGGATTTAAGCGCGTGAAGGCGACGCCCGCATTGGGCCGCGCCGTGTCGGCCAGTAAATCCCGTCCCGCAAAAGCGACGGTAGAAAAGACGTTCGGATCGCGGGTGATGATGTCGCTCAGTTCATTGCGCACGGTGCTGGTGCGATCGAGACTGGCGCCCGGTGCCAACTTGATGATCGAGATGAAGAACCCTTGATCTTCATTCGGGATCAAGCCCGTCGGCGATTGCCGGAACAGGAAAAATGCGGCAATGATCACGCCGGCAAACAGCATCAAGCCCACTGGCCAGGCCCTGAGAAAGAAATGTACGAGACCCATGTACGCATTCGTCAGGCTGCTGAAACCACGGTTGAACACACGAAAGGGCAGGGCAGGCGGTTTATCTTCATGTTTTTTGAGAAGCACGGCGGTCATGGCCGGGGTCAACGTCAGCGCCACGACGGCGGACAGCACCACCGAGATCGATATGGCAATCGCGAACTGACGATACATTTCGCCCGTGAGCCCCGGAATGAACGCCACCGGAATGAACACGGCCAAGAGTACCAGCGTGGTCGCGATAATCGGGCCGGTGACCTGATGCATGGCCTTGATGGCAGCATCCCGAGCGTTGAGCATCTCCTCGCGCATCAAACGCTCCACGTTCTCGATCACGATGATTGCATCATCGACCACGATACCGATGGCCAGCACAAAGCCGAAGAGCGTCAACAGATTGATCGACATGCCCGAAAGGAATAAACCCGCCAGTGCCCCGATAAGAGCGACGGGGATGGCGATCAGCGGAATCAGGGTCGCCCGAGGCTTTTGTAGGAAGACGAAAATGACCAATACGACCAAAACCATCGCCTCAAGCAGCGTCTTGAGCACCTCTTTGATGGAAATGCGTACAAAGTCGGTGGTATCCAGCGGAATTTTGTAGGCGAGGTCGCCCGGGAAGCGAGCCTGAAGTTCTTGCATCCGGTCGCGGATGGCTGCGACGGTTTCCAGGGCATTGGCGCCGGGTGAGAGGAACACGCCGATCGGCACGGTCGGCTTGCCATTGAAGGTGGCATTGAAGCCGTAAAACTTCGAACCCAATTCAATGCGCGCCACATCCTTCAGTCGCAATGTGCCGCCGTCGGGATTGCCTCGCAGGATGATGTTGCGGAACTGGTCCACATCGGTGAACCGGCCGTCGGCGGTGATGGTGTAGGTAAATCCAGCGCGCGAATCATTCGGCGCATCGTTAAATTTGCCCGCGGCAAACTGGGCGCTCTGCGCTTTGATGGCATTGCCGACATCGGTCGGTGTCAGCTTGAAATGGGCCAGTTTGGCTGGGTCGAGCCAGATGCGCATGGAGTAATCCTGTGCGCCGAACAATTGGGTATCGCCCACCCCTTTGATGCGCTTGAGTTCATCGATGATGTTCAGCAGCGCATAGTTGGAAATGAACTTGGTATCGAACTGTCCCTTCTCCGAGAGCAGGGTGATGACCATCAGGATCGCATTGCTCTTTTTCTGCACCACCACGCCCTGATCACGCACTTCCTGCGGCAACTGCGACAAGGCTTGCTGCACGCGATTGTTGACATCGATGGTGGCCTGATCGGGGTCCGTGCCATTGGCGAAGGTGACGGTGAGTGCCATCGTGCCCGCATCGGAGCTGCTCGAAGACATGTACAACATGTTGTCCACGCCATTGATGCGCTGTTCCAGGGGCGCGGCGACCGATTCGGCAATGGTGGCGGCATCGGCCCCGTTGTAGGTGGCCGTTACCTGAACGTCGGGCGGCACAATCTGGGGATATTGCTCAACCGGCAGCCCGGTGAAGGCCGCTGCGCCAGCAAGCGTGATCACCACTGCGAGCACGGTGGCGAAAATGGGCCTATTGATGAAAAAGGTCGAAATCATAGGGGTATATCCAATGCGTCACGGTCAAAGGGCGGTTGAGGTCGTCGTTACTCTTTACCGGTTTTCTCTTTACCGGCTTTATAGGGTTCAACCACGATATCGGGACGTAATTTGACCAGGCCGTCGGTCACGATCCGCTGCCCTGCGGATAACCCTGATTGGATCACTTGCCCTTGGTCGCTCATCGGGCCGAGCTCGACCGGAGTCAAGGTGATTTTGTTCTGACTGTCCACGGTGTATACCGCATGACTGCCGGGTCGAATGCCACTGGTGAGTGCGGTTTGCGGAATGACCAGCGCCGCGTCGAGCTTGTCCACCGCGACGTTCACCCGAACGAATTCATTGGGTTGAAGCGCTTGATCGGGATTGGGGAAAATCCCCCGTAGCGTGATGCTGTTGGTATTGGGATCGATGCTGACCGCACGATAATTCAGCTTGCCATCCAACCGTTTGGTGCCTTCGGCACCAAAAAGAAGCGTAGCCGGGATCGGGTGGTCCGGGTCGGGTTTGAGTGCGGGGCTGTCGGCGTAGGGGTTATCGGCAGAGGTGGTAAGGATGACTTGAATCGGATCGATCGCTTCGATTTGTGTCAGCGTGTCACCGACGTTGACAAGATTTCCCACGGCGACCGTGCGGCGGCCAGCGATTCCGGCAATCGGTGCATTGATGCGGGTGTAGTCGACATTAATTCGGGCGGCCACTTTTTTGGCCTGCGCCACCTTGACCGCTGCTTGTGCCATCTCCAATGCCGACTGGGCATCGTCGCGCTCTTTGACGCTGGCGACACCCTTGCTGTAGAGCGTCTTGATACGATTCCAGTTGCGTTGGGCCGCGTTCAGAGCGGCTTCTGCCGAAGACTGATTTGCGATGGCCTCGTTCAAGGCGGCCACATAGGGTTTATCGTCGATGACGAACAACGGCGTGCCCTTGTCTACTTTCTGGCCCTCGACGTAAGCGCGGGTTTTCAAAATCCCGGACACTTGAGCGCGCACATCGACCTGTCGTTCTGCCTGGGTGACGCCACTGAACGTTTGATGGATCGTCACCGATGCCGTTTTGACCGTTTCGATGGGCACGATTGGCGGCGGCATTTTTTTACCGGGGCCATTTTCGGCAAAAGCACTCCCCGCGCCCAGCATCAAACTGGCCGTGATCAGCAGGGTAAGGGCTGGGCGGATATCGATTTTTGAACGTAAGTGGGCATTAACCATGGGGGCTCCGGTTGATTCAAGTGCTCAGGTTGGGGCATGGCCTTAGCCTGAGACAGGGTCTGTCCGTGGGCTTTGCGTGCCTGCCGACCGTCAGATTCCACTGCTACGCTGAGCAGTGCAAAAACAGGTCCCGCAGATTCGCTCATTATTTTTTTTCGTTAAACCAAGTGATGGACGCAGGTTTACTGCCCGGTATATCCATGTAACCAGATGCGAAGCTCTGATCGGTAATCGGGAAATTCGTCGTCTTAAATGGTTAACCAACTATCAATTTAGCATGTTTTTCTGGAAAATCTCGAAGCGGTTCTGCGCTGCGAACAAACCGATGAATCCCTCACCGACGCCACACAGCCGGTTGGAACGTTGGGGACTCAATGGTCTATAACATTGCGGTTGTGTGGCGCAGCCGTTAGTGTGCAATCGTCATGGCATGCCCTCTACGCCGCCCGATCGAACCCGAATGAAAACATGAAAAGGACAGCCAACGATGAATACATCAACACATAAACGAAAGGGTTTGCTCGCTTCGGTCCTTTTGACCCTGCCCGCGATGACCGAGGCTGCCCCCGTCGAACTGCCACGAGCAGACATCAAGTCGGGTTGGTCGGTTAGTGTCGGGGCGGCCGCGGTGGTTACCCCGGTCTATTCGGGATCGGACACCTACACAACTTCTATTTTCCCCGATCTGCGTATCCGTTACGGTGACCGTTTTTTTGCCTCCATCCCGGAAGGCATTGGTTACAACTTGGTGCAAACACCCCACTGGCGCGCCGGTCCTGTGATTAAGCTGCGCTTCAGTCGCAATGAGGATACCGGTGGATCGCCTTTTTTGATCTCGGGCAAGAGTGATGCCCTTAAAGGAATGGGCGATATTTCTGCCGCTGGCGAGGCCGGTGGTTATGTTGAGTATCGCCAGGCGAATTGGAGTGGTCGAGCCGAGGTGCGCCAGGGCTTCGGTGGACATACCGGTGTGCTCGGAGATTTGAGCCTGAATTATTTCAACCGGGTCGGACCGGTTCGCTACGCGGTTGGCCCCAGGGCTACACTGGCATCGGCCGAATTCATCAATACGTACTACGGCGTCTCGGCAGCTCAATCCACGACGACGCGTTATCAGCCCTACACGGCGGCCGGTGGTCTGGTCTCGGTGGGTGTAGGTGCCAGCGCCTTCCTGCCCTTATCCCGATCTTGGCAGGTGGGCGTGGCCGCAAGTTATGACCATCTGGGTTCACAAGTCAGTGACTCTCCGCTGGTTCAATCAGCCAACCAGATGACCGTGATCGGTTCATTGTCCTACCGGTTCTGATCCGATGAAGGACATGACCGCATCACTGATGCACGCGCCTCTGTTTCGAGCGGACGATCCGCAGACGACAAATCGCTGGCGAACTGCCGATGACCGCGTAATGGGTGGCGAATCGGTGGCACATATGGATTGGCAGCACTCCGGAATGGAGCAGGGCGTGTGTTTGCGCGGTGATGTGTCGCTTGCCAATCGAGGCGGTTTCATCCAAATCAAGTGGCCTGTGACGGCTGGTGACCTTGTAAACATCGATGGCTATACCGGTTTGTATATCCACGCCATGGGCAATGGCGAAGCCTACAACCTGCATCTGCGCACCCGCTGGCTCTGGCTGCCTTGGCAGTCTTATCGCCAGACATTCCATGCGGAGCCTCAACCGCGCTACCACTATTTTCCGTTCGATGCGTTCGAGCCCTACAAAACAGACACACCGTTCGCGCCCCGCCAGCTCAAAACAATTGCCGTAGTCGCCATCGGCCGCGCGTTCACGGCGGATGTCTGCGTGCGCGAAATGGGGTTTTACTCGCGCCTTGGCGATACGACGGATTAGTAACGTCCATGTCCCGGGTGCTGTACTGGTTTCGTCAGGATCTGCGCTTGCGTGATAACCGTTGCTTTATTCGCGCTTGCGACCAGGCCGATGCCCTCTTGCCCGTGTATATTCTCGATCCGGCGATGGAGCAGCCGACGCGGTGGGGATTCGATCGGATAGGGCCACATCGTCGTGTCGTGTTGGGTCAGGCACTGCGTGGATTAGATCGTCAGTTACGTCAACGGGGTAGTGGTCTGTGTCTGCTGCAAGGGCAGCCGGTCGATCAACTGCTAGCTATGGTTCGGCAGGGGGCCATCGATACGGTCTGGGTTGAGGACATCGCCGCACCGCAGGAGCGGGCGCTGGTCGATGCTTTGAAGCAATCGCTCGAACCATTGGGTGTTTCGGTCTACACCGGCTGGCAATCGAGCCTGATCGCGCCTGATGATTTGCCCTTTGCCATCGATCGTTTGCCCGATTCGTTCACGCCGTTTCGCAAGCGGGTTGAGCAGGCTGCCGTGTGTATTGAGCACCCGTACCCAGCACCCGATGCCGTGCCGCCTTGGCCCGAATCGGTACCGTATCCGACCGCATCGATCGACGCTCAGTTTGACGCCCTCTGTGGTGCATCAACTCGGCCAGCAGTGGATGCGCGTAGCGCATTCCCCTGCGACGACCCAGATTGTTCCGTCGATGAAATCGGGGCGCAACGGCATCTGGATCAGTATTTTGCGCGCGGTTTGCCGCACACTTACAAAGCCACCCGGAATCAGTTGATTGGCAAGGATTATTCGAGCAAGTGGTCGCCTTTTCTGGCGCTGGGGGTTCTCAGCGCCCGTCAGGTTTATGCGGCACGGCAGCATTTCGAACAGGCGCGGGGTGCTAATGAGGGCACCTACTGGCTGCGGTTTGAGTTGCTCTGGCGCGATTACTTTCGTTTTTTGCATCTGAAGTACGGCCGCCGTTTGTACCACGCCCGGGGACTGGCACCGGATCGTCCGGCGCCCACCCACGATGCCGACCGTTTTGAGCGCTGGAAGAACGCCGATACCGGTCATGCTTTCATTGATGCCGCTATGACTGAACTTTCGCGGACCGGTTATTTGTCCAATCGCATGCGGCAGGTGGTGGCCAGTTATCTGATTCACGATCTGGGTTGTGATTGGCGGGCAGGCGCCGCCTGGTTCGAGTCGCAACTCGTCGATTACGATGTGTACAGCAATCAGGGTAATTGGCTGTATCTGGCCGGATACGGCACGGACCCGCGTGGATCGCGACGATTCAACCCGGATAAACAGGCTCAGGATTACGACCCCGGTGGCGCGTATCGGGCACTGTGGTTGTCCGGTACGGCGGCGATGCCCGCATGAACGCGGTGGAGGTCGCCGACCGGCTTCGTGCGTTCATCGCCCAGTTGGGTCAGCCTCTGGCCTGTTTGGATATTGAGACCACCGGCAGCCATACCGAGCGCGATCGCATCACCGAAATCGGCATCGTGACCCTGCATCCCGACGGCACGCAAAGCAACTGGTCCTGCCTGATCCATCCGGGCTGTGCCATTCCCGCCCGCATCACGACGCTAACGGGCATCACGAACGAGATGGTTGCCGATCAGCCGGTGTTCGCTCATCGGGCGCAGGCATTGCTGGAACGGCTCGAAAACCACATCGTGATCGCACACAATGCCCGATTCGATCTGGGCTTTTTGAAGCAAGCGTTCCGGCGAGAGGGCATCCGGTTCAATCCGTCGGTGTTATGCAGCGTCAAATTATCGCGTCAGATGTTCCCCGCCGAACGGCGACACAATCTTGATTCGGTCATGCAGCGGATGGGGCTCTCCTGCGCTGCACGTCATCGTGCATTGGGCGATGCGGCAGTGGTGGCGGATTTCATCACGACGCTGGCCTGCACACGAGCCGAGGAGTTGCTGGCGGCTTGTCGGGCGCAGCGCCAACGCCCCAGTTTGCCGCCCCATCTTGCGCCCGAGCGGATCGACGAAATTCCGGACACGCCCGGCGTGTACCTGATGTACGGGGATGGCGCATTACCGCTTTATATCGGCAAGAGCATTCATCTGCGGCGACGGGTACTGGATCATTTTCGAAACGACCATCGCGAACAGAAGGAAATGCGGCTTGCGCAAGCGGTGCAACATATCGATTGGATCGAGACGCCGGGGGAGTTGTCTGCCCTGTTGCTCGAATCGCGCCTGATCAAGACGCTCAGCCCCCTATTCAACCGCAAACTCAGGCGAACGCGCGATTTATGCACTTGGCACTGGGTATTCGGTAACGTTCAACCGCCGCGTTTGTTGCGTGGGGATGATGTGATTCCCGGGAGCTGCTAT
Organism: Halothiobacillus neapolitanus c2; assembly: GCF_000024765.1. GTDB lineage: Bacteria > Pseudomonadota > Gammaproteobacteria > Halothiobacillales > Halothiobacillaceae > Halothiobacillus > Halothiobacillus neapolitanus. The sequence continues at coordinate 1,520,181 of NC_013422.1, read as the reverse complement.
GGGCCGTTTCGTCACGCGACCCAGGCCAAACAGGTGCTGCGCGAACTGGCCGCAAAGCACGGTCTCTGCGATATCCGGCTGGGTTTGCAGTCGGGTTCTGGCCCGTGTTTTGCCCATCAAATCAAACGGTGCCGCGGCGTCTGCGTTGGGCAGGAAAGTCCGATGCAGCACGACTTGCGTCTGGCAACTGCCCTTGAAGAGCTCCGTATCAAACAATGGCCTTATGACGGTCCGGTGGTTTTGCACGAATCGGATGACCATACGGGCGCCTCATGGCACGTGATTGATCAATGGGTTCATTGGGGAACGGCGCATAACGAGGCTGAGCTGGACGCGGTGCTTGAACACCCGCGACCGAATTTTGATCGCGATACCTATCTGATTTTGTTGCGCCACCTAGACCCGGCTCGTGTAACGCCTCTGTCGTCACGTTCTGATCGGCCCATTCGACTGATCGAGGCGTGAGCTAATCACGCCTTTTTTGATTCCTCTGGTCTATGCTCGATTTAGCCGACGCTATCGAAGCCCGCGCGAACGGGAATCACACGAGAAGGGTGACTCAAAGCCCTTCGCACAACGTTAGCTGCCCTTCCTGTCCAGACAATCCCAGCCTTCAAGAGGTGTGTTCATGAAACGACGTCAATTCCTGCAAACCTGCGCACTCGGCGCGGTCAGTTTCTCGTTGCCGACCTGGGCTGCTTCCTGCCCGCTGCTGAATCAAACGGTGCGAACCCTGGATGACGATAAAGAAGTCAATTTGTGCGCCACCTACGGTGGACAGGTGGTGTTGGTGGTGAACACGGCCTCTTATTGCGGGTTCACGCCACAATTCAAGGGGTTGGAGAAGCTCTACGCAGACTACCAATCGCAGGGCTTTGCCGTGTTGGGCTTTCCATCGAATGACTTTGCGCAAGATCCCAAGGATGAAAAGCAGATCAAGGATTTCTGCGAAATGACCTACGGGGTCAAGTTCCCGATGTTTGCTAAAACCCGTGTGCGAAAAGACGATGCAGACCCTTTGTTCAAAACCCTTGCTACCGCCGCTGGCGGCGATTATCCCTCATGGAACTTTCATAAATACCTGATCGGGCGCGATGGCAAACTGTTCGGCAGCTATGGCTCGACCACGACGCCAGCCGCACTGCAACCGATCATCGAAAAAGCCCTGGCAGCCCATGCGTGATGTGTTTCGAACACGTCTGGCCCGAGCGGCCTTGGGCATTTTTGGCATCTGTATTTTGATGGGAGCGAATCGTGCCATGAGTGCCGAACCGATCATCCAACCGATTGACCCACCCGACCTGAACTCGTCGGCGGCTTATGAACAGAACCTCTACGGCCGACCTTTGCAGGCGTGTTCTAAAGACTTGCACGCCGGCGCGGACCGCAGCGGCTATTGCCGGCTCTCAATTGCTGATTTGGGCGTGCACGGGGTGTGTGCTCAAATGACCGAGGCCTTTCTGAGTTATACCTTAAGCCAAGGCAACGATCTGATTACACCCCGACCCGATTTTCGATTTCCTGGCCTGAAACCCGGCGATTTCTGGTGCGTGTGCGCGGGTCGTTGGCAACAGGCATTGGATGCGGGCGTCGCGCCGCCCGTGAATCCTGAAGCAACAAGCTATGGCGTGCTGGCCACCCTGTTCGCCAGCGATTTGAATCGCCATTTGATTCGGCCATCGCAAGTGCCACCCTCCGGTGAACCGAAACAATAGGGCACCTCGAAATACCCGTGGTTCGTCGTTCCCGCGTAGGCAGGAACCCAGAAAAATCAAGGCGCTGGATTCCCGCCTACGCGGGAATGACGGGTTTTTCGAGATACCCAATAATATTTCGATGAGTTTGAGGGCTTTCACGAGCCACACAAAGAAATGTTGGTGCAGACCGACAAAACTGATTTTCACTTATGTCTGTCCAACTGGTTTTAGTGCTCGCCCGAGACAATTTGGCCGGGTGCGAAGCGGTTTGAACCGTGCGTATGTGGTGCCGGAAATAGGAATCGAACCTACGACCTTCGCGTTACGAATGCGCTGCTCTACCGACTGAGCTATTCCGGCCAGATGGGAAGTTTTTCATCGTCTGGGTAGGAATGTCAATGTCGGGCCGATTCTCATCAGCCCCTGCGATTCACGATATCGATACGCGCGTCTGTTCAGTCGAATGTGTTGGTTGGGTGTGAAATTTGAATGGTGTAGTCGAGGGTGTTGCTGCCGTCTTTGACCACGTTCTTTTCGCAGGTGAACGTCGAGGACATGTCATCGAAGGGGTAGGTGTAACAGGTTGGGCATGCCTTTTTCAACCAGGTAATGGTCGGCAGTACATAAGGAACCCAGGCGGTTCCCTCGGTCGTGTACCCAACCGAAGGCGTCGTTATTCCGGTCCAGTTGGTGCCACCGCAGGCCATGACGGCGGGCTGATTGGTAGGCGCCGGGTCCGTGTACGCGCTGAAGCTGTTGTTGATGCACAGTTGCAGATCGCTGACCGAGATGGTTGTTTGACCGTTGAATGCCGGATTGACCGCGCTATTCGTGGTGAATGCGAATGGCGCCTGATTCAGATAAGTGGCATCGCCATTGTTGTTCCAACCCCAGATCTGGTTTGCCGTGGCCCAGGAAACAAAGGTGCCGCAAATCCGATCCGACGCTGCGAAGCTGCTCGTCCCACTCAAGACCTTGCTTTTGTCCCAGCCGCAGACCGGGCCACTGGAACCGGTCGCCGCACAGGTCGTTTGCGGGTGGGTCACGTTGCAGGGCGTTGGCGTTGTGGCGCTTGTTTCGACCACGGCAAAGTAAGACGCGGGGCTATCCGTGCTCGGCAGCGGGGTTGGGAAACTGGTTGCCGTGGGCGTAAACACCCAGTTGCTGAGCGTCTGGGTGGCGGATACGCCGATCGGTGGCGATGACTCGCCGGGCGTCCCGCATTCATACCCGTTGGGCGTCACCTGGCCGTGGGTTGGTCCGAATGCCAGCGCGTAATTCGCCCCGTTGATGATGGACACATCATAGTAATCCACCGTGTTGTGCTGATACGTGACCTCAGCGAGGGTGTTTGCAGCATAGGTTGGCCCGGTGCCCGGCGTTGTCGGGCTGCTCGGGCAGGTGCCGCCGGGACAATTCAGGACGGTGTAATTGCCGGACCACTGAATCTGCTGCGGGCCGGTCGTGATGCCCGACCACTGGGGAATGAACAGAGTGGTTGAGTCGCCCGGTTGCCCGGTTGGCAGGAGAATACCGCTGCCATTGGCGAAGGCGGGTTTATCCCAGAAGCACAAGAACGGTGTTTTACCTTTTGCCACGCCGGCACCTCCCTGAACACAGGTCGATCCGATTGGGCAGGCGTTTTTACCGCCGGCGGTTGGTCCGCAGTAGGATTGCGCGCCTGCTTGGGTTCGTGCCGGATTCGTCGGGTTTACGCCAGCGGCAACGGACGAGGGGGATGTATAGGCGTTCGCAGAGCCCGCATTGGCCTCGACTCGAACCTTATCCGCTGATGCATTGGTGAATGTGATCGTTCGTCCGTCGGTTGTTCCACTGTTGTCGATTAGCTTCAGGTTGACGGTTTTTCGATACGACGGCACCGCGATTAACAATCCTGCCTGATTATTGGCGAATGACGGTGGCACTGTCGTGACGTTCACAGAGAGCGCGGTGTCGAGACCATCTGCAGTGCCTTTCAAGGGCAACAGGCCATATCCGCAACTCGTCACAGAATCGGCAAAGGCCTCGGAGCTGCTGTTATCCAACGACAACGCGCAGGTAACAGAATCGGTTTTCTGCAGGTCGGCGGGTGTGTTCGCGCCGTCCGGATAGGAATAAAAGACCAACGCACTTGGATCGGTGCTGGTCACCGTGACCCAGTAGTTCGATTCAAGCAGCGTGTTTTCCGTCAGATACACGAACAATGGCGCCTTCATGCCAAGAAAGATTTGGCCGGAACTGTTTTGAGAGGCGACCTCGATTGTTCCCGCGGATTGGTTGGGGTTGCCTTTCCAAGTGATCGTGATGTCATCTTGAGCACCGAACGGGGCATTGTTTCCCGCAACCCAGGTGCCGGTGGGGCTGATGGTCGATGAGAAGGCGGCTTTAGACGATACCTGCGCGGCGTCGATGGTCCCGCTGATTGTGCAGCTGGGGTTTGCCGTAGTGAGGTTGCATTGCTGAATGCCGCCCTGTGCGAACGATATCCCGGCGGGTTGATTCATCATCACCGTCAGTGGATTGTCGTTTGGAATGCGCTTGCTGTCGGTTCCCGTTGCGGGGACAAGGTTGACCGTGATGGAGAACGGGTAGGCAACCTGCGCGCCTGAGTAGAAATTGCGGATTGTCGATGAAACGGTGATCGTTCCGTACTCGCTAACGGTTCCGGCGACGGACACCGACGTGCGGGCGTTGGTATGGCCCGGGGCTTCGGCCAGAATGAGCGCGTTACCCGGCTTCTTGCCGAATACGGTTACCGAACAAGGGGCGTCTCCAGCAGACAGGGTGCAGGACGAGGGAGCGACGTGGGCAACCGTGGGGTCAGAGACACTCAGGCTGATCTTCTGCTTTGTGCTCGCTTGGGTGTCGACAATCTTCACGTGCACGGTACGGACGTCGCCCGCCCGGAGTGGGATGGACTGAGCATCCATTTGGATCTGACTTCTGGAATAGTCAGTACTGCCGTCGCACCCGGTAAAGAGCATCAAGGCACCGATCATCAACGCCCCGAAGGTTTTGTTTTTCATTTTGTTTTTGCTCGTTTCCATTGTTCGAATAGGGTTTTTTCCCGATCCTAACAGTGCGCCCTATGCACAGCAATGTGCCTTTGGACATTTAGGCAGCGAAAAGCAGCAAATATTTGGTGTGTTTGTTTTGCTCGAAAGGAAATCTGCGGGATAACGTGGACAGATTCAGGTGTGGGTTTTGTCGAGGCGGGCGAGTGTCTGTGCTTCCATGGCTTTGAGATCCTCGATTTCATCGCGGGTGAAACCGGCAGCCAGACGACCCGGTTCGTCATAGGGTCCGCGAATCCGTCCCTGCATGTATTCTGTGAGCAGATCACGGAAGGTACGGCGGGGATCGAGCTGACGGTGCTCGGCACAAAAACGGAACCAGCGGGTACCGATTTCGACGTGACCGATCTCATCGGTGTAAATCACCCCGAGAATGTCGACGAGTGCTTGATCGCCCACTGAACGCAGTTTGTCTGCAATAGCTGGGGTGACGTCGAGCCCGCGCGCTTCCAGTACACGCGGTACCAGCGCCATGCGCACCATGACGTCGTGATCGGTGGCGCAGACGGTTTCCCACAGGCTGTTGTGTGCGGGGAAGTCGCCGTAGGTACATCCGTGCTGTGCAAGGTAGTCGGCCAGCAGGAGGAAGTGCTTGCCTTCTTCAGCCGCCACTTGCAGCCAGTCACGATAGTAATCTGCGGGCATGTCGTCGAAGCGGTAGACCGCGTCCAGCGCGATATTGATGGCGTTGAACTCAATGTGCGCAAAGGCATGAGCCAGCGCGTTGCGTCCGGCCTGGGTGTGCGTGATCCGCTTGGGTAGATCGCGCGGCGGCACCAGTTTGGGCAGGGCAGGGCAGGGCGGCCGGGGTCCGGAACACGCTGACGGGTCTGTTCGGGAGGGCGAGAGACCAGTGCATCGTCCGTCATCCGTGCTTGGCGATACAGTGCGGCAGCCCCGTCTGATTTCTGCCGTGGATCGGATGTCATCAACCAGTGGTAGGCCTGTTCACGAATCGAGGCATTGAATAATGGAGCGGTCATTGGTTTCTACGTGTCACAGGTTAATGGTCGCGGTGCGTTGCGCGATGAATTGGCGAAATTCTGTTTCGAGTTCGCGGTAGTGCCCGATGGCCTTTCGTCCTGCTTCGGTCAGGGTGGCATGGCCACCACCCGCTCCGCCGACCTCTTTGGTGACGTACGGTTGGCTACCGATCTTGTTGACCTCTTCGATCAGCGACCACGCGCGCTTGTACGACATGCCCAGTGTTTTGGCTGCTTGGCTGATTGAACCGAGTTCGTCGATGAGTTCCATCAACCGGACTTTGCCTACCCCGAGGTAGCCTTTCTGATCGGTGCCAATCAGCCAGAATCGGGCGTGAATCTGTTCGCTGTAGGCATCACCGGGCAAGCGGTCAAGGCGTGATTTTTTCGGCATGATGACTTCCTCGAGTCCATGTTGGGTGGAGCAACGGATGAGCGTTATGTTTTTATAGCATAACCGAGTCTGTATTTTATGGTGCAGTGGAAATGGGCGGTTGTTACCCAAGTGGTACTATGGTTGACCCGATTTATAGAGGTTAGTTTTATGGTGATTTCACAGGTGTTGGGTACCTTGTCCGTGGCGGATTTTCTGCGTGATTACTGGCAGAAAAAACCGGTGTTGATCCGTCAGGGCGTGCCCGGCTTCGAATCGCCTCTATCTCCCGAAGAACTAGCCGGTCTGGCCTGTGAGGAAGACGTGCCCGCGCGCTTGATTCTCGAATCGGCCGGCGCGCGGCCCTGGACGTTGCGTCATGGCCCATTCACCGAAGCGGACTTCACAAGCCTGCCCGAAGACGGTTACTCGTTGTTGATCACCGATTGCGAAAAGCTGATCCCGGACTTGATGAATTTGGTCCAGCACTTCCGTTTTGTACCCGATTGGCGGATCGATGACCTGATGATTTCCTACGCACCACCCGGTGGTTCGGTCGGGGCGCATATCGATGAATATGATGTGTTCCTGTTGCAGGGGATGGGGCGGCGCAAGTGGATGATCGAGTATCCGCCGAAGCACAGTGATTTTGTGCCAGATCTGGATATTCGCCTGCTGCAAGAATTCGAACCGACCGAAGAATGGGTGCTGGAACCGGGCGACATGCTCTATCTACCGCCCGGTGTGCCGCATCACGGCGTAGCGGTCGACCACTGCATGACGTATTCGATCGGCTTTCGTGCGCCCTTGCTGCACGAGATGGCGGCTGGCGTCACCGACCGTCTGATTACCGACATGGATCAAGCGGCTCGTTACGGTGATCCCGATTTGCAGGCACCTGCGAATCCCGGCGCATTGGATGCCTCATCGCGTGTCAAGTTGCGCGCGATCTTGCAATCGGTACTCGATCAGGATGATGCCGTGCTGGATCGATTCATTGCCGAAACCCTCACCGAGCGCCCGCTGGATCACGCGGGTTTTTATCCACAAAACGATCCTTTGGACGCGAAGGCCCTGCGCGGTGAAATCGCCCATAGCGGCGACACCCTCATGCGCACACCGGCTGCGCGTTTGTTGCTGGTTGAAGATGAGCCCGATTCGGCTGGCGGTGCACTGGCCGTAGATGGTCAAAGCACGCTCTTGAATGCCGAAATGCTCCCCTTGGCGCGCTTGCTTGTGAGTCAGGTTTTTTATGATGCCGCCGAACTGCTGGCAGCCACCGAGTCTGAGGCCGCGGCTGAACTTTTGCAGAAACTGTATGCCGATGGGGTGGTGCAGTGGCAGCCGAACTTGCTGAGTGTTTAATGCGAAAGGAGAATAAAACATGAGTCAGGACACTTCGGGTCTTGCCCCGTCCGTGATTTTGGTTGGTATGGGCGAGATTGCTCAGGTGTTGGCCCGCGGTTTTTTGAAAACCGGCCATCCGGTCGTTCCGGTGACCCGTCGGCAATCACTTTCCGGTGTATTGGCCCATGTCCCCGATGCGATGGCTCTGGTGCTGGCGGTCGGTGAAAAAGACCTGCCCGATCTGCTCACGCAAATCCCGGCGCCGTGGCACGAACGACTGGTGCTGCTCCAGAACGAACTATTGCCCAAGGATTGGCAAGCGGCGGGCATCGTCAACCCGACCGTTATTTCCATCTGGTTCGAGAAAAAGCCGGGCAAGCTCGTCAAACAACTCATGCCCAGTCCGGTCTGGGGAAGCAACGCCGGTTTGATGGCAGAAGCGCTTGCAGCGATGGGTTTGAATGCCCGGATCATCGACGATTTGGCCGCCATGCAAAACGAGTTGGTCATCAAAAATGTCTACATTCTCACCACCAATATTGCCGGGCTCAAGGTGGGCGGGGATGTCGAAACCCTCTGGCGGGATCATCAGTCGCTTGCCCGTTCGGTCGCGCTTGAGGTTATAGCGCTCCAAGAGAAGCTGGTCGGACAGGCGCTGACACCCGAGCCCCTGATCGAGGGCATGCTGGCTGGATTCGAAGGTGATCCAGCCCACCTCTGTCAGGGGCGCACGGCTGCCGCCCGCTTGCAGCGGGCTTTGAAACTGGCCGAAAGGTTTGGTCTGGATTTGCCGGTAATGAAGGAAATTGCTGCCGCGCATAGGGCTCATTGAGGTGGTTTTCGTGCATGACTGAAAAGGTGCCTTAAATTTCAAGAAATCTCAAGATGGGCCAAGTTTGACTGCTTAGTGCGGCCCTGAACGGTTTGTTTTCTTTCTCTACCCTGATCGAATAGGCATACTATGTTTGTGGTTTGGTGGGTAAGCGGTTTGAACTGGGTTTGTATTGCACCCAGTGAGCACAGACCCCCCACCATCTCCAGCCGGGTAAATCCAGAGTCGAAAAGGGTGGAATATGGTTAAAGCCATCGATAGTCAGCAAGTTGAGAAGCTCAGCATTGATGAATTGGCCAAGCAACTGGAAAGCACATCCAAGGGCTTGAGCAAGGCGGAGGCTACGGCTCGACTGGCTGGGTTCGGTCCGAACGCTCTGGTGGAAAAAAAGGTCAGCCCGTGGATCAAGTTTCTGGGTTACTTCTGGGGGCCTATTCCCTGGATGATTGAGGTGGCCGCCGTTCTGTCGGCCATCGTGCGTCATTGGCCGGACTTTTTCATCATTCTCGCCTTGCTGTTGTTCAATGCGGGTGTGGGATTTTGGCAGGAGTTCAAGGCGGCCAATGCGCTTGCGGCGCTGAAGAATCAGTTGGCGCTCCGGGCTCGGGTTCTGCGTGACGGGCAATGGAGCGAAATTGATGCAGCCGAACTGGTGCCGGGCGACGTTGTCCGGTTGCGGCTGGGTGACATTATTCCCGCCGATGCCAAATTGATCGAAGGGGATTATCTGTCGGTCGATCAGTCCGCGCTGACGGGCGAATCACTACCCGTGGACAAAAAAACGGGTGAAGTGGTGTATTCCGGCTCGATCGCCAAGCAAGGCGAAATGGTGGCGATGATCACGGCCACTGGCAGTCAGACTTTCTTTGGTATGACGGCGAAACTTGTCGCCGATGCGGGTGCGCCGTCGCACTTTCAGAAAGCCGTTCTGGCCATTGGCGATTACCTGATTTTTATGAGTCTCGGGCTCGTAGCGGTGCTGATTTTGGTGCAACTCCATCGAGGTGCACCGATGCTCGAACTGTTCCAGTTTGCGCTGATTCTGACGGTTGCCTCCATTCCCGTGGCGATGCCCGCCGTGTTGTCGGTCACGATGGCAGTCGGCGCCATGGCTTTATCGAAAAAGGGGGCGATTGTTTCGAAATTGCAGTCCATTGAAGAAATGGCGGGTATCGACATTTTGTGCTCGGACAAAACGGGCACATTGACTCAAAACAAGCTCACGCTGGGCGAACCTGCCGTATTCGCGGCGAAGGACGCACAGGATCTGATTCTGGCTGCCGCGCTGGCCTCCAAGGCAGAGGACAAAGATGCGATTGATCAGGCGGTGATTGGCGGATTGAATGACGCCCGTGTACTTGAGCAATACACGCAAACGGCCTTCGTGCCATTCGATCCGATGGGTAAGCGGACCGAAGCTGCCATTACGTCATCTGCGGGTCAGCGCTTTAAAACCACCAAGGGCGCGCCTCAGGTTATTGTCGCTCTGGCTCAGCTTACCGGTGACGATGCCCAAAGGGCCAATCAACTGGTTGACGAGTATGCTGCCAAGGGGTTTCGCACCTTGGGTGTCGCGCGTTCCGATGACGGTAAGAACTGGATTTTCCTTGGCATTCTGCCGATGTTCGACCCGCCGCGTGACGATTCGGCGCAAACGATCAAGGAAGCGAATGAACACGGCATCGCTGTGAAAATGGTGACGGGCGACAATGTCGCTATTGCACGACAAATCGCGGGACAACTGGGTTTGGGTCAAGCAATTCAACCGGCGAGTAATCTGCTTGGTGCTGATGGCGCTAAAGCGCTGGATGCCGCCGAACAAATCGAGAAAGCCGATGGGTATGCCCAAGTCTTTCCCGAAGACAAGTACGCCATTGTCAAAGCACTGCAGGGTCGACACCACCTCGTTGCCATGACCGGGGATGGCGTCAACGATGCACCGGCGCTCAAGCAGGCGGACGTGGGAATTGCCGTTTCCGGTGCGACGGATGCGGCGCGTGCGGCCGCCGATCTGATTCTCACGGCACCGGGGTTATCCACCATTACGACCGCAGTCGAAGAAGCCCGACGTATTTTCGAGCGCATGAACTCTTACGCCATTTACCGAATCAATGAAACGATTCGGATCATGATCTTCGTGGTGTTGGCGATGATCGTGTTCAACTTCTACCCGATCACGGCGATCATGATCATTCTTCTGGCCCTCTTCAACGATCTGCCGATCATGACGATTGCCTACGACCACACCAAGGTCGAGCCCAAACCCGTGCGCTGGAACATGCACCGTGTGCTGGCGGTATCAACGGCAATGGGCGTGACCGGCACCATCGGCAGTTTTCTGATGTTGTACCTGGCTATGAACTGGCTGCATCTTTCCATCCCGCAAGTACAAACCTATGTGTTTCTCAAGATGGCGGTATCCGGCCACTTGGCTTTGTTTGTCGCCAGGGCGCGCGGTTGGTATCTCGCCCGCCCTTATCCCGCGCCGGTCATGATCTGGACGGCGGTCGCCACCAAGGTTGCTGCCACCTTGTTGTGTTTGTACCCAATGGGCTTGATGGCGCCAATCACCTGGTTTGATGTGGCGCTCATCTGGGTGTATTCAATTGTCTGGTCATTTGTGACGGATGTTGCCAAAGTAAGCATTCAGCGACGCTTCGACTATACGGCGGCACCGCATCGCAGTTTCCTTAAAACGCTGCGCCATCCCTTGCAACACGGATAAGGCGGCATGGATAAGAGCGAGACGAGGTGTTTAACAACGACAGGATCGCTGCCGGTCCAGCGTCGATAACCAGAGGAGGATCAGCATGATTACGTTTTCAACCAAGGTGTATCCGAATATCACCATGCTTCGAGCAGATGCGCTGGCCATGATCGATAAGATGGGTCATAGCGCGACGGTGCCCGGTTCGATTCTGGCTGCCGATGTGCCGCAGGCGCTCGAAAAATTGACAGCCGCGGTCGGCGTCAGTCATACGGTCGGGCAAGATGCAGACGACGGTGTCAGCTCGTCTACCCGTGCAGCGCCGTTAATTGATTTGCTCAAGGCAGCGGTTAAAGAGCACAAGAATGTCATGTGGTCAGAAGCCGGTTTGCTGGACTGACAAGATGCTGAAAATCCCCCCTTGAGTTTTTCAGCAATACCGGGTCCAGTACATGCCCGGGCTTCGCTAGTCAATCACTTATGGGCACCTCGAAATACCCGTGATTCGTCGTTCCCGCGAATGCGGGAACCCAGAAAAATCAAGGCGCTGGATTCCCGCCTACGCGGGAATGACGGGTTTTTCGAGCTTGCCTTATGTGATCGTCTTGCGTGCGAGACATCCATGTCCCGTCTTATCAGGTTGCTGAATCGAGTATTTCAGCAGCCTGATAATCGAACCCACTCAACCATCAATACTGAAAATACGAGGTACGAATCATGAGCACCATCGAAGACATTGAACTTGAACATCATCGGGCGCAAATGCTCCACGACATGCGGTCGTTGGTTGAAAAATATCGGGCCATATTCGATTGGGATGTTCCGGGTGTGAACCAGGCGGAGGCTGATCGACTGATTATTCAAGCCCTGCGCGATGCCCTCTCTGACGTCGCCTCGGATTTGCCGAGCGCAGCATCCAAATCGTAATCCCATACGGTTTTTTGGTGGTTTTCAGTTCTACAGATTACGGTTTAGGCACCGTTTGTTTTTAAAATCAATTAGATAGTTTCTGTTTACTCCTTTCCCGCTCAATCATCCTGCCGAAAAAAATTTCAGTAGGATGATTAATCTGCTAAACCAATAGCCTGCCATTTATTTTATTTGTGGCTGTTTCGGGTCCCACGTTTAGATTCATTTGTTCAGGAGATGCACGCTGATGACTGCTTCGAATTCAACCTCAATCGAACTTAAAACCATTCCGTACACATTGGATGATGTGACGATGCAAGGGGCGCTTGCTGTCGACGCCTCCAAACAGGGTCGTCGTCCTGCCGTTTTGGTCGTCCATGAATGGTGGGGGCGAAATGCGTTTTCCGATGATCGCGCAAAGGCATTGGCCAAGTTGGGTTATGTCGGCTTTGCTGTCGATATGTACGGCAACCATGCCCAAGCAGATAATCCGACCGAGGCATCAGCCTTGTCTTCGGCTATCGGGGGCAATCTGTCGTTGATGAAAGATCGATTCATGGCGGCGATTCATGCCCTGAAGCAGCAGCCCGAGGTTGATCCGGAACGCATCGCCGTCATCGGGTTCTGCTTTGGTGGGTCCGTGGCTCTGAGCATGGTGCGACAAGGTGTGCCGCTTCGCGCCGTGGCGGGATTCCATGCCGGGCTCAGCGGACTGGCGCCGATTGCCCATTCGCCGATCAACGTGCCGGTTCGGCTCTACATGGGCGGCAATGATCCGTTCGTCCCTACCGAGCAGGTTGACGCAACGGTTAAGGAAATGCGCGCAGCAGGAACGGATATCGAAGTCGTCACCTACCCGGACGCGAAGCATGCCTTTACCAATCCCGCCGCGACCCAGAAAGGCGAAACATTCAATCTGCCTCTGCAATACAACGAGCAGGCAGCGAACGATTCCTGGCATCAAATGGGCTCGTTTCTGGCTGACGCGTTCAAGGCGTGATGCCGCTGTGCAGGGTGTGATATTGAACGTCCCGCCGTGCACAATGACTGTGCTCAAAAAGCGCAGTTTTGCAGCAAATTAAGGCAGTTGTTCTTATGCTGATTTCTATGCTTTTTTGAATAACTATTGATTAAAGCATTGATATTTAATTGTTTTTTATCGTCGTCAAGTTGTCATATCAAGTTGGCATGATAATCGCTGTTAGATACATGCCACACGGGGCTTTTCTTCATAGAGCGTTCTACCCCGACGCACTTTGATTGAATCCTGCGTGGCAGCGTCTGACTCCTCCTGTTATTGTTGGGCACCCGTTTTGGGTGCCTTTTTTTTGCTTTGAGGAATGGGAATGACTGCTTTGGGCCCGTTGATGGTGGACGTCGCCGGTTTGACGCTGACGGATGCGGAGCGCACGCGCCTGATGAACCCCGCTGTGGGTGGTGTGATTCTATTTGCCCGCAACTTTTCCTCGACTGAACAACTGACAGCGCTGACAGCCGAAATTCGCGCCTTGCGCCACCCGCACCTATTGATTGCGGTCGATCAGGAAGGCGGGCGTGTCCAGCGGTTCCGGGATGATGGTTTTATCCACCTGCCGCCGATGGGGCGGCTCGGCGCCTTGTTTAAACATGATCGTCAAGCGGGCTTGGAAGCTGCCAAAAGTCTGGGCTGGTTGATGGCCGTACAACTGCGCATGGCGGGCGTGGATTTGAGTTTTGCGCCGGTGCTGGATCTGGATCGCGGTGTCAGTGGCGTGATTGGCGACCGTGCTTTTTCCCGTGATCCCGCTTCGATCATTGCGTTGGCTGTCGCCTGGATTTCTGGCATGAAGGAAGCGGGTATGGCTGCCGTTGGCAAGCATTTTCCCGGTCATGGCTCTATTGCTGAAGATTCGCATATTGCCCATCCGGTCGACCATCGGGCTTTGTCCACGATCGAGCGCGATGACCTCAGACCTTTTGTTGCCATGATCGAGCGTTTTATACCCGCCCTGATGATGGCGCATGTGGTTTATCCTAAAATCGATGCATTGCCCGCGGGTTTTTCCAAGGTCTGGGTGCAGGATCTCTTGCGCAAACGTTGGCAGTATCAGGGCGCCGTGTTTACCGACGACCTCACCATGGCCGCTGCTTCCGTCGCCGGTGACATTGGTGCGCGCGTGGATGCGGCGCTGGCCGCCGGTTGCGATATGGCATTGATCTGCAATCATCCACAATGGGTTGATCAATTGTTGACCCACCGAAAATTTACCGCCGATCCCCTGCGCGAGGTGCGTTTGGCTCATCTCATGGGGCACGGTCCGGTCCCATCGCCCAATCGTTTTTTGCACGACCACCGCACGGCCACGGCAAAAGCCTGGGTTGAGCGACTCCAGAATGCGTCATTCGGAGATGAGCGGGCGGCCGCCGAGGACGGTTGGTTTTTGAACGAGGAGTAAGGACGAATGACTCAAGAATTATCGCTTGTCAGCGCAGCACGTACGCGGGCGGCCGAATTGAATGAACTGTTTGCCACCTGCGATTGCCTGGTCGATGCCGAGACCATGCAGGCGGTTTATGCAAGGCTTGCGGATCAAATCACACACGTGTTGCATGATCGACTGCCCGTCGTGCTGGCGGTCATGAATGGCGGTCTGATCCCCGCCGGTGCCTTGCTTTCGCGTCTGAATTTCCCGCTGGAGATCGGTTATGTCCACGCCACGCGCTATCGTGGCGAAACGCAGGGCGGGGCGCTTCAGTGGCTGGCCCTGCCACAAATTCCCCTGGCCGAACGGGAAGTGCTGATCATCGACGATGTATTCGATGAGGGCGTGACGCTCAAATCCATCGCCGCCAGTTGCTGCGATGCGGGCGCCACGCGCGTCTGGGTGGCCGTGGCGACAAACAAGGTACACGATCATAAAGTCAGCGATTTCTTGCCGGACTTTGTCGGCATCGACGTGCCGGATCGATTCATTTTGGGCGAAGGGCTCGATTACAACGGTTTTTTCAGAAATGTTCAGGGTATCTACGCCCTGCCACAGGAGAATTGAGGCATGCAACTGGCGATCATTGGCGGCACGGGGTTGAGCGAACTGGAGGGCTTGGATACGCTGCGGCATCAGGTGATTTCCACACCATTCGGCGAACCTTCCGGGCCATTGACGATCGGTCGTCTGGCCGGTTGTGATGTCGTGTTCCTGCCCCGGCATGGTTATAACCACCGAATCCCGCCGCATGCCATCAATTATCTGGCAAACATGTGGGCGCTGCGCGAACTGGGCGTTAAACACGTTCTGGCCGTATCGTCGGTAGGCGGGATCACGGAGCAAATGCAGCCGGGCACGCTTTGTGTGCCGGATCAGATCATCGATTATACCTGGGGGCGGCCAAGCACCTTCTTTGAATCGGATCTCGAATCCGTGACCCATGTCGATTTCAGTTACCCCTATCATCAGCCCTTGCGAGAAGGATTATTGCGTGCAGGAAAATCGCTGGATATTCCGCTGATCGACGGCGGGACTTATGGCGCGACTCAAGGCCCGCGATTCGAAACAGCCGCTGAGATTCGCCGATACGAACAGGATGGGTGCGATGTCGTCGGCATGACGGGGATGCCCGAAGCGGTGCTGGCGCGTGAGTGCGACATGCTCTATGCAAGCCTGAATGTAGTCGGGAATCGAGCAGCCGGAAAAAATGGCGGCGGGCCGGTCGATTTGCATTTCGTTAGCCAGACCATCAGTACGGCCATGCAAGATGTCCGGCGATTGTTTGTTCACCTGCTGCAAACACGTGATTGTGCTGTGTGCGGAGAGGGTGAGTAATCCTGCTTTCATTCGTACGATGCAAAAACCGGTAATGATGCGTAAAATGCCTACCCTGTTTTTTATTTACTACCGGTGCTGCTTGTATGGCGGCTGGCATTGTTTTACCTAAACCGAGAATTCTTTTCCCATGTCGCAAGCTCAACCCACAGCACACCGCCCATCTCAACGTTATGACGGCTTGATCGACCGCTATCGAGATCGTCTTCCGGTTTCCGATACCACCCCGATCATCAGCCTCGGTGAAGGCAACACGCCCCTGATTCGTTTGAACAATATCCCACGTGTTCTGGGTTGTTCGCTTGATATCTACGTCAAATACGAAGGTTTGAATCCAACGGGTTCTTTCAAGGATCGCGGCATGACCATGGCGGTTACCAAAGCGGTTGAAGCCGGTTCCAAAGCGGTCATTTGCGCCTCAACCGGCAATACATCGGCTTCTGCCGCGGCCTATGCCGCCCGTGCAGGCATCACGGCATTCGTCCTGATCCCCGACGGCAAGATCGCCATGGGTAAGCTGGCACAGGCGATGATGTACGGTGCGACCACATTGCAGATTCGTGGCAATTTCGATGATGGGATGCGTCTGGTCAAGGAAGTCGCAGACCATGCGCCGGTCACCATCGTGAACTCGGTCAACCCGTTCCGCCTGCAAGGCCAGAAGACGGCCGCATTCGAAATTATTGAAGAGCTCGGTCGTGCGCCGGATTTCCACTGCCTGCCTGTGGGTAATGCCGGCAACATCACGGCACATTGGATCGGTTACTGCGAAAGCTCTGCATCGCACGGTGACAATCTGACGGAATCCTGCGCGTTCTGCGATGGCAACTGCGCATTTGTCAAAGGCGCTGCCTGTACCAATCGGCCGAAGATGATCGGTTACCAGGCTTCGGGTTCCGCTCCATTCATTCGCGGCGCAATGGTCGATCATCCGGAAACCCTTGCCACCGCAATTCGTATCGGACATCCGCAAAGCTGGGATCGTGCATGGAAGGTCATGAGCGAGTCCGGCGGCTGGTTTGCTGAAGTCACCGACACCGAAATTCTGGCTGCACAGCGCATGCTGACCATGCATGAAGGGATTTTCTGCGAACCGGCTTCTGCGGCTTCGCTGGCGGGTCTGATCAATGATGTCAAGGCAGGGAAGATCCCCGAAGGTTCAAGCGTAGTCCTGACTTTGACCGGCAACGGCCTCAAGGATCCGGACACGGCCATTGCTCAATGTCAGGGTGCGCAGGGCGATGTGGAAAAAGCCCGGATGCTGACCATTGATGCCAATCTGGATTCAGTTCGCAGCGCGATTCTCGGCTTTATGTAACGTCACGACCGTGTCACAAATTGACACGGTTCGAGGCGCTATTTATTGTTGATCCTTGTGCCTCGTTTTTTGCTCGGGCAATTGTTCGGGCGGTGGGCAGTTTAGTGCCTTATCCGCCACAGCTTTACTAAACTCGACTGGGCGAAACTCGATTGGGCAGCAGCTCGCTTGAGTGACACAAGCCTTTACTTTTCTACACTCTACTTTTTGATCTAGCAGGACTATCGTGAACGACCAATTCGCCCGTATCAATCGCCTACCACCCTACGTGTTTAATATTATTGGAGAATTGAAGGCGAAGGCGCGAGCGGCCGGCGAAGATATCATCGACTTCGGCATGGGCAACCCCGACCAACCGACGCCGCCGCATATCGTGGAGAAAATGATCGAAGCCGTCCGTCGGGGCGACACGCACCGTTACTCGCAGTCCAAGGGCATTCCGCGTCTGCGCAGAGCCATCGCAAACTGGTACAAGTCCCGGTATGACGTCGATATCGATCCGGAAAAAGAAGCGATTGTCACGATCGGCTCAAAAGAGGGTTTGGGGCATCTAGCCATGGCCACCATGTCGGCGGGCGACACGGTGCTCGTGCCCAATCCTGCGTACCCGATTCACCCCTACGGCAGCATCATCGCCGATGCGGATATTCGTCACGTGCGGCTCACGCCCGATGTCGATTTCTTCGAAGAATTGGAACGCGCCATCAAGGAAACCTGGCCCAAGCCGAAGATGCTGATTCTGAATTTCCCGGCTAACCCAACGGCGCAATGTGTTGAGCTTGATTTCTTCGAGAAAGTGGTGGCTATTTGCAAAGAAGCCGGTATCTGGATCGTGCACGATCTGGCCTACGCCGACATCGTGTTTGATGGCTACCGTGCGCCGTCGATTATGGAAGTGCCCGGCGCCAAGGATATTGCAGTGGAGTTTTTCACCCTGTCCAAAAGCTACAACATGCCGGGCTGGCGTGTGGGCTTCATGGTGGGTAATCCGACGCTGGTCAACGCACTGGCCCGGATTAAATCCTATTTCGATTACGGCACATTTACCCCGATTCAGGTGGCTGCAATTCTGGCCCTCGAAGGCGATCAGACCTGTGTTCGGGAAATCAGTGACATGTATCAGCGCCGCCGTGACGTACTGTGTGAGGGGTTGATCTCTGCGGGTTGGGATGTGGTTATACCGAAGGCGACGATGTTCGTCTGGGCGAAAATACCCGAGCAGTTCTCGCACATGAAGTCGCTTGAATTTACCAAACATCTGTTGGCGGAAGCCAAGGTGGCCGTTTCACCGGGTATCGGTTTTGGCGAGTACGGCGATGATCATGTCCGCTTCGGTCTGATTGAGAACGAACACCGTACCCGTCAGGCAATTCGTGGGATCAAAGCCATGTTCCGCAAGGAGGAGCTTCGCCGCGCGGAGCTTCAGGGTAAGCAGTCGGAGTCAGGTAAATGAGTGTGGGCGAAGTGACGAATGCCGATGCCGCCCTGCCGCCGTTGCGTGTCGGTTTGCTGGGTTTGGGCACGGTGGGTGGCGGCGTGGTCAATGTGTTGACGCGCAATGCAGAAGATATTGCGCGTCGTTCCGGGCGCCGCATCGATGTGGTTCATGCCTCGGCACGTAATCTGGGTGCGCCACGTATTTGCCCTCTGAATGGCATTTTGCTGACAACCAACCCGATGGATGTTGTCGAAAATCCGAATGTCGACGTCATTATCGAAGTTATGGGCGGAATGACCCCGGCTAGCATGCTGATTCGACGCGCGCTTGAGCTGGGCAAACCGGTCATTACCGCCAACAAGGCGCTGATTGCGCACGAGGGCAATGAACTGTTTGCTTTGGCGCAGGCCAAGGGAACCGTCGTTGCATTCGAAGCGGCGGTGGCGGGCGGCATTCCGATTATCAAGGCCATCCGTGAAGGTCTTGCGGGTAATCGGATCGAATGGCTTGCTGGCATCATCAATGGCACCGGTAATTTCATCCTTACGGCCATGCGCGATGAAGGCCGCAGCTTCAATGATGTGCTTGCCGAGGCGCAAAAACTCGGCTATGCCGAAGCCGATCCAACGTTCGATGTGGAAGGCATCGATGCTGCGCACAAGTTATCGATACTGGCGGCAATCGCCTTTGGCATGCCGCTTAAATTCGACAGTGTCTACACCGAAGGCATCAGCGCACTCAAAACCGAAGACGTTCGGTACGCGCGCGAGCTGGGGTACCAAATCAAGCACTTAGGCTTTGCTCGTCGCCATGAGAATGGCGTCGAGATGCGGGTGCACCCAACCTTGATCCCCGAGCGCCGATTGCTGGCCAACGTCGATGGCGTCAAGAATGCCGTTCTGGTTTGGGGCGATGCAGTCGGCCCAACGTTGTACTATGGCGCGGGCGCTGGGGCCGATCCGACCGCTTCTGCCGTTGTGGCTGATCTGGTGGATGTGGCACGCACATTAACAGCCGATCCGAATCACCGTGTGCCTCATCTGGCTGTGGTGCCCGATCAGGTGAGCGATCTTCCCATTCTTTCAATGGATGATATTCAAACCGGATACTACCTGCGTTTGACCGTACTGGATCAACCGGGTGTTCTGGCCAATATCGCCCGCACGCTGGCCGATTTCGGCATCAATATCGAAGCGATGATTCAGAAAGAGGCCAGCGACGAAACCTTGCATTTACCCATCGTGCTGCTGACGCACCCGATGCGAGAGGCCATAATGAATGATGCCATCGAGTCGCTTCAGGCACTCGACGAAGTTTGCGCGCCCATAGTTCGCCTTCGGGTTGAATCACTGGTTAGTTGAAATCCTGGGTACCCATTACGGTGAACGCATTGTTATTTTCTCTTGTGGCTTTTCGCCGATTGTTCTGGTCATCCCTTGTCTTGGTTGTGGCTGTCTCGCTCACGGCTTGTGGTGACCAAAAGTCCGAGGCGCAAGTCACCGGTCTACCCGACTTTTCTGCATTGGTGGCGGCCAATAATGCCTCCGTGGTCAATGTGAGTGCCATCGTCCCGTTGGCGGCCATGCCGGATACCTCAAATCAAGGTAGGAATGACAGCGAACTCAACCAGTTTTTCCGACAGTTTTTTGGCTTTAATGGTCCGGCGCCAGGTGGATCGACGCCTCAGGAACCCACGCCGCCGGTCGAGCCTGAATCTAGTAGCGGTTCGGGTTTCGTCCTGAGTCAGGATGGTGAAATCGTAACCAACGAGCATGTGATCGATGGCGCATCGCAAATTTACGTTCGGCTGGCGGATGGTCGTGAACTGAAAGCAAAGGTTCTCGGCAGCGATAAGGCCGGTGACATTGCGTTGCTCAAGATTGATGCCAAAGGGCTCAAGCCCGTCAAAATCGGTAATTCCGATCAAGTCAAACCCGGGCAATGGGCGGTGGCGATCGGCTCGCCTTTCGGGTTTGATCATTCCGTCACGGCTGGTGTCGTCAGCGCCAAGGGACGCTCGCTGCCGGGAGATGACAATCAGCGATATGTGCCGTATCTGCAGAGCGATGTTGCGATCAACCCGGGTAGTTCAGGTGGCCCACTGTTCAACGTCAAGGGTGAGGTCATTGGCATCAATGCGCAGATTCTCACGGAATCAGGTACTTACAATGGCCTGTCGTTCTCCATCCCGATCAATTACGCGTTGCAGGTGGTGGAACAATTAAAGCAGCACGGTACGGTTGATCGTGGCTTCCTGGGGGTTCAGATTCAGTCCCTGAACCGCGAGATGGCACAAGCCATGGGTCTTGACCGTGCCAAGGGTGCATTGGTGACCGGGTTCGTTTCAGGGTCGCCTGCCGAGCAATCCGCGCTGCAACCGGGCGATATCATCATTGCTGCCAATGGCCACCCGATTACGGAATCTGCCGACTTGCCGCAAACCATCGGTGTGCTCCCACCGGGAAGCGACGTGCGCCTTGAGGTGCTGACGAAAGGTAAGACGCACAACATATCAATAAAGCTGGCTGCGTTGCCTCAACATGCGCCGAGGCAGGTTCAGTCGATGAAATCTCATGATCTGATCGTTGAGGATTTCGGCCTGCTTTTGACGGACGATGGCGGCACGATTCGAGTCAAGGCCGTCGAGCCAAACAGCCCGGCCGCGAGATCGGGCCTGGCGGCTCAGGACATTCTGCTCACGCTCAATCAGCGCGCGTTGAATTCCTTGGATGCCGCACAAAATGCTTTCGAGTCAGCGCGTAAAGACAGGCCCAATGCCGTTCTTATGCGCCGTGGTGATCAACAGCATTACATTGCCCTCTCGCTTCAAGCCGACTGATTGGCGTTAATGAGAGATGGTGGCCTGAAGTAGTCTGGTTGCGGGCGCGGAGTAAAATTGGCCGAATCGGTTATACTTCGGCGCTTTGCGATGTACCTGTCGTATTTGCGGCATGTTCACCGGTATCTGTATTCCATGAGCGCTGCGTCGCGGTGCGCCCTTTAAAAACTATTGAGTAGAACCATGTCCGAACGGCTCTCGCTGATTCGTAATTTTTCGATTATCGCCCACATCGACCACGGTAAATCCACCTTGTCTGACCGCATTATTCAGTTGTGCGGTGGCTTGACTGCGCGTGAAATGGATGTGCAAGTGCTCGACTCCATGGATATCGAGCGGGAGCGCGGCATCACCATCAAGGCGCAAAGTGTATCGCTCGACTACACGTCTCGCAGTGGCAAGGTCTACCGTCTGAATTTTATTGATACACCCGGCCACGTGGATTTCTCGTATGAAGTTTCGCGCTCACTGGCGGCTTGTGAGGGTGCGTTGCTGGTGGTGGATGCCTCACAGGGTGTGGAGGCACAATCGGTTGCCAACTGCTATACGGCCATCGATCTTGGTCTCACCGTCGTGCCCGTGTTGAATAAGATTGATCTGCCGTCCGCCGAGCCCGAGCGCGTCAAGCAGGAAATCGAGGACGTCATCGGTATCGATGCAGAGCATGCCGTCCTCACTTCCGCCAAAACCGGGGTGGGAATCGAAGATGTTCTTGAGCGCCTGATCGAGGAGATCCCGGCACCCGTTGGTATTGAAGAAGGCCCGCTTAAGGCCCTGATTATCGATTCCTGGTTTGATAACTATGTCGGTGTGGTTGCGCTCGTGCGTGTCATCGACGGGGCAATCGTGCCGAAGCGCAAAATCAAGGCCATGGGCACGGGGGATATTTTCCAGGTCGAAAAAGTAGGGGTATTCACGCCCAAGACACTCCCGCGCGAAGGTCTTTATGCCGGTGATGTGGGGTTTGTGATCGCCGGGATCAAGAATATCGATTCGGCGAAGGTCGGCGATACCTTGACCGATGCTGAAAATGGCGCCACGGCAGCCTTGCCCGGTTTCAAGGAAATGCAGCCAAGGGTATTTTCCGGTTTGTATCCTGTCGAGGGTGAAGACTACGAAAATCTGCGCGAAGCCCTGCGAAAATTGCGACTCAATGACGCCGCCCTGCATTTCGAACCGGAAGTGTCGCAAGCACTTGGATTTGGCTTTCGCTGCGGATTCCTCGGTTTGTTGCATATGGAGATCGTTCAGGAACGCCTTGAACGGGAGTATGACCTCGATCTCATTACCACTGCACCGACGGTTGTCTATGAAATTGTAGAAAACGACGGTTCGACCTATCGCATTCATAACCCCGCCCAACTTCCTAATGTGAGTAATATCAAGGAACTGCGCGAGCCAATAATCGAGGCAAGTATTTTTTGCCCTGATGAATACGTTGGTGCGGTTATCGGGCTTTGCATCGAAAAGCGGGGCGTGCAGAAAAACCTGAGTTACGCCGGCAAACAGGTTACGCTTGTTTTCGAGTTGCCCTTGGGCGAAGTGGTGCTCGATTTCTTTGATCGGCTCAAATCAGTGAGCCGGGGCTATGCCTCGTTCGACTATAAGTTTGTCCGCTTTCAGGATGCCGATCTCGTCAAAATGGACATGCTGATCAACGGTGAAATCGTCGATGCCTTGTCGTTGATCGTGCATCGCAGTATCGCTCAAGGCCGTGGTCGGGATTTATCCGAGAAACTCAAGGAACTCATTCCGCAACAGATGTTCGAAGTGGCGGTGCAAGCGGCGATTGGCGCCAAAATCATTGCGCGCAGCACAGTAAAGGCCCTGCGGAAAAACGTATTGGCGAAATGTTATGGCGGGGACGTGTCTCGCAAACGCAAGCTGCTCGATAAGCAAAAGAAAGGCAAGAAACGCATGAAGCAGATCGGTCAGGTAGAAGTGCCACAAGAGGCATTCCTGGCTGTTTTGCAAATGGATGCCAACAAATAACATGAACCTCGAAAAACCCCTTCCATAGGGTTTTTCGAGGTGCACTAATACCGACTCGGGGAGAGTGATTTTGGATTTTACATTGATACTGGTGTTGGGCACCCTGATTTCGGGCTTGATCTGGCTGACTGATAGTCTGCTTTTCAAAAAGGCGCGGGTACGCCGTGCGGCTACGGGTGTGGTTGCCGATGGTTCGCCGGTTGTACTTCATGAACCGTTGTTGGTCGATTACGCGCGATCTTTTTTCCCTATTCTCCTTGTGGTTTTGGTTGTGCGTTCGTTCATTGTCGAACCATTCCGTATTCCATCAGGTTCGCTGATGCCCACTTTGCTGGTAGGTGATTTTATTCTGGTCAATAAATTCAGCTACGGCCTGCGTTTACCTGTGCTGGATACTAAAATCCTGCCCACATGGGAACCGAAGCGGGGTGATATTGCAGTATTTCGTTATCCCAATGATCCGAAAATCGACTACATCAAACGGGTAATCGGCGTTCCGGGTGATCATATTCGTGTCGAGGGCAATAAGCTCTGGGTGAACGGCACGCCCATTACCGAAACCTATGTTGGCGTTTATCCGGGTGATGATGGCATGCGCATGGCAGGAGCCACGGTTTATCGGGAAAACCTGCTTGGCGTGAAGCATGACGTTTTGTTCGAAAAGGATGGATACGAAAAGAACGGTGAGTGGGTTGTGCCGCCTCACGAATATTTTATGATGGGCGATAATCGTGACAACAGTAATGACAGTCGTTACTGGGGTTTTGTGCCTGAAGCCAACTTGGTGGGTAAAGCCTTCATGATTTGGTTGCATTGGGACTGGAAAGACGGCAAATTTGACGCCAGCCGTATCGGCAAGGGTATTCATTGATTTTTTGCATTTTGATTATTAATGGAAGAGGGATAGTTGCATGAAGCTTGATCACAGTACCGCCAGTCGTAAAAGCCAATCAGGTATGACCTTGATTGGCCTGATTATGTACGCATTTATTGCCTTTTTTCTGGCCATCCTGTTGATGAAGGTGGTGCCGCTTTATCTGACTGACCAGAAAATCAGCAGCATCTTTAAACAGCTTCAGACCTTTCATGGTGATGCGCAGCAAATTCGCAGCACGATCGATAAGCAGCTCGATATCAACGAGATTGACGACCGTATTCATGCCAAGGATTTCAAAATTACGCCATTCGGAAATGGTCTCAAAGTGACCTATGATTATGATGGCCGCGCTGATATTGTCGGCAACCTCTCTGTGGTGGCATCTTTTACGCACTCAGTGAATGTCAGCCCTTAAGCCGAGCAGCCCTTTTGTGACTGCGCCGGAGAAGCTGGCGCAACACATCGGTATCACCTTCGCCAGCCCCGAGCTTCTTGAGATGGCGCTCCGCCACCGCTCGGCTGGCAACATGAATAATGAACGCCTTGAGTTTCTCGGTGATGCGGTACTCAATCTGGTGATTGCCAATCAACTCTACACGATGCATTCAAAGGCAACGGAAGGCGAACTTTCACGTTGGCGGGCGAGCCTTGTGCGAGAAGAGAGTCTTGCCGTCATTGCTCGGGAGCTGGATTTGGGAAGCTATCTTGTTCTTGGGCCGGGCGAACTGAAGAGCGGGGGCTTCCGCCGCGATTCTATTCTGGCGGATGCACTTGAAGCCACGATTGGCGCCGTGTATCTCGATCAGGGTTTTGATGTTGCACAGTCATTGCTGGTGCGCTTGTTTGAACGCATGTTGCAAGACTTGCCCGATGCCGCCAGCCTCAAGGATCCGAAAACGCGTTTGCAGGAGTGGTTACAGGGCAGCAAGCGCGAATTGCCTTCCTACGAAGTGACAACAATTCGTGGCCAGGCACACAAGCAAGTGTTCGAGGTGACCTGCACCTTGAGTGATACACAGCAAACAGCCGTTGGGCGTGGCAGTTCGCGGCGCAAGGCGGAGCAAGCAGCAGCTGAATCGATGTTTGAGGCGCTGAGCAAGACTCAACAAAAGCCCACTGGGCTGGGGCATTAAATGGAGCCTGTAGTTGCCTCAAGCATAGAAACGGGCAATCAACGATTCGGCCAGGTAGCGATTGTCGGTCGACCTAATGTCGGTAAATCGAGTTTGCTCAACCGTTTGGTCGGGCAGAAAATCAGTATCACGGCGCCCAAGCCCCAAACCACCCGACATCGGATAACCGGAATTCTGAGTGAGCCGCGTGGGCAGGTCGTCTTCGTTGATACCCCCGGCATTCATCAGGGTGGTAGCGACGCGCTCAATCGCCAGCTCAATCGCACGGCCCGCAGCGGTTTCGATGGCGTGGATCTGGTTCTGTTCGTCGTTCAATCCGGTCGATTCAATGAAGAAGATGCGGGTGTGCTGGAACTGATCCGGCAATCTGGTTTGCCGACGATCCTGCTGATCAACAAGATCGACCTGCTTCAAGACAAAACAGCGCTTTTCCCATTTTTGGCCCAGATGCAGACGCGCTTTGACTTTTTGGCGCTTTATCCGTTGTCTGCGCATCGAGACCGGGGCTTTGGTGGCTTGCTTGATCTGATTTTCAAACACCTGCCTTCGGGCGAGCCCATGTACGATCCGGATGAAGTGACCACCATCACGACGCGATTCATGGCTGCTGAGATTATCCGCGAAAAAATGGCGCGATTACTGCACGACGAGTTGCCCTACAAAACCACTGTGCTGATCGAGCGATTCAGCGAGGAACCCGATCTGACGGAAATCGACGCGGTCATTTATGTGGCGCGTGACAGTCAGAAAGGTATTGTCATTGGTTCTGGCGGCAAGAAACTCAAAGACATCGGTAGCCTCGCCCGGCATGATCTCGAGCAGATGTTGCAGACCAAAGTCATGCTGCGATTATGGGTTCGTGTGAGAGAGGATTGGGCCGATGATGAGCGTGCGGTTCAGTCGCTTGGCTATCAGCTGCCCGAGTAATTCGCTGCGCTTATTGGACCGATAGACATGACCCGTGCTTATGTGCTGCATACGCGACCCTGGCGGGATACCAGCCTGCTGGTCGAGTGGTTCACTGAAGACTTCGGTCGCCTCACCACGTACCAACGTGGCGCGCGAAACCGGGGCAAAAAATCTCCGCTCAGACCGATGGCCTTTCAATGCCTGCACATGATGCTGGTCGGTCGTGGTGACATGAAAACTGCCACGCAGATCGAGTCGGCGGGGCGGGCGCATCTTCTGCAAGGTCAGTCGCTTGCCGTCGGGTTTTATTTGAACGAATTGCTGATGCGCGCGTTACATCGGCAAGAGCCTGCGCCGGTATTGTTTGATATTTATGCACGGCATCTGGCCGAGTTGGCTGGCCCGTCTGTTGATTTCGGTACGGTTGTGCGTGGTTTTGAGCGTGATTTGCTGGCCGAGTTGGGTGTGGGGATCGATTGGCAGTCGACCGCTGATACTCAAGAGCCGATTGATCAGCAGGCACAGTATTGGTTGGCGCCCGAAGAGGGGATTTTGCAACACCGGGGGCGAGGGTATCCTGTCGCCGGCAATATATTGAAGGCCATTGCGGACAATCAAACACTTGCCGATGCAGGGGATCGTCGTCAGGCTCGTAACCTGCTTCAGAGCCTGTTGGCTCCTCATGTTGGTTCGGCCCCGTTTAACAGCAGGGCTTTGTGGCGGACGCAGCCCCAATCTGGCCAGAGCGAACAAATCCTGAGCACAGAATAATCAAACTATATTTATTTAATCGGGCGCTCAATGACGTGGGTAATGGCGCCCAGAACCTCAGTTAAAAGGATACACATCAATGACCAACCGATTGACTGCACAGCTTCCCCTGTTGGGTCTGAACATCGACCATGTTGCGACCTTGCGGCAGGCGCGCGGAACCACTTACCCCGACCCAGTTCATGCCGCGTTGCTCGCCGAGCAGTCAGGGGCAGATAGCATCACGTTGCACTTGCGCGAAGATCGTCGACATATCCAGGATCGCGATGTGCTCCGTTTGCGTGATATGTTGCAAACGCGCATGAACTTGGAGATGGCCGTCACCGAAGAGATGATCGAGTTTGCGTGTCTGGTCAAACCTCATGATTGCTGTCTGGTGCCGGAAAAACGCGAAGAGCTGACGACAGAAGGCGGGCTGGATGTGGCCGGTCAGATTGAACGCATCTATTCTGCCTGTGACCGATTGAGAGCAGCCGGAATCCGGGTGTCGTTATTCATTGATGCCGATCCACGGCAGATCGATGCGGCCGTGGCCTGTGAGGCACCCGTCATCGAACTGCATACGGGGCATTATGCGGACACGATGGATGATGCGGGTCAGAAGCAGATTTTGAACGACATCATCCGTTCGGCACGAGATGCGACAGACGTTGGTTTGCAAGTTAATGCGGGCCACGGTCTGCATTACCACAACGTGCAGGCCATTGCGGCCATTCCTCAGATAGAGGAATTGAACATCGGGCACGCCATCATCGCCCGCTCGATCTTTACGGGTCTGCCACAAGCGGTCGCGGACATGAAAAAACTGATGCGTGAAGCCCGGATGGGCTGATCCTTTCCATGATTCTTGGCCTTGGCACCGATTTGGTGGAGATTGACCGTCTGGCAAAGAGTTATGCCCGGCATGGAGATCGTCTGGTTTATCGTATTTTGGGCCTATCGGAGCGGGTTGCCGCCCCGGCGAGTGAATCCCCACGATTTGCAGCCTGGCTAGCCAAGCGGTTTGCAGCCAAGGAAGCGGCTGTCAAAGCAATGGGTACCGGCTTTAGCGGCGGTATTTCCCTGCATGAAATTCAAACCATTCATGACGCACGTGGTGCGCCTCGACTCATTTTTAGTGGTCTGGCGCAACAACGTCTGGATGAGATGGGGGCAGTTCGGGTGCATTTGAGCATCAGCGACGAACGATCACACGCGCTGGCATTTGTGGTCATCGAGGGCGGCAATCAATGAGCCGCACTTGCAACCCTGCGTTCAAAGCATTTCACTTCAGGTGCAGGCAAGTTTCCCCCGAGAAAATCCTTGATCGATTCTGGCGCATTGCCCCCGAATAAAGCCGTTTAGGTTGCGAGCATTGTTATGGGTCAAGAAACCCCGTATAATCCGCGCCTCGTTTCTCCTGCCTGACCGTTACGCATACGGCAGGCTGCTTTTTTATCCATCCACAGGAGTTCACTATGCGTCACTATGAAATCGTGTTCATGGTCCACCCGGATCAAAGCGAACAAGTCCCTGCCATGATCGAGCGTTATCGCGGCATCATCGAAACATCCGGCGGCACCGTTCACCGTCTGGAAGACTGGGGCCGCCGTCAACTGGCATACCCCATCAACAAGCTCGTCAAAGCACACTATGTGATGATGAACGTTGAGGCGTCACAAGCCGCGGTAGCCGAACTCGAAGAAGCGTTCCGTTTCAACGATGCCGTGCTGCGTCACCTGACCAGCCGTATGGAAGAGGCCGAAACCGAGCCGTCCATCATCATGCGTGAGCGTGATAACGAACGCCGTCCACGTCGCCGTGATGACGAGCAGGATTCAGGCCGTTTTGATCGCGATGACGACGATCAAGCCGAACAAGAAGAACAAGTCGAAGCAAGCGAATAAGCCAGCTTTACCAGTTTAGGGGATTACACCATGTCACGTTTTTTCCGTCGTAAGCGTTTTTGCCGATTCACCGCCGAAAATGTCAAACAGATCGATTACAAAGATCTCGATACCTTGAAACAATACCTCACCGAAACCGGCAAGATTGTGCCTGCGCGCGTCACCGGTACGGCCGCACGTTATCAGCGTCAACTCCAGACAGCGATCAAGCGTGCACGCTTCCTCGCGTTGCTGCCCTACACTGATCGTCACTGATCGGTTCGACCTGTATAGGAACACATCATGCAAGTTATTTTGTTGAATAAAGTCGAAAACCTCGGCACCTTGGGCGATATCGTCAATGTGCGTGCCGGTTATGCGCGTAACTTCCTTATTCCTTACGGTAAAGCGAAGGCCGCAACCAAAACCAATATGGCCGAGTTTGAAGCCCGTCGTGCTGAACTCGAAAGCCAAGCTGCCGCTGAATTGGCCGCTGCCGTGGCACAAGCCGAGAAACTGGCTGAGGCAATGGTCACCATTGCTGTGAAAGCAGGCGCGGAAGGCAAACTGTTTGGTTCTGTCGGAACGGTTGAAATTGC
The DNA here is from genome assembly GCF_000024765.1 of Halothiobacillus neapolitanus c2. Lineage (GTDB taxonomy): Bacteria > Pseudomonadota > Gammaproteobacteria > Halothiobacillales > Halothiobacillaceae > Halothiobacillus > Halothiobacillus neapolitanus. Next base: position 1,490,718 of record NC_013422.1, on the reverse strand, counting down.
ACAAGCTGTTTCTTCTGCTTACGGCGTGTCCATCGAAAAGCGTCAAGTGCGCTTGTCTACAGGTGCTTTACGCTCTGTGGGTGAATTTGAAGTGCCTGTGCATCTGCACACCGATGTCAATGCAATCATTAAAGTGGTTGTAGTCGGCGAAGAATAAGCGATCGTCCCGCTTCACTCGTAAAAAACCCCGCGTCTTCCGCGGGGTTTTTTGTTTCGAGGACACATCGGGTCATCTATTGAGTCGAGTGATTTCTCAACTCTTTTCACTGACAATGATGGCTGTATGACGTTCGAGCTTACCCGGACCGGTAAACGCTTCCTTCGGTAAGGGGTTCTGGTGCGCAATCTTGAAATCATCGCTACCAACCCAGTTCTCGAAAGCTGCTTTATCCTGCCAGTGCGTCAAAACGATGTAGACACCGTCTTCGCTATCGGGACGCAGGATTTCCATGCGTACAAAGCCGGGTTGGAGATCGACCTGTCCGGCGCGCGCACGAAAGCGCTCTTCAAAGGCATCGTGCCATTCGGCAGCAACAGGTACTCGGTTGGCCACTACATACATCGGATTCGCTCCTCGATTGTTGATGTTGACTGAATTTAATCTAAAGGTAGAGTCATTACTGCTGCCCCGGTTCCCTTTCCGTCTTGATCTGATTGGGCGCTTTGATGAGCAGAACGATCAGGGCGGCGAGCATGGATGAGCCAAGTACGAACAGGTGAAGGTTGAGTGCTGCCGTTAATGAGTTCGCCGCATCCAGGCCAAAAGGCTGAAGAGCAACCATGACGCCCGCTTCAAAGGTACCGAACCCGCCGGGCGCGTGGATGGGCAATACAGTGGTCAGATCACCGCCAATGGCCCCCGCAAGCGCGGCCGCCAGTCCAAGCGGAGCGAGGTGTGCCAACACCCACGCCAGTGTGACGAGCTTGATCAGCCAGTTTGCCCATGTCCAACCGAGTGCGGCCAGAAAATGAGCGACGGAATGGGGAAGACTATCCACACTGCTGAGCAGGCGACTTCGCCATTTACCGTCCGGGCGGGCCGCAATAATCTGCCGTACACGCCGACGGGCGAGGTACACCAATAACGGCGCTGGCAGGAGGATGATCACGAGGATCACCCACGCATCCGGTAATCCCATGCCCCCTATCGCTGCCAGTAAACCGATCAGAACGATTGCCTGAAGATCAAGTAGTCGAAACCAGAGCAGTACCGGTACGGTGCGTGCGGCGGGCAATGTGAAATAGCGCTGCATCAGCACAGGGAAGCTGATTTCACCCGTTCTCATGGGTAGAAAGTTATTCAGTAGGATGTGCCATGTGGATAGTTTCAGCGTGGGCCAGAATTGCCCGCGTAATTCGTTAATGAAGTATCTTTGAATGCGCAAAGCGCGTAGCGCGTAGCTCAGTACCATCAGTATCAAAGCCAGGCTGAGTGCGGGTATAGAGATCAGTCGCCAGGGTGCCAGTAGTTTATCCGGCCCGATCCAGACGATCACTCCGGTCAGTGCAGAGAGCGCCAAAATCCACATGAGCAGCATTTTTAGTCGGGGGGCGATAGATGAATGTGCAGATGATGTCATGTGGCGCTGCGAGAGAGGGCTGGATTAGGCATAATACGCGCTCACTATCCGTCCGTCATATGTGCGCGGCGTTGGTTGCGAATGTTGCTCCAAAAAATTGTTCCGGAATATTGTTTAGGGGAGAGCCGGTTGAATGAGTGCCGTGATTTTCCATTTGATTGATGATCCCGACACCGAAGCCTTTTGGTTTCATGCAGCGGAGCTGTGCGCCCAGGCTGCCCAGGCTGAGCACATGGTCTATGTGGTCTGTGCCAATCTCGCGCATGTGGAAAGTTTTGATGATTATCTATGGGGATACAAACCCGATGCGTTTGTGCCGCACACGGCCGACCCTGAAGACATTGCTCACGCGCCGATTTTCCTGGGTGTGGATGTGGCGGCCGGTGGTTTTGACTACGTGATCAATCTTTCCGGCAAACCAATCGAGCGCGTTGCCGATCGAATTCAACTGGATGAGCTTGTGGATGCCAATCCTGCCAACCGAGAGGCCGCCCGCGCACGCTGGCGAGATTATCAAGCCGCCGGTGTTAAACCGGTTCATCGGCAGATTACCCAAGTGCAGCGAGACGAACTTTGAACACAGTGCGCCCTAAGATTAAGTATATAATTTAAGTTGATGATATAAATGGAAAAAACCTACAATCCTGCCGAGATCGAAGCCCCTTGTTATGCGCGCTGGCAAGCGGGAGGCTACTTCTCTCCCGATGCCAGTCTGCCCGCCGATGCACCGAATTATTGCATCATGCTGCCGCCGCCGAATGTGACCGGCCGCTTGCACATGGGTCATGCCTTTCAGGATACCTTGATGGACATGCTCACCCGTGTCCACAGGATGCAGGGCGAACGTACGCTCTGGCAACCCGGCACGGACCATGCGGGCATTGCCACGCAAATGGTGGTGGAGCGTCAGCTCGAGGCCGAGGGCAAAACGCGGCATGATCTGGGCCGCGAGGCATTCACCGAGCGCGTCTGGCAATGGAAAAGCGAATCGGGCGGGTTTATCACTGAACAGATGAAACGCCTGGGCGCATCCTGCGACTGGTCACGCGAGCGCTTCACCATGGATGATGGTTTGTCCGATGCGGTGCGCGAAGTTTTTGTGCGCTTGTTTGAAGATGGGCTGATTTATCGCGGTAAACGGCTGGTGAACTGGGACCCGGTCTTGCATACCGCCGTATCCGATCTTGAAGTCATCAGCGAAGAAGAAACCGGCCACCTGTGGCATCTGCGTTATCCGCTCACCGATGGCGGTGGTCATTTGATCGTCGCCACTACGCGGCCAGAAACCATGCTGGGCGATACCGCCGTGGCCGTTCATCCGGAAGATGAGCGGTATAAACATCTGATTGGCAAAACTATTACCTTGCCGCTGGTGGGGCGAGAGATTCCGATCATCGGTGATGATTATGTCGATCCGGCCTTCGGCTCGGGCTGCGTGAAAATCACGCCTGCGCATGATTTCAACGATTATGCCGTCGGACAACGACACAACCTGCCCAAAATCAACGTGTTGACCATCGATGCGCGGATTCGCGAACTGCCGGAAATTATCGGCGGTGAAGAGGAGGGCGCCTTGCCTGCTCACTACGCAGGTCTGGATCGCTATGAAGCCCGTGATCGCATCATCCATGATTTCAAAGAACTCGATTTATTGGAAAAGATCGACGATCACAAGCTCATGGTGCCGCGCGGCGACCGCAGTGGCGCGGTGATCGAGCCGATGCTGACCGACCAATGGTTCGTCGATTTGACCCGCGAAACTCAGGACGATGGCCGTCCCGGTGGGCTGGCCGCCATTACGCGCCCAGCGCTTGAGGCCGTGCGCGGCGGCGATATCAAGTTCGTGCCGGAAAACTGGTCGAACACCTATTATCAATGGCTTGAGAATATTCAGGACTGGTGCATCAGCCGCCAGATCTGGTGGGGGCACCGGATTCCTGCGTGGTATGACGCGTCGGGCAGGGTGTATGTCGGGCGAGACGAAGCCGAAGTTCGGGCGAAATACGATCTGGAAAACACAGTGGTTTTAACGCAGGAAAATGACGTACTCGATACCTGGTTCTCATCTGCACTCTGGCCGTTTTCCACCTTGGGCTGGCCGCAGAACACACAGGAACTGGCGTATTTTTACCCTACTAGTGTGCTGGTCACCGGCTTTGACATCATCTTTTTCTGGGTCGCGCGGATGGTGATGATGGGCAAGTACTTCATGGGCGATGTGCCGTTTCGTGAGGTGTATGTGCATGGCCTGATTCGAGACGCGCAAGGGCAGAAAATGTCCAAATCCAAGGGTAACGTGCTCGACCCGATTGACCTGATCGATGGCATTGATCTCGAATCGCTGGTTGCCAAGCGCACGGCTGGCCTGATGCAGCCCAAAATGGCAGCGAAGATCGAAAAAGACACGCGCAAGGAGTTTGCCGATGGCATTCCCGCTTTTGGTACCGATGCCATGCGTTTTACCTTTGCTGCGCTGGCAACCACAGGGCGCGATATTCGCTTCGATTTGGGGCGCATCGAAGGTTATCGAAATTTCTGCAACAAACTGTGGAATGCCAGCCGTTTTGTGATGATGCAATGCGAAGATCAAGACACGGGCCTCACCGATGCACCGGTGACCTTGAGCGATGCGGACGAGTGGATTATCGGCCGTCTGCAACAGGTCGAGGCGGAAGTTGCCAAGCATTTTGCCGACTATCGCTTCGATCTGGCAGCCCAGACGCTGTATGAATTCACCTGGAACGAATACTGCGACTGGTATCTTGAGTTCACCAAACCAGCGCTCAAGGCAGACGATGAAGCCGCGCAGCGCGGCACCCGCCGCACCTTGGTGCGTGTGCTCGAAGCGCTTTTACGTTTGCTGCATCCGATTATCCCGTTCATCACCGAAACCATCTGGCAGCGCTTGGCGCCGATGGCATTGGTTGATGTGCAATCAACCGATAGCATCCTTGGCCGCCCTTATCCCGCATTTGACGAAAGCAAGATCAATACGCAGGCTATCGAGTCGGTCGAATGGCTGAAACAGGTCATTTTGGGTGTGCGCCGTATTCGTGCCGAAATGGACATTGCGCCCAGCAAGTCGCTCGACGTGCTGATAACGCATGCCACCGTTGAAGAGATCGCACGATTCGAGCGGTTTAGTGCGCTGCTGAATTCTGTCGGTCGGATTGGAAGTGTTACCGCATTGACCGCCCAAGAGGCCGTGCCCGAAGCGGCCATGGCACTGGTAGGTGAGTTGCAAATCCACATCCCGCTGGCTGGTTTGATCGACAAGCAGGCAGAACTTGCGCGACTCGATAGAGAAATCGAGCGGCTAACCAAGGAGCTGGAAAAAGCCAAAGCGAAACTCGCCAATCCGAAATTCGCCGACAAAGCCCCGCCCGCCGTGGTGCAGCAAGAACGCGAGCGGGAAACCAGCTTTCAGACGCAACTCCATGATTTGTCCGGTCAACGCGCGCGTATCAGCCAGATCAGCGGTTAATCCGACGTAAACAGCGAGGGCAGGGCAATGAGCACACCATCATGCAAGCTCTGTCTCTGCGGCTTTTTGCTGCTGATCGCCTCGGGGCTTGCTAGCTGCGCCGTCGTGTCCACAACTGCATCCGTGGTGGGCACGACAGTGTCTACTGCCGTTAGCGTGACCGGTTCCGCTGTGCGTATCGGCGCAGATGCGGCCTCGGCAGGCGTCCATGCGGTCACGTCCTCATCGGACGATAGCAATGGAGCCAATTAGAAAAGCATTGAGTCGTCCGGGATCGGACAGCTAATACTAAAAAAGCCCCATTATTGGGGCTTTTTCGTGTTCAAACGGATGAACAATTAATCGTGACTGAGCACTATGCGATAACGTGCTTTGCCACTGCGCAGATGTGCGATGGCTTCATTGATCTGCGAAAATTTATAATGCTCCGTGATGGGTTCGATATGGTGCCGGGCCGCAAATTCGAGCATTTTCGCAAGCGTGGCAGGGCTGCCGACTGGGGAGCCTGAAACCGATCGTTGCGCCATGATCAAGCTAAATGCGGGGATTTGTAACGGCTCCAAGGCCGCGCCAACCACGTGCAATCGCCCTTTGGGTTTGAGCGTGCCAAGGTAGGCATTCCAATTCAAACTGACATTCACCGTTGAAATCAGATAATCAAAACGGCCAGCGGCATTCGCCAGCGCATCGTCATCGCGTGAATCTAACGTGTGATGCGCGCCCAGTTCCAGTGCTTCCGCGCGTTTGGCTTCATTGGAGGTAAACGCAGTCACCTCACAGCCCCAGGCGTTTAAAAATTGCAGCGCCATGTGGCCAAGGCCGCCGATACCAATCACCCCGACCCGCGCGGTGGGAGAAAGGCCAAACTGAACCATGGGATTAAAAACGGTAATACCGCCGCAGAACAGCGGGCCGGCTTTCGCGGGGTCCAGTCCTTCGGGCAGAGGAATCACGCTGACGGCTTGTGCACGGACTTTATCGGCAAAACCACCATGACGGCCAACGATGGTGGATTCAGCCTGCGCGCAAAGATTGTGATCGCCATCCAAACAGGTACCACAAGTCATGCAATAGCCCGATTGCCAGCCTAAGCCTACGCGTTGGCCTACCTTGAGATGATGCACTGCTGATCCGACTGCACCGACGGTGCCGACAACCTCGTGCCCAGGTACCAGGGGGTAGTTGGAAAACCCCCACTCATTATCGATCATGCTTAGATCACTGTGGCAGATACCACAATGCTCGACGTTAATTTCTACCTGATCGGCAGCTAATTCACCTGGATCGTACTCGAACGGCTTGAGTTCACCACCGGCTTGGTGAGCGGCATAGGCTTTGATCATGGTTTATCTCCTGTTGATTAATGTGTGCGCCCAAAAGGACGCAACAATTCGCTGAGATGATGGGGCGCTCAGGCGCCAAATTGGTTGCGAATCACAACCTCGGTTTGATCGAGTTGGCCTGGTTTTGGCCAGACATCGCGTGTTTTTTTACCAATCGCGAGCATGAAGGCAATCTCATGATCGGCGGGTAATTGAATGATTTTGGCAACGGCATCGAAATCAAAGCCATCCATGGGGCAGCTATCCAAATCCATGGCGCGGGCAGCCAGCATTAGGGTTTGCCCCGCAATGCCGCAGCTACGCATGATCTCGTCGCGCTGAACCTGCGGTTTATCCCGATAGTAGGCATCGATGGCGGGCACCATCATTTCGCGCACGGCATCCGGCGCTCCGGCCCACACCCGCGCGGCATTTTTTTCCCAACTGTTGACGTCGGCACATAAAATCACAAGCATCGACGCATCGGTCACTTGGGCCTGATCCCAAGCCACGGCACGAATTTGCTGACGTATTTTCGGATCATCGACAACCACAAACCGCCAGTGTTGCAAATTGAACGCCGTGGGCGATTGCATGGCCAAATCAAGCAGTTCGGTTTGCTTTTCGGCGGATAATTTGAATTCAGGATCAAAATACTTTACGGCGCGACGGCTGCGAATAGCATCGAAAATATGCATGTGAATGCTCCGTGGTTATGGTTCAAGAGAAGCTGGGGACAGATTTTTGATTGGCGTACCAAGAATCCGGAATGGGAAGATGACCTGTTTTAACAAAAATAGTGCAGCCACTGCGGGTAAAGGGCGTGTGTTTGCTCCAATGCGGGCTGCGTATCCAGGAACCTGCGGGGTAGGCACCGGTTTCGTCGCAAAATTCACCTTCGAGGACAAATATCTCTTCTCCACCAAAATGATGATGAGGTTTGAAATAGGTATCGGGTTGCCACCGCACGAGGGCTGTGTGTTGCCCCGCGATGTCTGAAAGTGGCATGACTTCAAGCCCTTCGACCAGGCCGGGTAACCACGGCGTGTTGAGCGTATCGATTGAAATGGGTGCTTTTGATTCGGGTGGCAGATGATGCAATTTGACGAAAATAACACAGCCATCCGGTGCGTACGGCGCGTGACTGGAACCCGGGGGATTCAACACATAACTACCCTTGGGAAAGCAGCCCCGTTCATCACAAAAAGCGCCTTCTAGGACGATAAACTCTTCACCCCCGTGATGGTCGTGGCTTGGAAAACGCGCACCCGCTGCGAATTTCACAAGGCTGGTGGCTCGTGTGCCATCGCCGCCCATGCGTTCAATCAATTTGCGTTTTACTGTCGCCTCGGGAGAATCAACCCACGGAAGAGATGCGGTATCAACAACCGCGCGATGCGTGAGATCGGAATGAAGGGGGCGTAACGGGTGTTCAAGCATGGGCAGTAACCAAAACCTAAGTTCAAATTTAGTTGCTATCAAAAACTGATAGTAGACTATTAATCAAAACTTTTTGGTTAAATTACCGCCCGGATCAACCAATTCCTTGGAAGGCGTTTTTATTCTCGCTGACCACTCACGCGTGACCAGTCACCTTGTGACGCAATGCCATCAATCGTCAAGCCTTGAGCCATCCATTGCGCAGCCACTGCCTCAGCTTGTGTATTAAGAATGCCTGACAGCGCGAAGCGACCGCCCTTTTTGAGATGAGGTGCTAACGTCGGTGCGAGTTCGATCAGTGGTTGGGCTAGGATATTGGCGATTAAGACATCGAATTTTTCCTCTGCGGCCAATTCTTCCGGCAGACCGAGCCAAAAACGATCCTCCGGAATGTCATTCAGTGCCGCATTGTCCCGGCTGGCCTTGAGTGCCTGTGGGTCAATATCGGTGCCATAGGCAACCGAGGCGCCTTTCATCAAGGCAGCCAGCGCGAGGATTCCCGAACCGCAACCCACATCGAGGACGCGCAGACCATTGAGTGATTGCGCATCAAGCCAATCCAAACATAGGGAGGTGGTTTCATGTTGGCCCGTGCCAAAGGCCATCCCGGGATCAATCCGCACGACGGTTTTGGCTTCGGTGGGTGCATCGCTCCAATGAGGCGTAACCCACAGACCATCGCCGTAATGATTGGGGGCGAAATCTGCTTGGGTTTGCCGAACCCAGTCGGTTTCCTCGATGAATTCGTGATCGAAATCACCCAAAAGGGATGGCCGCAGCGAGCCATGCAGTTGCCCCATGATGTTCGCCGGGCTGATATGACCTTCGAAAAGCCCAGCTACGCGAACACGCTGCCAAAGGGGCGTTTCCCCAGGTTTTGGTTCGAAAATCTGCTCATCACCGATTTCTTCCAGTGAAACGGAGACTGCGCCCGCTTCAAGCAGGGCGTCCTCGCAGGCTTCAACATCGGATTGCGGTACATCCAGGCTTAGTCTTTGCCAAGCCGGATTGATTGCAGACGACTCGGCCATCAGTTCAGCCCCAGTTTCTTTTGCAGGTAATGAATATCTGTACCGCCTTCGATAAAGGCTTGATCGGCCATCATTTCTCGATGCAGCGGGATATTTGTCTTGATGCCATCAATCATCATTTCGTCGAGTGCGCCGGCCATGCGACGAATTGCCTGCTCTCGTGTGTCGGCATGGGTGATGAGCTTGCCGATCATAGAGTCGTAGTAAGGCGGAACGCTGTAGCCATTGTAGATATGCGAATCGATGCGAACGCCGTTACCGCCCGCAAAATGCAGGTTGGTGATTTTCCCGGGGCTGGGCAAGAAGGTGTTTGGATCTTCGGCATTGATGCGGCATTCAATAGAGTGACCGGTCAGGCGAACCTGATCCTGAGTGATCTCAAGTGGCAGGCCCGATGCAATACGTAATTGCTGTCTTACCAGGTCAATGCCGGTGATCATCTCGGTGATGGTGTGCTCCACCTGCAAACGGGTGTTCATCTCGATGAAATAGAAGTTGCCGTTCTCATAAAGAAACTCGAACGTGCCGGCACCGCGGTAGCCCATGCGCTGACAGGCAGCCACGCACACGGCGCCAATTTCGGCACGTTGCTCAGGCGTGACGCCGGGGGCGGGCGCTTCTTCGATAATTTTCTGATGGCGGCGCTGCATGGAACAATCGCGCTCACCCAGATAGATCGCATTGCCATGGGTGTCCGCAAGTATCTGGATTTCAACGTGGCGTGGGTGCTCAAGGAATTTTTCCATGTACACCTGCGGGTTGTTAAACGCCGCTTGTGCTTCGCTACGCGTCATTTCGATGGCATGCAGCAGAGCCGCCTCGGTATGCACCACGCGCATACCGCGCCCGCCACCACCACCGGCCGCCTTGATGATGACCGGATAGCCGACTTCACGCCCCAAACGCAGGTTCTCATCCGGATCATCGCCCAGCGCGCCATCTGAACCGGGCACGCAGGGCACATTTGCTGCGCGCATGGTCTCTTTGGCGGTGACCTTGTCGCCCATCATGCGAATGTTTTCTGGGGTTGGACCGATGAAAATAAATCCCGATTGTTCCACGCGCTCGGCAAAATCGGCATTTTCGGATAAAAATCCATAACCGGGATGAATGGCGACCGAATCGGTCACTTCTGCCGCAGCGATGATGGCCGGGATGTTCAGATAGCTTTCGTTTGACCGTGGACCACCGATGCAGACTGATTCATCTGCGAGTCGGACGTGTTTGAGATCCCGGTCGGCAGTAGAGTGAACAGCCACGGTCTGGATGTCGAGTTCGCGACAAGCGCGCAGAATTCGCAGTGCAATTTCACCGCGATTCGCGATTAATACTTTGTTCAACATGGCAAAACCTCTGAAAACGGGATGGCTTATTCGATGATGAACAATGGCTGATCGTATTCGACCGGCTGACCATTCTCGACCAGAATCGCGGTGATTGTGCCGCTGGTTTCTGCCTCAATTTGGTTGAACATTTTCATGGCTTCAACGACGCACAGCGTGTCGCCAGACTTGACGCTGCTGCCAACTTCGACAAATGGTTTTGCCGTAGGTGAAGCGGAACGATAGAACGTACCGACCATGGGTGATTTGATCGGTGTTCCTGCTGCCTGAGCAGGCGCGGCTGTCTGTTGGGAATCGGGTGCCGGAGCAGAAGCGACAGTTGGCGAACTGACGCTGGGTACGGTGTATTGAACTGGCGCGGCTTGGGCAATTTGACCACGAGAAATACGAACGGATTCTTCGCCTTCGCGAATTTCAATTTCGGCGATGCCCGATTCCTCAAGCAGTTCGATCAGTTTTTTAATTTTGCGAATATCCATGGATGGACTTCTCCGAATGATTTTGGCCTGAATTCCTTGGGAATTAGGCGTGTGGCAAAGGGGGCGTCCACAGCTTGCCGCGTGGGATGCCAAGATGATTCAGTAATGCGAATAACGCGAGTTCGTAGCCGACGGCGCCCACACCAACGATCGACCCGACAGCGATATCCGAAAAATACGAATGCTGGCGGAACGTTTCGCGGGCATGAATGTTGGTAATGTGGATTTCGACGAAGGGGATGGCGGTTGAGAGCAGGGCATCACGAAGCGCTATGCTGGTATGTGTCCAGGCTGCGGGGTTAATGACGATGCCCTCCACGCCAGAATCGGCAGCGGCATGTATCCGCTCGATCATTTCATGCTCGGCATTCGTTTGAAGATGTTCAAGTGTCGATGACGTATGACGGCAGAGGTGATCCAGACGCTGAACGATATCGTCCAATGTCGTCTTGCCATAGCGATCGGGCTCGCGTGTGCCTAGGCGGTTCAGATTCGGGCCGTTCAGCAGCAGAATGGTTGCCATGCGTCGCAGTTCCTTGTCGCGGGAGTGTCTTTCATTTCGTGAAATTTAAGTTGTCGGCATTGTGCCGTGTGGCCGTTGGATTGTCCACTAAACAGCCGGTTGACCACGGCATTTTAGGGCGTAATTCCGGCATATCGCTGCATGATCGAGGGAATTGTGCTTTACACAGGCTTGCCGCGCAGGGCGCGAAGCAGGATGCGGGTGTGTTGATCCGGTTTGACGCGGCTCGGGTTCATCAAGTGGTTTTGGCGGTTTTGTTCGGCTTTCTTCAGGCGTTCGGCCAGATGTTCTGGCGATTCGGAATACAGGGTTTGGGCCACTGTGGCCGATCCGCGTTGTTTGGATAGCCCCGTAACCGTAACAATCCACTTAGTCTCACCACGTTCGATGGACAGTTCGTCGCCAATTCGGACTGCCTTGCCGGATTTTTTACATGGCTGACCGTTGATTGCCACCTTGCCGCCTTCGATTGCCGTAGAGGCAAGGGAGCGTGTTTTGAAGAAACGCGCCGCCCATAACCAGGTATCGACGCGCTGCTCCTTGAGCTCCGTTTGTTGTGTCTTGTTTGTTGAGGAATTGGCCATGCATTATCTGTTCGCGGTGGTCATATCCCGTGATTGTAGCTGCCTCTTGATCTGGATGTGATGGATAAAACCGACCAGCCAGGTGCCCAGCACGATGCCGATGAGCACCACGCCGACAAACCACTGACCCTCGCCGAGCATGGCGGGTGCGGTTCCAGGGCAGACTCCAGTCAGGCCCCAACCCACACCGAACAGAAGGGCACCGGGAATGAGTGCACGCACGAAGGGTTTGTGCGGAAAGCTAATCGGCTCGCCACTTGCCAAGCTTCGCCATTTCAACTGTTTAGCGAGTAAATTGAGTATGGCGCCAACGCCGACAGCCGTGGCGATGACCCATAATAAATGCAGGTTTTCAAACAGCAGTAAGCTTGAAATGAGCGCGGGATCGGTTGCGCCGGCGCGGCTCAGTAAAAAACCGAACACTACGCCAAAGAGCAGGAAGCTACCGTTGCGGATCAATGGGCTTGAATTGTTCATGATCAACCTCCGATTGCGTTCAGAAGGTGTTGGGCGATTTGTGCCGTGCCGACAGCCGCTGCGAAAAAAAATATCGAGGCGACAATGCTCGCAGGTGACCCCATCGCTACGCCATTAATGGTGTGACCTGAGGTGCAGCCCCCGGCCAAGCGTGAACCCATGCCAATCAACACGCCACCGAACAGCCACCACAGCACGCGGCCTGCGTCGGAATGAGGCATCAATGCCGTGTACAACGAGCCAAAATGCGACGGTTCGGCCCATGAACCGGTCGAGAGGCTCGCGAGAAGACCGCCGAGAAAAATGCCGACCAGGAACCAGAGTTTCCAGTCGGTGACGGTGCTGTGTGCGGGGCCTTGAAACAAAGGCAGCCGGCTACCCATGCGGGCACACGCGTTACCGAAAGCAGCCGAGCAGCCCAAGGGTTGGTCGGTCATCCAGCGTTGCGCAAAGGCAAGTATGCCGATGGCGCCACCTGCGACCCATGCGGGCCATAAGGTAGTTGAAAATATTGGGGAATCGGTTAGCCAGGAAAAGTTGGATAAAGTCATGATTGCACCCTCAGGGCTGATTGAACATATGACTTAACTTTAACGTGCGGTGCTCATGCCCGCGCGCTAAACATTTTCATTGGCCTATTGAGTTGCTCTATTGGTTTTATCTAGTATAAATAAAACAAATGCGCAGGCGTCTGGCTTATTCTTCCTTGCGGTCGGGCAGGACAATGTTGAGTTCCAACGTATCGACACCTTCGTGATGTTCGATTTGAACCTGAACGGCGTCATCTTGTACGGCCACATATTTGCGAATGACATCCAGGAGATCGTTTTTAAGCTTGGGCAGATAATCAGGGTCGGTATTCTGCCCTTGGCTGCGTTCATGTGCGATCAGGATCTGGAGCCGTTCTTTAGCCAGATGAGCCGTCGGCTTGGGGCGCGCACGGAATAAATCAAGAATACCCATGATTACCCCCGTCCAAACAAACGGTTGAAGAAGGATTTTTTCTCCGCTTCAACGAACCGCATGGGCCGATCTTCACCAAGAAGCCGAGCGACCGCGTCCTGATAGGCTTGTCCGGCATCTGCTGTCTGATCGAGAATGACCGGACGACCGGAGTTGGAAGCCTGAAGCACCGCGGGTGATTCGGGAATGACGCCCAGCAGCGGCACAGCCAGAATTTCGAGCATGTCTTCGATGGAAAGCATTTCACCCGCCTCCACGCGGTTGGGTGAGTAGCGGGTAATCAGCAAATGTTCACGAATGGGGGTTTCGCCGTTTTTGGCCCGTTGGGACTTGCTGGCCAGAATGCCGAGCATGCGGTCAGAGTCTCGAACAGAAGAAACTTCGGGGTTGGAAACCACGATTGCTTCATCGGCGTAGTACATGGCCAGTTGTGCGCCGCGTTCAATGCCAGCAGGGGAGTCGCAGATGATGTAATCGAAGCCGTCGGCCTTCAAATCATCAAAAACTTGTTTGACGCCTTCTTCGGTCAGTGCATCTTTGTCTTTGGTTTGTGAGGCGGGGAGGACATAAAGATTGTCGACTTCCTTGTGTTTGATGAGCGCTTGGCTCAAACCGGCCTCTTTCTGGATGACGTTTACGAGGTCATAGACCACGCGCCGCTCAACCCCCATGATGAGGTCAAGGTTTCGTAGACCCACATCAAAATCGATGACGACCGTTTTCTTACCGGCCAAAGCCAAGCCGCTGGAAATCGCTGCGCTTGTCGTTGTTTTACCAACGCCGCCTTTCCCTGAAGTTACAACGATAATTTTTGCCACTAATCAACTCCTGCCCACACCTCTAACCGAGGCGTCGCGAAAATAAAGAACAACCGGAACTCCGCTGATTCTGCCATAAATCAGGATTGATTCATAAGGTTTGCTGGAGCGGTATAGTGGTCTGGGTGTGTTTGGGATTGTCAGGTTGGATTATTGTTTTCCCAAACCGTTTTATTTACTTTTATTTTGTATGGATTTCGGCTATCAATTGAAGATCCTACAGAGGCGGTTCATGCCTCGTTTCCACCCTCGTGACCATTAAAAAGTAAGGTTCATCCCCACGGTAAAGTTCTAGGGTTACTCATAACAGGAGTTGTCATTTCATGAATAAATTCAAATACATCCGGTTCTTTGACGAATTGGGGATCGACGATGTGCCGCTGGTCGGTGGCAAGAATGCGTCTCTGGGCGAGATGTACCGCAAGCTATCACCCGCCGGTGTACGCATCCCCAATGGTTTTGCCATTACTGCCGAGGCCTACCACTACATGCTGGATTCGGCCAATGCCTGGCCTGCGCTGCACGAGGCGCTTGATACGCTTGACCCCGAGGATGTGAGTGATTTGGCGCGGCGTGGCAAGCGAGCGCGGGAAATTGTCTACGGTGCGGGTTTGCCGGATGACTTGGCAAAAGAAATCATCGCAGCCTATCGCAAACTGCAGGAAGAATATGGCGAAGATGTTGGGCTTGCGGTGCGCAGTTCGGCCACCGCGGAGGATCTTCCAACGGCGAGCTTTGCCGGCCAGCAGGATACATTTCTTAATGTGCGAGGCGATCAAAGCCTGTTGGACGCCTGTCGGCGGGATTTTGCCAGTCTGTTCACGGATCGTGCGATTCATTATCGAGTCGATCAGGGCTTCGATCATTTCAAGATCGGCCTTTCCATCGGTGTCATGAAAATGGTGCGTTCGGATCTTTCGGCATCGGGCGTGATGTTCTCGCTCGATACCGAATCGGGCTTCCGCGATGCCGTATTCATTACCGGCAGTTATGGTCTTGGCGAGAATATCGTGCAGGGTGCGGTCGACCCCGACGAGTTCTACGTTCATAAGCCAACATTCGCTGCGGGTCATCGGGCGGTATTGCGACGCAATATGGGCGGCAAGGCCATCATGATGGTCTACATGGAAGGCGATACACGGAACACAACGCGTAATATTCCCACACCGACCGAAGATCGCGAACGGTTCTGTATCGGTGATGCCGACGTGCTGGAACTGGCCGAATACGCCATAGCAATCGAGGCGCATTACGGCCACCCCATGGACATGGAGTGGGCAAAGGATGGCCTGGACGGGAAGATGTACATCGTGCAGGCACGTCCGGAGACGGTGGCATCCCAACGTCGGGTCAATCTTCTGGAAAGCTATGAGCTCGACGGTCAGGGGGAGGTCATCATCACTGGGCGTTCCGTGGGTGAGCGAATTGCCAGCGGCCCGGCGCGAATCATTCAGGATGCCGCCCACCTGAGCGAATTTAAACCCGGTGAGATTCTGGTCGCCGATACGACCACGCCGGATTGGGAGCCTGTCATGAAGACGGCTGCGGCGGTCGTGACCAACCGCGGCGGGCGTACGTGCCATGCGGCAATTATCGCGCGTGAGTTGGGTATTCCCGCGGTGGTCGGTGCGGGCGAAGCGACGACCAAGATTCCCGATGGAGCGACGATCACCGTTTCCTGCGCGGAAGGCGACAACGGCCGGATTTACAAGGGCGCTGTGCCGTTCCATGTCGATACGACGGAAGTGGGTGATATCGCTCGTCCGACCACCCAGATCATGATCAATCTCGGTAACCCTGACCTTGCATTCAAAACCTCATTCCTGCCGAACGATGGCGTGGGGCTGGCCCGGATGGAGTTCATCATCAACGAGTCCATCAAGGCGCACCCACTGGCCTTGTTGCATCCTGAGAAAGTGTCTTCTGCGGCAGATCGCGCGGCGATTGCTCGTCTGACGAGCGGTTATGCCAATGGCGAAGCCTACTTCATCGAGCGTCTTTCCGAGGGTGTGGGGACGATTGCGGCCGCTTTCTGGCCGAAGCCCGTTGTGGTGCGTATGTCCGATTTTAAATCGAATGAATATGCCACCTTGCTGGGCGGTTCGGATTTCGAGCCGGACGAGGCCAATCCGATGATTGGTTTCCGTGGTGCTGCCCGCTATGCCCATCCGGCCTACGAGGAAGGTTTCCGTCTTGAATGTCTCGCCATGAAGCGTGTGCGTGAAGTGATGGGGCTAACCAATGTGATTCTCATGCTGCCCTTTGTTCGTCGCGTGAAAGAAGCCGACGACGTGCTGGCAAAAATGGCGGAATTCGGGCTCAAACGGGGCGAGAACGGTCTGCAAATCTATGCCATGTGTGAAATCCCGAATAATGTGATCCTGATCGATCAATTCGCGAAGCGGTTTGACGGTTTCTCGATTGGCACAAATGATTTGACGCAATTGACGCTGGGCGTGGATCGGGATAGCGAGATGGTCGCATTCGATTATGACGAGCGTGACGACGGCGTGAAGGAGATGATCCGGCTTGCGGTAGAAGGCTGCGCGCGCAACGGCATCCATTCCGGCCTGTGTGGTCAGGCGCCGTCCGACTATCCCGAGATGGCCGCATTTCTGGTCGAGATTGGGATTGAGTCCATGAGCTTGAATCCCGATACGGTTGTTAACACTACGCGCAAAGTGCTTGAAATCGAAGCGAAGATGAAAGAAAAGCGCGGCTGATAAGATTGATTTGGACAAAGATGCAGGTCAAAAAAAACGGCCTGCAGTCTGTATTCAGTATTGCTCAATACTTGCGACTAATGATTCAGTGACGGGAGCTTGCTTATCAAACTGACCTTGGTTGACCCTGACTCTCTTGTGCAGGATTGTTTTGCAACCCACAGTTAGCCGGTAAATCGGGTTAGAACCCGAATCAGATCATTTGGTACCAAAATGGTAGCAATGTTACACGTTGCCAGAAGGCCGACGGCGCTGACCGGAACCCGCAGGACGTGAGCGGTTGCCCGTATCTCTGCCGCCATCTCTTTGGGGGCGATTGCCCGCTGCGGCGCTACCGGCTGAACGCGGTTGACCATCCCGCTGGGAGCCGGCTGACCGAGGTGCCTGGGCGTTGTGACCTTGTCCACCATGGCCTTGAGCGCTGCGTGGTGGAAAGTCGCGGCGGGGTTGGCGCGCTGCCTGTGGTTTGCGCAATGGCTCGGGCCTGGCATTCGGGTCCGGTTCGAAGCCGGGCACAATAACGCGTTCGAGTTTCTGGCGAATAGTGCGCTCGATATCGGCCAGCAGTTTATGCTCGTCCACACACACCAAGGAAACGGCTTCGCCGCCCGCACCGGCGCGACCGGTCCGACCGATACGATGCACGTAGTCTTCGGGGACGTTCGGCAATTCATAGTTGACGACATGAGGCAGGGCGTCGATATCGATGCCACGGGCTGCAATGTCGGTTGCGACCAGGACGCGCAGTTTGCCGGCCTTGAATGCACCGAGCGCTTTCTCACGGGCAGACTGGCTCTTGTTACTGTGAATCGCCATGGCGGGGATACCGTCCTTGTCGAGCTGTTCGGCCAGACGGTTCGCGCCGTGTTTGGTGCGGGTGAAGACCAGCACTTGATTCCAGTTGCCATCGACGATGAGCTGTTGTAACAGGGCTTTTTTAGCATCCCGGTCAACGGGATAAATCCGTTGCTCAACGCGCTCGGCGGTGGTGACCTGTGGCGCAACTTCGACCTTGGCCGGGTTGTCGAGCAAATTCTGGGCGAAGGTTTTTATTTCAGGCGCAAAGGTGGCCGAGAAGAGCAGGTTTTGCCGTTGCTTGGGCAACAGGGCGAGCACCCGCTTGATGTCGCGGATAAATCCCATGTCGAGCATGCGGTCGGCTTCATCCAGCACCAGAATTTCCACGCCGCCCAAGTCCACGTTGCCTTGGCCGACGTGATCGAGCAGGCGCCCTGGCGTGGCGACGAGGATGTCGAGTTTGCGTTGCAGACGATCACGCTGTGGGTTGATGTTCACGCCGCCGAAAATCACCATCGAGGTCAATTTTAACTTTTGGCCATACTGCTTGACGCTTTCTTCTACCTGCGAAGCCAGTTCGCGCGTAGGTGTCAGCACGAGTGCACGAATGCGGTGTTTGGGTGCCGGGTGCAAGACAGGCGTGGTGGCGAGTCGTTGCAACAATGGCAAGGTGAAGCCGGCGGTTTTCCCGGTGCCGGTTTGGGCTGCGGCCAGAAGATCCCGCCCGGACAAGACGATCGGGATCGCTTCACGTTGGATGGGGGTAGGACTTGTATAGCCGACGGCGTCGAGCGCGGTCAGTAACTCGGGCATCAGGCCCAGTTCAGCAAATGACATGGTGTTTCCAAAGAATGTGGGTAAAAAATGCGGCGTGAAGCGGGTTGAATCCAGCAAAGCCGATCATTCTAACTGATTGCGAAGCGTTACAGGATTAAGATTGAGCCGAGTACCAGGCAATTCCTACCACTTGGGAAGCTCGAAAAACTCGTGATTCCCGCGTAGGCGGGAATCCAGCGCCTTGATTTTTCTTCGTTCCAGCTTTCGCGGGAACGAAGAATCATGATATTTCGAGGAGCCCACTTGTAACTTGGCGTTCAACTATTGGCTTTGGTGCTTTTGACAATGACCGCGCGGGTTTGATTGATGATTTGTGTAACGGCCTGATTGACCAGCTGTTGGCTGGCTGTGGCAAATCCGGTGGCATCGTTGCGCGTAATGGCTTGAGTTTGATCAAAGCGCAAATGGCCTTGAACCTCATGATTGGCTGGCGTTGTCCAAAGGCAGCTCATTACAAGGTGCGCTTTGCCCGTTGAGCCATCGATGTCGTGCTCAAGGCGGATCAACCGGCAACTGAGATTGGCGGCAACAGGTGCATTCGCCGAATTGGGTACGACACCCGCAACCCAAGGCTGTTTGAGCAAGGTTTGTTCAATCACGTCGCCGAGCATGTGTGCCGGTGTGGCCAACCAACGGCTGTCTCGGTAGGGCGCAAGGTTGAGGGCATCGCGGCTGTACATCATCGACTGGGTGTTAAACCCTTCGGCGGCTCTGGGTGTTCGCATTTGGATTAGAAAGGCGCTTTCGGAACTCGTTGAATCGATGGTAGGCGTTTGAATGTTTGGGCTGTTAAAGCGAAACACATTCTGCTGCTCCGGTGCCCTGATGGGCAGGCTGCAGCTAGCTAAGGTTGCGCTAAAAATACTTAACATCGCTAAGCTGGCGATGGTTTTTATCGAATTTAACTGCCGCATGGTAAATCCTTACAGAAGCGCTGCATCAAGGTGATGGGGTGATTTGAATCAGCCTGGGGCGCGTTTTGCTCTCACCCGGCCCCGGTGGAATAGGTGCTGTACCGTACAAAATCTGACTTGGATTTTCGTTGATCTCGTTGACAAGTTGCGTCAGCGCCCTGCTGGTCTCTTGCAGTTGCGTGAGCAGGCCATCGAGCACGGGCAACGTTTGCTGGTTGAAGTTTGTGAGCGTTTCATTGCCGGTTTTGCTCATGGTCAGTGTGCTTTCGCTCGCAGCGCTCACTTTATTGGCTGCCTCATTTGCTGCGGTCAGCGTGCTTTTGAGCCCTTGAATCGATTTGTCGAAGCGTGCGATCAGTCTTTGGGATTGTTTGATGAGTGAATTGGCCGATTGACTGGCTTCGGCTGTGTTTTGCAGTGTGGTACGTCCGGCAATGATGGCAGCTGAAATATCGTCTTTATGTTCGGCGAGCACGGTGGATAACGTATTAATGTTTTGCAGCGTGTTATCCAGTGTTGCGATGTTCTTTTCACTTAAGAGCATATCCAGCCGATTGCTGATGCGCGAAAATTTAACCATGGTTTCGCTCAGGCCGCCCTCGAGCCGGGAAAAGATAGAGGGTTGGTAGGGGATGACCAATTCTCCCTGTTTGTTGCGTTGCGTCAATGAAACGCTCGATTTGCCGCCGGTCAAGTTCAGAACGCTCAGTCCAGTAACACCCTGTGGCCTAAGTTGCGCGACGGTGTCTGAAAAAATGGGCACATTTTCGTCAATATCAACCAATATCCGAATTCGTCCCGGATTATTTCTATCAATGCGAATGCTCTTGACCTGGCCTACGTCCACACCCCGATAAAGTACGTGACTGTTGACCGTCAAGCCAGCCACGCTGTCGGTGGCGTAGATAACATATGGGGTAAATGCCTGTTGTTTCCCTCCCGTTACAAGCCAATAAACAGTGCCGGCTAAACCAAAGATGAGCAGCAAAACGAATAAGCCGACAGCGGTGTAATTGATTTTAGAATCCATTAGCTTGTCTCTGATGGAAAAGAGGGTGATGCAGCCTGCGAATGCTGCTTTTCCTGCTGCGCACCCAGCCAGAATGCTTGTGATCGCGCGCCGCGAAAATAAGCCTGTAGTTCGGGTTCATCGCGTGCCGCCAGTTCGGCAGCGGTGCCCACGGCCAATACTTTTTTTCGACCAAGGAACGCAACTTCATCGACGCCGCGCCAAATGGAATCCAAATCGTGCGTGGCCTGCAAAACGGTCAGGCCCAGTGAATCGCTTAAGGTGCGCACCAGATCATCGAACGCAGCTGCACCAATCGGATCGAGCCCCGAGGTGGGCTCATCGAGCACCAATAACTCGGGATCAAGCGCTAATGCCCGCGCCAATGCGGCCCGTTTCACCATGCCGCCAGATAACTCCATGGGCAATTTATGCGCACTTTCGGCGGGCAAACCGGCCAGAAGAATTTTGCTGATGCCCAGGTCGTTGAGCCAATGCGGATCAAAATGACCGTGTTCCTTGATCGGAAGCAGTACGTTTTCCAGCACGGTCAGCGAAGTGAACAAGGCACCGCCCTGAAACAACACGCCAATACGCTCACGTAATGATTGACGGAGGGCATCATTGGCCGAGTTTATATCCACACCAAAGAGTTTGAGTGATCCGGCATTGGCCTGTCGCAGCATGATCAAGGTGTGCAAAAGCACCGTTTTTCCGGTGCCTGAACCGCCCACAAGGGCAAGAATTTTACCGCGTTCAAGCTTGAAATCGAGGTTATCGTGCACGCGATTGCTGCCGAACTGATTAATGATGCCTTCCGCATCGATAACCAGATCTCTGGAGGGTGGCAGATCGGTTTTTTTTAGGGAAGGGGCTGTCATGTCAATAGCCCATCACGTTGTAGAGCACCGAAAAGAGCGCATCGATCACAATCACCATGAAAATGGCTTGTACCACGCTGACCGTCGTCGCATGGCCGACTTCCGCCGCGCTACCGCGCACCCGCAGCCCCTGCATACAGCCGATCAACGCGATGACGATGGCGAATACCGGGGTTTTGAGCAGCCCGAGCCAAAGCGTTGTGAGCGATACGGCCTCGGGCATTCGATCAAAATACACTGAGAAAGACACCCCAAAGCCATAGTTGGCCACCACCGCTCCGCCCAGCAGACCCATCAAATCAGAGAAGATGGAGAGCAGGGGCAGGGTGATTATCAAGGCCAGCACCTTGGGGAAAATCAGAATCTCAAACGGCGGTACGCCAATGGCGCGCAGGGCATCAATTTCTTCGGTGATCCGCATGGTGCCCAATTGAGCGGTGTATGACGAGCCGGTGCGACCGGCCACGATGATGGCAGCCAGTAAGGGCCCCATTTCACGTAGCGTGATGATGCCTACCAAATCGACAATCAACACGTTGGCACCATAGTTTTGCAGTGTGGCGCCGCCTTGATAGGCCATGACCATGCCGATCATGAACGAGAGTAAACCGACGATGCCAAGCGCCCGCACACCGGCCGCATCGATTTCTGATATGACTGCCCGCCAACGAATGCGCCAAAAAGTGAGCAAAAGCGGAGCACCGCGCCAAACGAGTTCGCCCAGAAATGCCAGAAAAGAACGGGTTTCATGCCATTGTTCCACCGTGAACTGACCGATGCGGGCGATCATTTTCGGTTTTTTTACGGGCGCGGGTTCGGTATCGACGAGCCGATCGTCGAGTAATTGGAGTAACGACGTTTCGCGCGGTGGAAACTCGCCAAGATCAACCTCAAAGCCATCGGCCCGCCACGTTCTAATCCACCGGGCCAGCACCAGAGCGCCCGCACCATCAAACGCGCTCATCTCGCTTCGAAGCACAATGCAGGGTTTATCCGCTTTTTTGGTTGGTGCGCCGGACAACGTATCCAGCGTTGGCACATGCTGCAGGCTGTGGATCGTCCACGTGCCGCTCAGTACCAGCACAGTCACCTGCCTGTCGCGTGCGTCTTTGTCCTCAAGCCAGCGGGCTAAGGGGGGCGTTTCTGCTGAACTTGTTGTTTCTGCCGCCGTTGACATGAGGGTGTGTCGGTATCTCTTGGTAATGATTGTCATGGAGCTTATCATTAGCTTGAAAAAATGCATGAATAAACCATCAAATGAGGCGAAACCGTTCGACCTCACACCTAAGAGACTAATCGCGTGAGTAAACAACGCCTGCAAAAAATTCTGGCCACCCAGGGACTCGGTTCCCGTCGCATGATCGAGGGTTGGATCAGTGCGGGTGAGGTTAAATTGAACGGCGTGGTTGCCCAGCTCGGTGACGTGGCCGAAGCGGGCGATGTTCTCGACGTGCGCGGGCAGAAAATCACTGTTTCCGACGAAACACCGATCCGGCGCGTCATCATTTATCACAAGCCTGAGGGCGAGATCACCTCTACTTCCGACCCGGAAGGTCGTCCAACCGTATTCGGCTCACTTCCCGCCATTCGCCAAGGGCGATGGATTACCGTAGGTCGTCTGGATTTCAACACATCCGGCCTGCTACTGGCGACCAATGATGGCGAGTTGGCCAACCGCTTGATGCACCCGAGCCACCAGATCGAGCGGACTTATGCTGTACGTGTACTGGGCGGATTAACCGAGGATCAGGTCAAGCAGTTGACCACCGAAGTCCAGCTCGATGACGGCCCGGCCCATTTCGATCAACTCAGCGACGCCGGTGGCACTGGGGTGAACCGCTGGTATCACGTGACCCTGCGTGAGGGGCGGAATCGTGAAATTCGCCGCATGATTGAAGCCGTGGGCGCCGTGGTTTCCCGCCTGATCCGCATCAGTTACGCGGGCATTCCGTTGCCGCCACGCCTCAAGCCGGGGCGCGCGCAGGATCTGCCGCCAGAAATGGAAGATGCGTTGGTCAAACTCGTTGGCCTTCGCCCCGAAACTCGTCGCAAAGTGCAGGATGAAGACACCAAGCGGCGCGCGCTGAAACCGTATCGGGCCCGTGTGCAAACCGGCACGGTCGCCAAACGGCCTGCCGAACCGTTCCGCGTTCCTGTCCGCGCTGAGTCGCAAGAGGGCGCCGATACTGCTGGCCGACCGACATCTCGCCCAATTGAGCGTGCAACAACCCGCTCGAGTCGACCCGGAGAACCGCGTCCGGTTTTGTCTCGCGCACGTCCGCAAATGACAGAAGAAGGCTCGGATAAGCGCGGCAAACCCGCGCGTGCCGGTGGCAAACCGATCCGTCGGGAGCGTCAAGGCACGGCTCGAACCACTGCCCCAGGGCGGAAACCATCTCGCGGCAGGTAAGCGTTTTCAGTTGCTGCGCATCCGCTTGATTTCACCCATTGATCTTTCGTGCCGAAGCATGATTTCCATGGGTAACTCGAGAAACACGCGCTCGACTTTTGCTCTTGGTTCACTACCAGTGGTTCCTTAACAAGCGGCGGGGGTTTATCATTAACTCTATGATTAAATTTCCTCCAGAAGACCATTCCCAAACACCAACTATTGAGGCGCAGGATAAACGCCCTGCACGCACCTCGACGATCAGCTTTACCGATCCAATTCAGTTGAAGAACCAGATACTGATCGCCATGCCCAGTCTGGACGATCCGAACTTCAATCACACGGTCACGTATGTCTGTGAGCACAATGAAGACGGGGCGATGGGGATTACCATCAATCGTCCGCTGGATGTCACTTTGGGTGATATTTTCGATCACATGAAGATTTCCTGTTCCAACCCGTCGATTCGCGGTCGACCCGTTTTCATGGGTGGCCCAGTCGCGCTGGAACGCGGTTTTGTATTGCATACACCGCACGGCGGTTGGGAATCGACACTGGAAATTACAGATGAAATCGGTCTTACGACCTCCAAAGACATTTTGCAGGCATTGGCCGAAGGCGCTGGCCCGGCGCGTGCAGTGATCGCGCTGGGCTATTCGGGGTGGTCCGAGGGGCAGCTTGAGCAGGAACTCGCTGACAATACCTGGTTGACTGTTGCGGCGACGACCGAGCTGATCTTCGATTATCCGGTTGAGGAACGTTGGGCTGCAGCTGCACGAAGTTTGGGTGTCGACATGAACTTGCTGTCCGGCGAAGCCGGTCACGCCTGAGTTTGCGCCGAATCGCCATGACGACTTCGGTCCTGCCCGGCACCTGGCTGGCATTCGATTATGGAGCATGGCGTATCGGTGTTGCCGTGGGTGAGCAAATGCTGGGCAGTGCACGTCCATTGACCACGCTGCATCATCGCAACGCACATCAGATCCAATGGGATGCCATCGGGCAACTACTGGATGAATGGCGCCCGGTTGGTCTGGTGTTGGGTTGGCCGTTGATGGATTCGGGCGAGACTTATCCCGTTGCCGAGTTCATCCGTCGCTTCGGCCGCAGGCTGGATGGCCGTTTTAATCTGCCGGTTCGTTACGTCGATGAGCGACTGAGTTCTGAACATGCGCAGATGCTGCTCACCACCCGTCACGGCAAGGATAAAGTGAAGAAATCGCCCAGTATGATCGATGCTCAGGCTGCTGCCATCATCCTTGAAACATTTTTCAGTCAAAGTCCGGTGCACTCGTCGGAGCATTCCGTGGAATCTTCTGCCGCATACCAAACAAATGGGACCTAAACATGACATCTAGTGCTGAAATCAAGTCAGTTGATCTATTGATTGACTCGTGTTTTTCCGAGTTGAAGCAGGCGGTTGATCTGGGCAAATTAAACGATCCGCTGATGGTGGGTATCCACAGTGGTGGTGTTTGGGTGGCCGAAGCATTACACCAGCGCATGAATCTGGCCGAGCCGCTGGGCAAGCTGAATATCACGTTCTATCGGGACGATTTTGATACTTTGGGCCTGCACCCGCAGGTTTCGCCATCGTATTTGCCCGCTGACATCGACGGTCGCGACATCATTCTGGTCGATGACGTGCTGTACACCGGGCGCACCATTCGCGCGGCCATGAATGAGCTGTTCGACTATGGTCGCCCGGCGCGTATCTGGCTTGTTGTGTTGTTCGAGCGCGATGGCCGTGAACTGCCGATTGCCGCTGATACGGTCGGGCAGCGCCTTCACCTTGCGGCTGACCAGCAAATTCATGTCGATGGCCCCGATCCATTGAGCGCCCGTATTGTGACTCGTGAGGAAAATGCCTGATGGCCGTCAATTTTGTGCGCCCGATGATTCCCAAACTGGCGACTGATCCTTGGGCAATCCAGTTTGACGCGCAGGGACATCTCAAGCATTTATTGACCATCGAGGGCCTTGGCCCGACCTGGATTACGCGTATTCTCGATACGGCTGAAAACTTCATGTCGGTATCGGATCGAGAAATCAAGAAGGTTCCGCTCTTACGCGGGCGTACGGTGGTGAATCTGTTCTTCGAATCATCCACGCGCACGCGCACCACCTTCGAGCTGGCGGCCAAACGGCTGTCGGCTGATGTGTTGAACATCAATCTTTCCACCTCGGCCACCACCAAGGGTGAAAGCTTGCTGGATACGTTGCGAAATATCGAAGCCATGCAGGCGGATATGTTTGTGGTGCGCCATGAACAATCCGGCGCGGCGCACTTTATCGCTCGTCATGTAGCGCCGCACGTTTCCGTTCTGAATGCGGGCGATGGTTGGCATGCACATCCGACGCAAGCGCTGCTGGATGCGTTCACGATCCGGCGAATCAAGGGTGATTTCGCGCCCTTGCGCATCGCGATTGTCGGCGATGTGAAACACTCTCGCGTCGCCCGTTCACAGATTCACGCTTTTAACTCGCTCAATGTGGGCGAACTGCGCGTCATCGGCCCGCGCACCCTCATACCGAATGACATCGAACCGCTGGGCGTGCGCGTATTCCACGATATGCGCCAGGGTTTGAAAGATGTGGATGTCATCATCATGCTGCGTCTGCAACGCGAACGCATGGAAGGCGGCCTGTTGCCGACCGAGCAGGAGTTTTATCGCTTGTACGGCCTCACGGAAGAAAAACTCGGTTGGGCCAAACCCGATGCGATTGTGATGCATCCGGGGCCGGCCAATCGCGGGGTGGAAATCGAATCCCGTGTTGCCGACGGCCCTCAGTCCGTCATTCTCGAACAAGTTTCCAACGGTATTGGCGTGCGTATGGCCGTGATGGCGTTGTGCATGAGTGCAGAATCATGATTCAAAATCCCCCTAACCTCGGTATTGATCTCGACCCCGTGCGGCATCCTGAAGGTTGTCGTCCGGGCATTGATTGCGACACCTGGCTCATTCAGGGCGCGCGGGTGTTCGATCCGGCTGACCAGCTTGATCGCATCGCTGATGTGTATCTGGCAGATGGCCGGATCGTGGGTATCGGTGATGCACCCGAGCAGTTCCCTCACACTCAGGTTCAAAAGATAGATGCCAAGGGGTTGTGGTTGATTCCCGGTGTCATCGATGGCTGGGCGCGTCTGCGCGAACCTGGGTTGGAGCATAAGGCGACGATTGCAACAGAAACATTGGCAGCCGTTGCGGGCGGTATTACAACCGTTTGTATGCCGCCTGATACCGATCCTGTACTGGATACCGTTGCCGTGGCACGCTTCATTAAACGTCGCGCTCAATTGTCCGGTCGTGCCCGTGTGGTGGCGATCGGTGCGCTTACGCAAGGTTTGAAGGGTGAATTGCTGGCGGAAATGGCCGAATTGACCGAAGGCGGGTGCGTCGCCGTGTCCAACGCCCATTATCCCGTGCGCGATTTGCGTCTGTTGCGCCGAGCGCTTGAGTATGCAGCCACCTTCGATATTCTGGTCGTGATTCAGCCCGAAGACCCATCCCTGAGCAAGCGCGGATGCGCGCACGAAGGGGCCATCGCCACTCGACTGGGCCTGCCGGGCATTCCTGTGTCTGCCGAAACGGCTCCGTTGGCACAGTTGCTGGCGGTGGTGGCGGAAACGGGCGCACGCATCCACATCAACAATCTTTCTTCGCGTGCGGGCGTGCGAATGATTGCCCAAGCCAAGGCGGAAGGTTTGCCGGTAACGGCCTCCGTGAGCGCGCACCACCTCTGGTTGTCCGAAATGGACACGGACGCGCTATGCGGAAATACGCATGTTCAGCCACCTTTGCGTGGCTTGCGGGATCGGGATGCTCTGCGTGCCGGGCTGTCGGACGGCACGATCGATTGCGTGATTTCCGATCATCAACCGCACGAAACCGATGCCAAGCTGGCACCATTTCCGGCGACGGAGCCGGGGATTTCCGGTTTGGATACCTTGTTGCCGCTCGTGCTCAAGCTGGTTGATGAAGAGGGTTTGAGTCTGACCAGAGCCCTGGATGCGCTGACGCGTCGTCCGGCCGAGCTATTCGGTCTGAATGATTCAGGTCGACTCGCATTGGGTACACGGGCCGATGTGGCACTGATCGATCCCGACGCTTACTGGACTCTGGATGAGAAAACGATGCGTTCAGCCGGCCAGGATACGCCGTTTTTCGGCTGGGATTTCCGCCATCAAACCCACGCTACATGGGTTAATGGCCGCCTCGTTTTTGAACGCCACATTAAAAATTGATTTGAATTTTGGGACCTCGAAACCCCCCATATTCAAGTTTTTTGAAGGGCCCTTTTGTTCTGAAGATACGCCATGATAGCGTCATATGCCGCTGACATGATCAACCATAAATACCTTCACCCACCACCTAAGGAGAAAGACGATGGCTTCGAAAATTTTGAGCATCATGCCTGCAGATGATTGGTACGCCCTGATTAGCGATGAGGACGAAGGCATCGGTTATGAGCCCTTGACCTGTTTTGCGCTGGTACAGATTGAGGAAGAGGGCGTGCTTTCCACGGAAGTTCGTCCGATGGTGTGGGCAGACACAGCCGTTATGTTTGCCGACGAAATCGAAGGCTTCATGGATCTCGAGCGTATCGAGGAAATTGGAGATGACGATGATTTTGATCTGGACGAAGAAGAGCAGTAATCATCTGTTTATTGATTGATTTTCTCGTTATGAAACCGCCGGTTACCCCGGCGGTTTTTTTGTGGGTGTCATTTGTGTGAGATTGAAATATTCGTGATGAAGCGACTATTTTTCAGACGAGGAGCAAAGCCCTCTTCTCAAGCTGAAAAAAACACGGTATAAGGCTGCGAAAATCCATCAATTCCTGAGGAACATACTGTGAGTAAAGACGACGATATTTCCGATCTCAACGAGCATTGGGAAGACGATGCCGAAGATTCGACTGATGCAGAACCTGAAGTGGAAAAGGTAAAACCAGTTGAGAACAAGGATGCTCGACGTCGGCTTGACGATCTGCTGGAAATGACTCGGGTCAAGCGGTTGATAGAGGATGACTTTTAAACGGCACGCAATGCCATCTCAGCGCTGGTTTTAACGGCGACCGGTAAGGGTGCGCCACAAAATTCGCGTCATCGCCGTAAGCCGATCCATAAGCTTCGGGCTTCGACCGCCGGCATAGGTGATAGCCGGATCGACCTGAATCTCGCGAAGTACCTGCTCGGTTCGTGCAATACACAAACGGTAGGTCATGCCAGACAGCCAGGGCTTGCCCAAGACGGCCGCAGCTTGGAGCAAATCCCGGCTGCGACGAATGTAGCGTTCGCATAATCGGCGCCAGGCAAAATCCACAGTTTGTTGCTCGAAGTGATTCGCATCCACTCGGTATTCGGCCAATTCATTAACAGGTAGGCGCAGCGGTTTGTTTGCTTGATGATCTGCCCGAGCACAAAGCAAACCATCCACCAACAGTAGCGCCATGATCAGGCCATCGATTTGAGCGGCCTTTGCCGGGTCATTCGATTTGATCTTCTCAAAGTTTCCGGGACGCAATTTAGGTAACGCATCTCGATAAAACCCCATGAGATCCGCAAAACTTTCCAATGGCTCAGAGGGATGAAAGCTGTTGAGCGCAATCGCCCAAGGAAGAAAGCTGAGTACGGAGCGTGACATAGGGGAAACCTTGGATTTTTTTAGTTTGGATTAGGGGTTGGTGAGAGTAAGTCGAGCAAGTCAGTGGGGTTTGTCAGAATGACATCGGCCAGCCAGTCTTCGATCGGCCTTTCGCCGTCCAGATAACCCCAGCGGACGGCAGCGGAGGGCATATGTGCGGCTCGGCTGGCTTGTATGTCGCGCTCATGGTCGCCCACATACAGGATGTGTTGTGGTGGCAGCCGTAGTTGCCCCGCAGCATAAATGAGCTGATCGGGATAGGGTTTGCGCCGGAGTAAGTCATCTCCTGCAATTACAACTGCGGGCTTTAAGTCCAGTTCCTTCACCAGTTCCCGAGTCAGGAAACCGGGTTTGTTGGTCACGATGCCCCAATGCATTTCTTGCTTATTCAACCAGTCGATCACTTTATCGAATCCCGCAAACAAGCGGGTTTCTCCTGCGATATCCTGCCGATAGAGTTGAAGGAAGCGATCGCGAAGAATCGCGAATCCTTGATCATTCGGACCGAGTTGAAAGCCAATCTCCAGCAGGCCCCGCGCACCATTGGATACCTGCGGGCGAATCTGCTCGAAAGGCATGGGGGGCAAGTTACATTCCAACCTCAGGCGATTGAGTGCAAGTGCCATATCGGGTGCCGTATCAATCAGTGTCCCGTCGAGGTCGAACAGCACGCCTTGAACAGGATGAGTTTGGTTGGAAGGCAGCTTTGTATCAAATCTCATGGCGACGGCAGGCCATGAGATAGTTTACGTCCAGATCCTGCGCATTCAGGGCATACGAACGGGTGAGGGGGTTGTAGGTAATGCCGGTGAACGCCACTGGGTTAAGCCCGACCTGACGGGCCATGCGTGCCAGTTCGGACGGCTTGATGAACCGCTTGTGATCATGCGTGCCACGAGGCACCAATTTGAGCAGGTATTCTGCCGCAACGATACCGAATAACCATGATTTCGGATTTCGATTCAAGGTGGATAAAAACACCCATCCACCCGGTTTAACCGCTTTGGCCAGTGCTTGAACAATTGATTCAGGTTGGTCGACATGTTCCAGCATTTCCATGCAGGTGACTTGATCAAAAGTGCCTGCATGCGTTTCTGCAAACGAAAGAATATCTTCCAGGCGATAGTCGATATTCAAACCCTGTTCATTCGCGTGCGTTTTTGCCGCTTGCAACGCATCAGCAGCCAGATCAAGTGCCGTGACCTTTGCGCCTTCCAACGTGAGCCCTTCGCTTAGAATCCCACCGCCACAACCGACATCGAGCACGCGTGCACCCGATAGTTCGACATGTTGAGTTATGAACTGGATGCGCAAGGGGTTGATGGCGTGAAGCGCAGCAAATGCACCGTCCTGATCCCACCATTGGTCGGATAATTGGTTGAACTTAATCAGCTCATCGGCGCGGGCACTTGATTGGGCTGTCATACGATTTTTCTCGACAAGGCGGGGGAAGTGAATAGCTCGATTCCGGTTAGGGTCTGGCCGCATTAGCGTGTTTATTCTAGCAGGGCGAATCGTGTTTTGAGTCGCGCATTCCCGAGGAAGGTATCTGCTTTTATGATAAGCTCAAATAAAGGGGGCTCGAATCCCCTTTATTTGTTGTATCTTTATTTGCACAACCTTACTTGATGCATTGGTCAGGAGCATCGCACCATGAATATTCAGATGAGAGCAGCCAAATGAGCAGCCATTTGATGTCTACCTATAATCGGCAGCCGGTCACGTTCGTTCGTGGTGAGGGTGCGCGTTTGTGGGATGAGGCCGGGCGCGAGTATCTGGATGCATTGAGCGGTATCGCAGTGACGGGGTTGGGGCATTCCCATCCTGATATCAGTGAAGCCATTTGTGATCAGGCAAAGACCCTCATACACACCTCTAATGTTTACGGCGTGCATTGGCAATCCCGGTTGGCCGACAAGTTGGCCGAGATTTCCGGTATGGAATCGGTTTTTTTTTCTAATTCCGGGGCGGAAGCAAACGAGGCGGCAATCAAGCTGGCTCGGCTGTATGCGCATCAACGGCAGATTGAAAATCCACAAATCCTGGTGATGGAAACCAGTTTCCATGGCCGGACGCTGGCTACGCTGGCTGCGACTGGAAATGCGGCTATTCAGAAGGGGTTCGGCCCTTTGGTTGTCGGCTTCCTGCGAGTGCCCTACGGTGATCTTGAAGCGATTGAGCGGATGGCGACGTTGCACGGCAACATCGTGGCGGTGCTGGTCGAGCCCGTTCAAGGCGAGGGCGGCGTCCGTGCGGCGCCCGAGGGATATTTGCAGGGTATTCGGGCATTATGCGATCAGCACGACTGGTTGATGATGGTTGATGAAGTGCAAACCGGCATCGGACGTACCGGGCAGTGGTTTGGCTTCCAGCATGAAGAGGGCTTGTTGCCTGATGTCATGAGTTTGGCCAAAGGGCTCGGGAACGGTGTACCGATTGGCGCTTGTATGGGTGCAGGAAAGGCCGCGACCCTGTTCGCGCCGGGCAATCATGGTTCGACATTTGGGGGCAATCCTCTGGTTTGCCGAGTTGCGCATACGGTTCTGAGCGTGATTGAGCGGGACCAACTCGTTTCACGTGCGGCACAGTTGAGTGAGCGGATTCGCAGTGGTTTGCACACCGTCTTTGCCGGACAGTCCGCTGTGCTTGAACTGCGCGGTCGAGGCTTGATGATTGGGGTTGTGCTGGATCGGCCCTGTGGCGAACTGGTCCGACTGGCCTTGGATGAGGGGTTGTTGATCAACGTGACGGCTGGCTCTGTGATCCGGTTGCTGCCTCCGTTGATCCTGTCCGATGAACAGGCCGATGACCTCGTAAAGCGCCTGGGTGACGTGGTTCTTTCCTGGTTGCATGCCAACGCGACTCAAGTAACGGACTAACGTGCTCTAGGGCTCGCGCAGGGTGCCGGCAGGGGGCATTCCTTGCATTATTTTATTGTTCAAATTTTATTGGGGTGATGGGCACTGAGCCTGTTGCCCGGTAGGTAGAGATTTTTTTATGTCAGTGCGTCACTTCCTGAGTTTGCTGGATTATTCCCAGGCGGACTATCGTCGAATTCTTGCTCGGGCCGAGGCGCTCAAGAAAGCATATGATGCGGGCGTTCGACCGGATACCCTCCGTCAACGGGTCTTGGGGATGATTTTCGAGAAAGCATCGACACGCACGCGATTGTCCTTCGAGGCGGGTATCGCCCAATTAGGCGGTACAGCCATCTTTCTGTCGCCACGTGACACCCAATTGGGGCGGGGCGAGCCGATTGAGGATTCCGCCCGGGTCATTTCTCGGATGGTCGATGCGGTCATGATCCGAGCAAAAGATCACCACATGGTGGAGCAATTCGCCGCTTATTCCCGCGTGCCCGTGATCAATGCGCTGACCGACTTGAACCACCCCTGCCAGCTGCTGGCCGACGTGTTCGCTTTCGAGCAGAATCGCGGCTCGATTCAGGGCAAACGCGTGGCGTGGATCGGTGACGGTTTCAATATGTGCCATTCGTATATCAACGCAGCACAGGTATTCGATTTCGAGTTGATGATCGCTACCCCGGAGGGCTATCAACCAGATCCTGCCGTTGTGGCTGCCGCGGGTGATCGTGTGCATATCGTCCGAACTGCACATGAGGCAGCCTCGGGTGCCGATCTTGTGGTTACCGATGTTTGGGCTAGTATGGGGCAGGAAGACGAGCGTGAGCGCCGCCTCCGGGATTTCAAAACTTTTGTGATCGACGATGGCGTCATGGCGCATGCCAATTCAGATGCCTTGTTCATGCATTGCCTGCCTGCCCATCGTGGGGAAGAAGTAACGGCTGAAGTCATTGATGGCCCGCAAAGCGTTGTGTGGCAAGAGGCGGAAGCACGCCTGCACACACAGAAGGCATTGCTTGAGTTCTTGATTTTGGGCGATGTATCTGATGATGTCGGCAACCCGGTCGCCTAATCGGGTTCGGCGCATTGTCGGCCTGGCCATGAACGCTGAGTATCAACCGGCATGAATACGCCCTTGCAGTCAAAGGATGTCGCCATGGAAACGGCCACCACGGTTTTGAGTCCTCAGCAGGTTCTTGTCCACGGATTGCGTAATGCCGTGCCCTACATTCGTGAGCACGATGGTAAGGTTTTCGTGGTGGCCTTCGGCGGAGAGGCGTTGGCTGAACCCGAGTCGTTCAATCGTGTGGTGCGTGATCTGGTCCTGTTGGCGGATCTGGGTGTTCGTTTGGTTTTGGTGCCTGGCGCACGCCCCCAAATCAATCGTCGTCTCGCCCAAGTGGGTATAGAGCCGCAATTCCATAAGGGTTTGCGTATTACTGAATTCGAGATGATCGACCCTTTGACCGAAGCCGTAGGTGCTTTGCAGTTCGATCTGCTTTCCTGGTTGTCGACTCGTCTGAGCATGTCCTCGGGTTCGGGTCTCGCGCAACGCGTGCTGACCGGCAACTTTGTCACCGCACGTCCGATGGGCGTTATCGACGGTGTGGATCTGGGCTTTACCGGCGCAGTTCGCAGAGTCGACGTGGATGGCATTCGTGACGCGCTGGGTGACGGTTCGATTGTGGTGCAGAGCAACTTGGGTTTTTCGCCCACCGGTGAGCTTTTCAATCTACGAGCTGAGGAAGTTGCAGAATCTCTGGCAGTCAGCCTTGGTGCCGATAAGCTCATTTTTCTGACCGATCCTGTCGACAATCTGCCTTCGGTAATGGGATTGCCTGACGTGCACCAGCTTCTGTCCCAGTCCGGATCGGCGCTTTCCGATGAGTTCCGCTTGCATCTGGAAAGCGCGATACGCGCCTGTTCTCGCGGTGTGGATCGTGTGCATCTTGTCGACCGTGAAGATGACGGCGCGTTGCTGGTTGAACTCTTTACCCGCGATGGTTGCGGCACCCTGATTTCTGCAGAGCCCTTCGAGCGCATTCGTGCGGCCAGTCTTGATGATATCGGTGGCATCGTCGCGCTCATCGAACCGTTGGAGCAAACGGGTGTTCTGGTTCGTCGCTCGCGCGAACAGCTTGAGTTGGAGCTGGATCGTTTCGTGGTGATTGAACGTGATGGCGATATCATCGGGTGTGCTGCGCTTTATCCCTACCCAGACGCACAATCGGCCGAATTGGCTGCACTGGTGGTTCATCCCGCTTATCAGCGCGGCGGACGGGCAGGGCGGTTGCTTGGTTTCCTCGAGTTGCGTGCCCGTTCCATGGGGTTGAAATCGCTGTTTCTGCTCTCGACGCAGACCATGGCGTTCTTCAAAGAAAAAGGCTTTGCGGCAGAGAATATCTCCGGTTTGCCTGCGGAGCGCCAAGCCCTTTATAACTTCAAGCGCAATTCCAAAATCTACCGTAAGTGGATCTGAGCCATTCCTTGACGGTTTCTGCGTCACTTTCTTGGACTGATAAAGTCCGTTTGGTCTTGCCAACCGCTGATGCAGATCGGCGTGAAGTCAGCCTGATTCAGCAGGCGCAGCTTCTTCCTATCCCCACAGTCTGTTCGGAAGAATTGGCTGAAATCCAGCCCGATCATTTTGTTCTGCGATATTCGGATGGTTGTTGGCAGTTGTTTCCACCAACAGATAATGATGCGTTTGGTCGTCATTCCCTTGGTATCGATTTCGTCCAGAACGCTCGTTTCAATCAGCCAATGACTTTGCGTGAACCGCTGGCAAAAGCGGCAGGTTTGCGCGCTAATCGGCGCCCCGTTGTCATCGATCTGACGGCTGGACTTGGGCGTGATTCCTGGGCACTTGCCAGTACGGGCTGCACCGTGTTTGCTTTCGAACGACATCCACTGATTCACTTTTTGTTATCTGATGCGTTGCTGCGCGCGCGGTTGGAGCCCAAGACGCATGATATTGCATCGCGTATCCATCTTTATGGTTCGGACGCCCGTGAGGCATGGCCTGAGAACATCAAACCCGATAAAGATACGGTTTGGTTGATGGATCCGATGTTCCCGGAGCGGCAGAAGTCCGCGCTGGTGAAAAAGGATATGCGCATCTTTCATGATCTGGTGGGTAGTGACGAGGATGCCGATGCGCTGTTCGTGTGGGCGCGTCAGCAACCGGCGAATCGGTATGTGGTCAAGCGCCCGCCACAGTCGCCCGCTTTGGCTGGTGCCCAGCCATCAATGAGCATCAGTAGCGGTCGGGTCCGTTTCGATTGTTATATCAAGCCTGCGGCTTCCCTCTCGCAGTAACAGTCCATCGTTGGTGGCGCATCGCTTGTGACCGTTACTCGGGTCGGCGCAGTACCATTTGTGGGAATGGGATGGCGATATTCTCTTCATCGAACCGTTGCTTGATCTGCTCACGAAGTTCCGTTTGAACCGCCAATATGTCGCTGGCATTAACCCAAACGCGAATCAGCAAGTCGATACTCGACGCGCCAAAATCATTGACGAGCACAAGCGGCGCGGGCTCGGGCAGTATCCTGCTGTCTGCCGCACAAAGCGACGTGATGATTTCTTTTGCTTGTCTTGGATCGTTCGCGTAATCGATGCCAACGGCAATTTCGATTCGACGCGTTGGGTGGGTGCTGAAGTTTTTGATCGGGCTGTTGTATATCGTGGCATTGGGCACGATGATTTCGACGTTTGATGGATCGGTCATGCGGGTCTGGAAAATACCAATTTCTTTGATGGTGCCCATCACATTCGCGCCATCGACAAAGTCACCGATCTTGAATGGTCGAAAAATAAGAATCATGACCCCTGCGGCGAAATTCCCCAGCGATTCCTTGAGCGCAAGACCAACGGCAATACCGGCGGCGCCGATGAGGGCTACCAGTGATGTTGTGTCGAGTCCTAGTTGAGACAAGGCAGCGACCGCAATGAAAAGCAGGAAAATGGTTCGAGCGATGGAGACGATAAAGCCAATCAACATGATATCTACGCGGGTTCTCCGTAATACGCGTTCAAGCCAGGGTACGGTCCAGCGACTGATGTAATAACCTGCTACGGCGATGGCGAGTGCAAGCGCGATCTTGATCAGCCAGGGCTGGATTACGTCATGGAATAGTGCAGAGTCGAACATGTTCAAGCCTCTCCTCAGGATATGGGAATTGGATAAGGACACGGGTTTGAGTGTGCCATTCTCTTTGAACGATCTGAATAATTACATCCTGTTATTTTCAGAGGGCGAAAATCAAAAATGTGAATTTTGATTTTTTTCATAAACAATTACCGTGATGGTTGTTTACGGCGGCAAATCCCTGAGCCGCGCGGAATCCCTGATTTAATCAGGGTTTCCCTTTGGGTTCAGGATGAAATTGGCCTCGATATTTCGGCCTTAAACTTTTGATTCTGAAGTGATCGGATAATAAAAAACACCGCGTAGGCGGTGTTTTTATCAATCGGCATTCGGGTCGAATGACCCGAACCATCAGCAATGATTAGTTGCTGCTGACGCCTTCGGTTGTTACAACAACACGACGATTCTTGGCGCGACCTTCTTTGGTCTTGTTGCTAGCTACCGGATCAGCTTCACCCATGCCTTGGGTTTCGATCTTGTCGGCAGGGATGTTGTGAGCAGTCAGGTACTTGGCAACCGTGTTGGCACGACGCTCTGACAGGCCAATGTTGTATTTCTCGGTGCCGATGCTGTCGGTGTAACCCACAACTTTGATCTTGGCAATCGAGTTCATGTCGCCCATTTCAGAGATCAACTTGTCCAAAGCTTCTTTGCCGGCTGGCTTGAGGTTGTACTTGTCGAAGTCGAAGTAGGTGTCGGCAGTCAGGGTGACTGTTTTCATTTCTGGCGCTGGAGGTGGTTCTACCAGAGCTGCAGGAGCCGCTTCTTTTGGCTTGGCAATCATGTCTGGATCGCAGGCCATAATGGCTGTTTCTGGGGTAACTTTACCCACGCCATTGTGAACACATTCGCCGTAAGGCGTCATAACGGGTTCGCCAGCACTGTTGAACACGTAAGGTGACAACGGTTTCTGGTCGGCGAAGGCTTGACCGGATAATGCCATGGCCGCAACGATGCCTGTGGCGAGTACGGTAAATTTATTCATCTGTAAGGTCTCCTTTCTCTAAATGGACGCATGAGAATGATAAGCATGATGCGTCATCTATTATGCCCCATTCGATTGGCAAATGTAGTGCCGGAGTTCCTTTTGCAGTAAAAGGGCGCGCTGGATGTGACTGTTTAACGGTATGCGAGAGGGCATACTTCGATTCTGTTTGTGGTTTTTGAGTGCTCATTGTGCGCATAATCGCCGTAATTAATTTCATAATCAATGGGTTAAATTGATTGCAGCGTGAATGGTTTTTTTGGTTGTCCTTGGTGCGTTCGCGTTGTTTATTTGCAACATTCGTGGTTGGCGTGATACGCATCATTGATGTGATGCCTACTGACTTGGCACAACGGTGGAGAGGGATATGAAGTGATGATCAGCATGAGCGTTCATTTGTCATCTTGTGGTAAACTTCCGGCTCTTTTTTGCTGGGTCATGGTGACCGTTTATTTGTACTCATAAGCCACTGGGTCTCGACACCACCGGATTGGGCGTGAGAAATCGTAAGGATTAACAATGTCTGAATTTGCGCAAGAGATATTCAAGGTCAATCTCGAAGACGAGATGCGGCGCTCATATCTTGACTATGCGATGAGTGTAATTGTCGGTCGTGCATTGCCCGATGCACGCGATGGGCTCAAGCCGGTCCATCGACGCGTTCTGTACGCCATGCGTGAGCTCGGCAACGACTGGAACAAGCCTTACAAGAAGTCGGCCCGTGTCGTCGGTGACGTCATCGGTAAATACCACCCGCATGGCGATACTGCGGTTTACGATGCACTGGTCCGGATGGCGCAAAATTTTTCCATGCGCTACATGTTGATCGACGGCCAGGGTAACTTCGGTTCCGTTGATGGTGACGCGCCTGCAGCCATGCGATATACCGAAGTGCGCATGGCCAAGGTCGCGCACGAGTTGCAGGCCGATCTTGAAAAAGAGACCGTCGATTTCATTGATAACTACGATGGATCGGAGAGTGAGCCAAGCGTATTCCCCGCACGCTACCCCAACCTGTTGGTGAATGGCTCGTCGGGCATCGCCGTTGGCATGGCGACAAATATCCCGCCGCACAATCTGACCGAAATACTGAATGCGACCATTGCGTTGATCGATGATCCGGATACCGACGATGAAACGCTGTTGTCGCACGTGCCGGGGCCTGATTTTCCAACGGCCGGCATCATAAACGGCGCCGCCGGCATTCGTGAGGCATATCTCACTGGTCGTGGTCGCGTTGTTATGCGCGCTCGGACCCATTTCGAAGAAGATGACCGTGCCGGCAAAGCCATTATCATCGTGACCGAGTTGCCCTATCAGGTGAACAAGGCCCGTTTGATTGAGCGCATCGCCGAATTGGTCCGCGAGAAAAAAATCGAAGGCATCACCGAACTGCGTGACGAATCCGACAAGGACGGTATGCGCATTGTGATCGAGCTTCGGCGTGGCGAATTGCCTGATGTGATGCTCAATAACCTCTATCAACAAACCCAGATGCAGAGCGTGTTTGGGATCAATATGGTCGCGATTGTCGGTGGGCAGCCGCGTACCTTGGGTTTGCGCGACATCTTGACCGTATTTTTGCGTCATCGCCGGGAAGTGGTGACGCGACGCACGATCTATGATTTACGTAAGGCACGCGAACGCGCGCACATCCTTGAAGGCCTGGCCGTTGCCCTGGCGAACATTGATGCGATGATTGCTTTGATTAAGGCGGCGCCCACTTCTAATGAAGCGCGCACCGCGTTAATGGCCCAAAATTGGGATTCGGGTCTGGTTCACGCCCTTCTGGAACGAGCGGATGCAGCCGCTTCCCGACCGGAATCTCTGACGGCCGATTTTGGATTGCAGCCGGATCGCAGTTACCGCCTCTCACAAGAGCAAGCGCAAGCGATCCTTGAAATGCGCCTCAACCGCCTCACCGGTCTGGAGCAGGACAAGATCGTCGAAGAATATCGTAGCTTGCTCGAAAAAATTATCGATCTGTTGGATATTTTGCGTTCGGAATCTCGTCTGATGCAGGTTATCCGTGACGAGCTGGTTGCCATGATCGAGGAGTTTGGTGATGCCCGCCGCACCGAGATTGTTTTTGATTATGAAGACCTCTCCATTGAAGATCTGATCGCGGAAGAGGATCGCGTGGTCACCCTGTCGCGAGAAGGGTACATCAAGACCCAATCGCTGAGCGAATATCAGAGCCAGCGGCGAGGTGGACGTGGCAAATCGTCGACTCGAATGAAAGATGAAGATGTCATTGAGCAGCTGATGGTAGCCAGTACGCACGCTTGGGCGTTGATGTTTACCAATTTGGGCCGCGTTTATTGGCGTAAAGTCTATCAGTTGCCGCAAGGGGCTCGGGGTGCGCGTGGCCGTCCGGTCGTGAACATTCTGCCTTTGCAGGAAGGTGAGCGGGTCAATGCACTGTTGCCGGTGCGTGAGTTTGTCGACGATCACTATATTTTCTTCGCCACAGCCACGGGCCAAGTGAAGAAGACACCATTAGTTGATTTCTCGCGGCCACGTCAGGCCGGTATTATTGCGATTGACCTGCGCGACGATGATCGGCTGGTCGGCGCCAGGCTCACCGATGGCTCACGCGAACTCATGCTCTTTAGCAATGCGGGCAAATCCATTCGTTTCGCAGAAGCCGACGTGCGCTCGATGGGACGAACAGCCGGTGGAGTCCGCGGCATTCGGATGGACGAGATGCAGCGCGTCGTTTCTCTGCTTGTCGTGGGCGAAGGTCAGGTTCTTACCGCCACGGAACATGGCTACGGCAAGCGCACGCCAATCGATGACTTCCCGTTACAAGGGCGTGGCGGCCAAGGTGTCATCGCAATCCAGACCAGCGAGCGCAATGGTGCTTTGGTGGGTGCGGCGCTGGTTCAGGATGAAGATGAGGTCATTCTCATCTCCGATGCCGGCACATTGGTGCGCACAGAAATCAGTCAGATTTCATCGGTTTCTCGCAATACGCAGGGCGTCATTCTGATTCGCCTAAGTGACGATGAAAAATTGGTGCAATTGGCGGCGGTGTCGGCTATGTCTGTAGATTCCGATGCAGACAGGGATGAGAACGCTACTGAAGAAGACGGTTCGAGCGAAACTGAGTAATGATCAGTCGATAGGTTTTTGGGATTTTAATTAGAAACGGTTGGGAGTAATCATGGCGCGAGTATTTAATTTTGGCGCAGGTCCTGCGACGTTACCTGAAGATGTGTTGATTCAAGCACGCGACGAGATGTTGGATTGCGATGGCACCGGTATGTCCGTGATGGAGATGAGCCATCGCGGTAAAAAATTCGTTGCCATTGCTGAGCAGGCAGAAGCTGATCTTCGTCAGTTGATGTCGATTCCGGACAATTACAAAGTGCTGTTCTTGCAGGGCGGGGCATCGGCCCAGTTTGCCATGATCCCCATGAACCTGAAAGCTGCTCGTGGTGATGGTTCTGCCGATTATCTGAACACCGGTCACTGGTCCGAGAAAGCAATTGCTGAAGCGAAGCGCTTCCTGAACGTC
The DNA here is from genome assembly GCF_000024765.1 of Halothiobacillus neapolitanus c2. Classification (GTDB taxonomy): domain Bacteria; phylum Pseudomonadota; class Gammaproteobacteria; order Halothiobacillales; family Halothiobacillaceae; genus Halothiobacillus; species Halothiobacillus neapolitanus. The sequence goes on along the minus strand of NC_013422.1, from coordinate 1,449,956 downwards.
AACGTGGTTGCCGATACCAAGCCGAGCAAATACACCCTGTTGCCTGCAGCCGATGAGCTGAAGTTCAACCCGAACGCTTCTTATGTTCACTACACACCGAATGAAACCATTGCGGGCGCCGAGTTCGGTTACATTCCTGAAAGTGGTGACGTGCCTCTGGTTGCCGATATGTCATCTACGATCCTCTCGCGTCCTGTGGACGTTTCTAAGTTCGGCATTATCTATGCCGGTGCGCAAAAAAACATTGGTCCATCCGGTTTAACGATCGCCATCGTTCGTGATGATCTGATCGGCCATGCGGGTGCCGACGTGCCTGCCATGTTCGACTACAAAATCCACGCCGATAACGGTTCGATGTACAACACGCCGCCCACCTATGCCTGGTACATCGCCGGTCTGGTATTCAAGCGCCTGCTGGCGAATGGTGGCTTGGAGCAAATGAAGCAAATTAACGAGCGCAAGGCCAACAAGCTCTATGCTGCCATCGATCAGAGTGGCGGTTTCTATCGCAATCCGGTGGCGCTCAATGCCCGTTCCTGGATGAATATCCCCTTCATCCTCAAGGATGATGCGCTGGATAAACCATTCCTTGCCGAGGCTGACAAGGCCGGTCTTTCTGCACTGGCCGGTCACCGTTCCGTCGGTGGGATGCGTGCAAGTATTTATAACGCCATGCCTGAAGCCGGTATCGACGCACTGATCGCGTTTATGCACGATTTCGCTCAGCGCCACGGTTAATTCCTGAGTTGACTCTCAGGCTGACTTTCAGGCTAATTTCAGATTCCAGAGGTTTTTAAATGTTTAATATTCACACACTGAACGCCATTTCCAATAAGGGTACCGATCGCCTGCCAGCGGATAAGTACAACGTAAGCGCGCCGATCGATTCTGCCGATGCCATTCTGGTTCGCTCGGCCAAGATGCACGATATGAGCCTGCCTGAATCCGTATTGGCCATCGGTCGTGCTGGTGCGGGCGTCAACAATATCCCGGTCGAGAAGATGAGCGAACAGGGTGTTGTGGTATTCAATGCGCCAGGCGCCAACGCCAACGCGGTTAAAGAACTCGTTATGGCTGGCATGCTGATGTCGATCCGTAACCTCGGTGCGGCTTGGGATTTCGCGCGCGGACTGAATGGTACCGATGAAGAAATTCACAAGGCCGTTGAAGCGGGTAAGAAGAATTTCGTTGGTTTCGAATTGCCCGGTCGCACTTTGGGTGTGATTGGCCTTGGTGCCATCGGTGTGCGCGTAGCTAACGCGGCCAAAGCCTTGGGTATGCGCGTGATCGGGTTTGATCCGGGCATCAGCATCGAGCGTGCATGGGAATTGTCTCCTGAAGTTCATCAGGCGAGCAGTGTGGATGAAGTGCTGGCCAAGGCCGATTTCGTGAGTTTTCACGTGCCGTTGATCGATGCCACCCGCAACCTGATTAACGCCGAGCGTCTGGCATTCATGAAAGAGAATGTTGTCGTATTGAACTTCGCTCGCGAAGGCATTGTTGACGAAGCGGCCATGGTTGCTGCACTGGATGCCGGTAAGGCACATGCTTACGTTTCAGATTTTCCGAGCAACCTGACCAAAAACCACCCCCGTTGCCTGACGTTCCCGCATTTGGGCGCATCCACCGGCGAAGCGGAAGACAACTGCGCCATCATGGTTGCCGACCAAATCAAGGATTACCTCGAAAACGGCAATATTCGTAACTCGGTCAACTTCCCAGAAGTACGCATGGCTCGTTCGGGCGTTCAGCGCTTGGCGATCGCCAACCGCAATATGCCGGACATGGTCGGACAGATTTCTCATATTCTCGGGAAGTCGAACGTCAATATTGAACGTTTGACGAACGAGTCGCGCAAACAGGTCGCTTATACTCTGATTGACCTTGATTCGCCGGTTTCAGACGATACCTTGGCCGCTTTGCGCGGTATCAACGGCATCCTGCGTATCCGCGTTCTGTAAGGGTAACGCGGTGACAGACGCTTTGGGTGAAGCGGGGGCTGGTTGGTCGGATCGACGTTCGCCAGATCAGCCTCTGCCCAACACGCTGGCTGAAGTGCGGCAACAGATCGACTCACTCGACTCCGAGTTGATTGCATTGATTTCCAAACGTGCCCGCCTCGCCGAGCGCGTCGCGGAGATCAAGCAGTTGTCCAACGAACCTCAGACATCTTTTTATCGTCCCGAACGAGAGGCTCAGGTACTGTCACGTGTGCGTGAACGTAATCCTGGCCCTCTTTCGGGTGATACGATGGTTTGGCTTTTTCGGGAAATTATGTCGGCTTGCCTCGCGCTTGAGCAGCCGCTTTCCGTAGCCTGCCTCGGTCCTTCGGGCACCTTTTCCGAACAGGCGGCCTTGCGCGCGTTTGGTCACGGCGCCCATCTGGTTCTTGAGCCGGGTATTCCCGAAGTTTTCCGTGCCGTTGCGGCGGGTTCCGTTGATTTCGGCGTTGTACCCGTTGAAAACTCCACGGAAGGCAGCGTGTCCCAAACCTTGGATGCCTTGGCATTTGGAGCGACTGGTGGCGCCTTGTATGGTGTTTGGGTGCCCGGGGAAGTCCGCATTTGCGGTGAACTGTCGCTCAAGATAGATCAGCAGTTGATGGCTCGGCAGGATGCGCGCGATGTCTTGCCCCAGCGTATTGTGTCCCATGCCCAGTCATTGGCCCAATGTCGGGAATGGCTGGACGTTCACTATCCCGGCGTCGAACGCATTGCGGTGCAGAGCAATAGCGAAGCTGCTCGCCTTGCCGCTGAATCACCAAGCATCATGGCCATTGGTCCCACGCTGGCTGCAGAGCAGCATGGTCTGGATATAGTCGCTGCAAACATTCAGGACAGTGCGTTCAATACCACCCGATTCGTCGTGATCGGTCGGGACACAGTACCGCCCTCGGGTGCGGACAAAACCTCACTGGTGCTTTCCGTCAACAACATGCCCGGAGCGTTGTCGCGTTTGCTTGCACCGCTGGCGGAGGCGGGGATTGATGTTATGCGCATCGAATCCCGACCAGCGCGGGAACGGGCGTGGGAGTATGTGTTTTTCATCGATTTCGAAGGACATGCAGACGATGAGCGCATTCGGGCGGCCCTGAGCAAAATGCAACCGTTTTGCAGTTCTCTTCGTGTTTTGGGTTCCTATCCACGCGCGGTCATGTCTGCATCAAGTCCCAATGCAGCGGGTGGATCAACATCGGGCAGGGTTGTGTCATGAGCGCATACGATCGCATCGGTCAACAATTGTCGGGGCAGGCGCTGGATTACGTACGTGCCATTTCCCCATACGTCATCGGCAAACCCGTTGATGAAGTCGCACGTGAATTCGGCCTGACCGACATCATCAAGCTGGCTTCCAACGAGAATCCCCTGGGTGCCAGCCCGCGTGCTCGCGCGGCTATGCAGTCTCTGGACGATCTACATATTTACCCCGATGGCAGTGGCTACGCACTTAAAACCGCCATTGCAAAGAAGTTCGATGTGGCGCCATCTGCGATCACGCTGGGTAATGGTTCGAATGATCTGCTGGAATTGGTTGCCCGCGCGTATCTTTCACCGGGGCGTAATGCCGTGTTCTCCGCTCATGCTTTTGCGGTTTACGCTTTGGTAACTCAGGCCACGGGTGCGCAGGCTAAAATTGTGCCTGCGCTACCACCCGATCATCCGACCATGCCGTATGGCGCCGATCTGCCTGCCATGGCTGCCGCCATCGATGCCGATACCCGCGTGGTCTTTCTGGCTAACCCGAACAACCCGACGGGTACCTGGGTCAGTGAACCTGAGTTGCGCGCGTTTCTGGAAGCCGTGCCAGACAGTGTCGTTGTGGTTCTTGACGAGGCCTACAGTGAATATGTTGATCGTGCTTTTTATGCCGATGGCCGTTTTCCCGATGGCCTGCTTTTGGCGCGCGAATTCCCCAATGTGCTTGTTATGCGCACCTTCTCCAAAATCTATGGGCTGGCAGCGCTTCGCGTGGGCTTCGCGGTAGGTCATCCGCAAGTCATCGCTATTCTTGATCGGGTGCGGCAGCCATTCAACGTCAATAGTCTTGCGCTCAAGGCGGCCGAAGCGGCTCTGGCAGATGAAGAGTTTATCCTGCATAGCCGCGCGGTGAACGCGACCGGACTGGACTTCATGGCAAAAGCATTGGCGTCGCGCGGTCTATCAGTTATTCCATCGCTTGCCAATTTCGTTACCGTCAATACAGGTTTGCCCGCCGGGCTTGTGTTTGATGCCTTGCTTCGTGAGGGTGTGATTGTCCGACCTTTGGGCGGCAAATCCGATACCGGTGGGCTTTCGTGCCATATCCGGATCACGATTGGCACGCAGGCTCAGAATGAACGTGCACTGGCCGCGATGGACCTCGTGCTGACGACACTTCGGGCAACTGCGGGTTAGATTTGGGTGATGATCAACCGTCTGGCACTTATTGGTCTGGGTTTGATCGGCGGTTCCTTGAGTCTGGCACTCAAGGAACGAGGACTGGTCGGCGAGGTGGTGGGCTATAGCCGTCAGTTGCAGACCCGGCTTCGCGCGCGCGAGCTAGGACTGATCGATCGACCTGTCGATTCCGCCGCTGAGGCGGTGCGTGGTGCCGATGTGGTGTTTATTGCCACGCCGGTACAGGCGATGGCATCGGTTTTCGCTGAAATAGGCCCCGAGCTTGATCCAGGCGCATTAATCACCGACGGCGGTAGTGTGAAAGGCAATGTGGTGGCAGCTGCAAAGTTGTCTTTGAGCCCCGCGCAGTGGGGGCAGTTTGTCCCCGGCCACCCGATTGCCGGTACCGAACGCAGCGGCCCCGATGCGGCGTTCGCCACCTTGTTCGTTGATCACCGCGTGATCCTGACACCCATTAGCGAAAATGCCCCCGAGATGGTGACTCGTGCCGTCGATCTTTGGCAAAGTGTGGGTGCCATCGTCGAACAGATGGATGTTCAGCATCATGATCATGTGTTGGCGGCAACCAGTCATTTGCCTCACTTAGCCGCCTTCGGTCTGGTGTCCGCTTTGTCCCGCCTTGAAGAGCGGTACGAGGTGTTCCGTTATGCCGCGGGCGGATTCCGTGATTTTTCTCGCATTGCCAGCTCCGATCCGCAAATGTGGCGTGATATCTGTGTCGCGAACCGAGATGAATTGCTGCCGATGCTGGATCATTATCTGGTTGAGTTGCACCGACTGCGGCAGTTGATCGAAGCGAGTGACAGTGCCGGTGTTGAAAAGCTTTTTGCCGACGCCAAGGCCGTTCGGGACGCACTGTACCGACCAGCAACATCCCAATCCTGATTTCTTCTTTTTTTGAGTGTCTGACATGAATACAGCCACAGAACCGGCACCTATGGCGGTGACGTACATCACGCAGCCCGGGCGGGCGAAAATCCAGGGTTCCATCCGCGTTCCGGGTGACAAATCCATTTCCCACCGATCGATCATGCTGGGTGCGCTCGCCGATGGTACGACCGAAATTACCGGCTTTCTTCAAGGGGAGGATAGCCTGAACACACTGCGCTGCTTCCGTGCGATGGGCGTTGAAATTACTGAGCCCGTTGAGGGTCGAGTGCGTGTCAATGGTGTGGGTTTGCATGGTTTGAAAGCACCTGCCCATCCTTTGTACGTGGGTAACTCGGGTACATCGATGCGCTTGATGGCGGGGATTCTCGCTGGACAGTCGTTCGATACCGTATTGGAAGGCGATGAATCCCTTTCACGGCGGCCGATGAAACGGGTGATTGATCCGCTGACCCAAATGGGCGCGGTCATCGAATCGGCTGAGGGCGGGCGATCACCACTCACTATCCGGGGTGGTCAAAGGTTGCGCGCGATCGAATACACCTTGCCGATGGCCAGTGCGCAGGTCAAATCCTGTGTTCTGCTGGCCGGGCTGTATGCCGAAGGCAAGACCTGCGTGACCGAACCGGCACCAACTCGTGATCACACCGAGCGCATGCTGACTGGGTTTGGTTATCCGGTGGCACGCGATGGGTCGACGGCATGTCTCGACGGTGGCGGCCAACTTATCGCCCGTCAGATCGATGTGCCCGCAGATATTTCATCGGCTGCCTTTTTCATGGTCGCGGCCAGTATCGCGCCTGAGGCCGATATCACGCTCGAACATGTGGGCATGAATCCGACGCGCACCGGCGTGATTGATATTCTGAAACTCATGGGTGCCGACATTACCCTTCACAATCCGCGTGAAGTGGGTGGGGAGCCCGTCGCGGATGTCAAGATCAGAAGTGCGAAGCTGCGCGGAATCGACATACCCGAAGCGCTCGTGCCGCTCGCCATCGATGAGTTCCCGGCGTTGTTCGTTGCGGCGGCCTGTGCCGAAGGGCGAACCGTTCTGACGGGTGCCGAGGAACTCCGCGTTAAGGAATCTGATCGTATCGCCGTGATGGCCGACGGCCTCAACAAGTTGGGTGTAGAGGCCACGGCCACCCCGGACGGCATGATCATTCAAGGGAAAGGGGCAAACAGCCAATCCTTTGGTTCTGCAGAAATATGGAGTCAGGGTGACCACCGTATCGCCATGTCTTTTGCGGTGGCGGGCTTGCGCTCGGTAGGCACGATCACGATTCATAACTGTGAGTTCGTCGAAACTTCATTTCCCGGTTTCGCAGACCTGTTCCGACATTGTGGTGGTGGTCTGGTTGATCAGTTGGTAACAGGTGAACGCGCATGATCCCGGTCATTACCATCGATGGACCCAGCGGTTCGGGCAAGGGCACACTGGCCCGGCGTTTGGCCGAGCAGCTCGGCTTTCATCTGCTCGATTCCGGTGCGCTGTATCGCTTGACCGCATTGGCAGCCCAGAAGCGGAACATTGATTTGGAAGCCCCCGAAGTGGCCGCCGTAGCGCAGTCACTCAATGTGCGTTTTGATCCCGATGGCGCAGCTTATCTGGACGACGCGTGCGTTGATTCGGTTTTGCGCACAGAACAAACTGGAGCGATGGCCTCAAAAATTGCAGCGCGACCCGACGTGCGTGCGGCATTGCTTGAGCGTCAGCGAGCGTTTGCGACAGCACCGGGGCTTGTCGCCGATGGCCGTGATATGGGTACCGTCGTCTTTCCGGACGCGCCAGCCAAACTTTTTTTGGACGCCAGCGCGCAAATTCGGGCCGAACGGCGCTATAAACAGTTGATCGAGAATGGTTTAAGTGCTAATTTAGCCGCCCTCGTCGAGGAGATACAGGCTCGGGACGATCGGGATCGCAATCGAGCGGTTGCCCCGCTTGTTCCCGCCGAAGATGCCTTGGTGGTTGATTCCACGCATCTGTCGATTGAGGCCGTTGAAGCACGGATGATGGAATTCATTCGTGCGCAAGGTGTTGTTTGATTTAACGCTACTGTTCGGACTGCCAACCCAGGGACGCGGAATGGTCAGCCTTTTAACCACCACGACAGACAGTCATTCGGAGCGTCTGGTCGTATTTTTTGGAACGAAGTATTCATGTCAGCTCAATTTGAAAGTTTTGCCGATCTCTTTGAAGAGAGTCAAAAAAATGCAGTAATGCAGCCGGGTGCCATCATCGAAGGTACCGTCGTTGCGATCAATGGCGATTTTGTCGTCATCGACACGGGCCTTAAATCTGAAGGTGTGATTCCCGCAGCCGAGTTTCTTGATGAAAACGGCGAATTGACTGTCAAGGTTGGCGATAAGGTTGATGTCGCACTTGAGTCGGTTGAAGATGGTTTCGGCGAAACCAAGCTTTCCCGCGAGAAAGCACTGCGCGCCCGTGCATGGACCGCGCTTGAAAAATCATTCAAGAACGAAGAAATTGTTACCGGTCGCATCACCGGCAAGGTCAAAGGTGGCTTTACCGTCGAGATGGGCGAAATCCGTGCGTTCCTGCCGGGTTCACTCGTCGATGTGCGTCCGATCCGCGACACCACGTACCTCGAAGGTAAGGATGTCGAATTCAAGATCATCAAGCTTGACCAGAAACGCAACAACGTAGTGGTATCTCGCCGTGCCGTTGTTGAGCAAGAGTACAGCGCCGAACGCGATGCGCTGCTCGACCAGTTGCAAGAAGGCATGGTTCTGCGCGGGGTCGTCAAGAACCTCACCGATTACGGTGCGTTCCTTGACCTCGGCGGCATCGATGGCCTGCTGCACATTACCGACATGGCGTGGAAGCGTGTCAAGCATCCTTCTGAAGTGGTGAACATCGGTGATGAAGTCGACGTTAAGGTATTGAAGTTCGACCGTGATCGTAACCGCGTATCACTGGGCATGAAGCAAATGGGCGAAGACCCATGGAGCGATCTGGCTCGCCGATTCCCGATCAGCAGCCGTATGTTCGGTAAAGTGACCAACCTGACTGACTACGGTTGCTTCGTTGAAATCGACAACGGTGTTGAAGGTCTGGTTCACGTTTCAGAAATGGATTGGACCAACAAAAACGTCAATCCAGGCAAAGTCGTCTCTGTCGGCGACGAAGTCGAAGTCATGATTCTGGATATCGACGAAGAACGCCGCCGTATTTCTCTGGGCATGAAGCAGTGCCAGGCCAATCCTTGGGATGCCTTCGCTGCTTCGCACCAGAAGGGCGACAAGGTTAGCGGTCAAATCAAATCGATCACTGACTTCGGTGTGTTCATTGGTCTGGATGGCGGCATCGATGGCCTGATCCACCTGTCTGATCTTTCTTGGAACGAAGCAGGCGAAGAAGCCGTGCGTCAGTTCAAGAAAGGCGAAGAAATCGAAGCGGTTGTCATCGCGATCGATCCAGAGCGCGAACGTATTTCTTTGGGCTTGAAACAGCTTGAAAGCGACCCGATCGGCGACTACGCTGCCGATAACCAGAAGGGCAAAATCGTGAACGGTACCGTTCGTGAAGTTGATGCTCGTGGTGCCGTGATCGATCTCGGCGAAGGCGTCGAAGGTTACTTGCGTGCCTCTGACATCTCCCGTGACCGCATCGACGATGCACGCACCGTCCTCAAGGAAGGTGATGCCGTTGAAGCCAAGGTGATGGGCGTTGATCGTAAAAACCGTATGGTCAGCCTCTCTATCCGTGCCAAGGATTCTCAGGAAGAGTCCGAAGCAATGGAAGAATTGAGCAGCCGCGCTACCGTCAGCAACCCGACCTTGGGTGATCTGCTGAAAGAACAGCTCAATCGCTCTGAATAAGATCGGATTAGCTTGAAGTAAAGGCGCCATCTTGTGATGGCGTTTTTGATTGATCAGTTTGGGTTTGTCTGTTCAAACCCAAACCATTTTTTCAAAGCAGAGTGCCGATGAAACATTCTTCTTCGACAAAATGTAACGTGCTCAACGTGGTCACTAAAACCAAAAATACAGGATGACTTGCATGACAAAATCAGAGCTGATCGACCGCTTGGCGGATCGTCAAAAATATCTTTCAATTCGCGATATTGATACGTCTGTAAAGCTGATGCTCGATGAGATGATCTCCTCAATGTCTCGTGGTGATCGGATTGAGATCCGGGGCTTCGGTAGTTTTTCCTTGAATTACCGCAAACCGCGTATCGGTCGGAACCCGAAATCGGGTGAGAGTGTTGCTCTGGATTCCAAATATGTCCCTCATTTCAAGCCCGGCAAGGAATTACGGGAGCGGGTTAATGAAAAGGCGGGTCAAGCCATTCGCGGCGAATAAGATAGAACCATGTCAGAGACCGCTCCTCAGCCCCAACTTTACGTTGCGCTGGATTTCGCAGATCCAAAGTTGGTTGAGCCCTTTGTCGATCAGTTGAACCCCGGTGAATGCGGACTCAAGGTTGGCAAGGAGTTGTTTACCCGAGGCGGACCTGATCTGGTTCGTCGCCTGGTACAGCAAGGCTTTCCCGTTTTCCTGGATCTCAAGTTCCATGATATTCCGCATACAGTTGAGCAGGCGTGCAAGGCGGCCTGTGATCTGGGTGTGCGTTTGGTCAATGTTCATGCAATGGGTGGGCGTGCCATGATGGCCGCTGCCCGCCGTGCCGTTTCAGAGTCATCGGGATCACCGGCCCTTATCGCTGTCACGGTGCTGACATCAATGAACCAATCCGCTTTGGCCGAGGTGGGGGTTACCCGACCACTGGCGGAGCAGGTGTCCATGCTGGCACGTTTGGCCCAGGAAGAGGGGCTCGATGGTGTCGTTTGCTCAGCCTTGGAAGCACATGCGATGCGTCGAATTTTTACGCAACCTGTGCCCGCGATCGTCACGCCCGGCATTAGGCCTTCTGGTGCTGCGCTGGATGATCAATCCCGAGTCATGACGCCGTCGGAAGCCATTTTCGCCGGCGCAACCTCGCTTGTAGTCGGTCGCCCAATTACGCGCGCGCCCAACCCGGCCGGGGTCGTCAGCGATATCCTTGCCAGCATTGCTTCAAGCGACTGATTCACTCAGTTCAACCCCGAAATTCCACATAAGAGACAGTTCCGAGACTAGTGTTTTGCGTCTCGTATGAGGTTGTGTTGGGTTTCGACCCAGATCATAAGATCGTGCAATGCACGAATGTTCTCGACATATTGGATCGTCTCTTCCCCGCGGGCATAGCCGTTGCGTAACTTCCGGTAATACTTTGGATTAGATAAAAGAGCCAGTCGTTCACGGATGTCTCGCCACCGGTTGGGATCACCGCCCTGTATTTTGGTCAACTTGATGGCATCGGTCAGATGGCCGATACCTACGTTATAGGCGGCCATGGCAAGATAGGTACGGTCAGGCTCCTTCGCGTTATCCGGTATGAGTGCACGGAGTTGGTCCAGGTATTTGGCGGCTGCCATGATGTTCTTCACTGGATTGGCCGGGTCAATCAAACCGATATCCTGTGCGGTAGGCGCCGTGATCTGCATGATGCCGTATGCGCCCATATGGGAGCGTGCCTCAGGGTCCCATTTCGATTCCTGATACGCCATCGCCGCCAGCAATCGCCAGTCAATGTCGTATTTCTTCCCCGCGGCCTTGAATGCGGCCAGATAAGGTGAAATACGCTTGTCCACATCTTCGATGAATTGTTGTGCCAATTGTTGATCGAGTTGCTCGAATTGGGCGTAATGACGATCGATCAGATTCTTGAGTTCATTGTTGGCACGTATGGAAGCGAAAAACTGGCGTGCTTTGTCCAGTAGAGATTCATCGGCAAGACGGGAAAAGGCCCACGCAAAAGATACGGGAGGCCCAAGATCGGTTGCCACCTTGATCTTGTCCGATAATTTCTGCCCGAGCATCGCTTCATGCGACAACACAATGCCGTAATCGACCGTACCATTCTCCAGCGCCTCCAGTGTACCGAGACTGCTTTCTTCTAATTTGATGCGGATCGCGTAGCCGTCATCAGGTGGGGTGAGATCAGATGAATCGGGCACATCGTTCGGTGAAATGTCGAGCACGCCACCCTTAGTGCGCTCATCAAGCCAATGCTGATTACTGGAGCCCTGTTCGACTGCAAGCGTTGCGTTGCCGATATCCTGAAGATTTTTGGGTTTATCTACGCCTTGTCGATAAATGAGTTGTCGCCGAACGGATAGATAACTCGGGCCGTAGCGAAATTTGTTCTCTCGGGCGAGATTGACCACGAGACCGGCTGCTGCGAAATCGGCTTTGTCTTCGGCGACGAGTTTATAGGCATTATCGATGTTCTTGGCGATGATAAATCGAACACCCAGTCCTAAACTTGCAGCAAACCGCGTCACAAGGTCGTATTCCAGACCTTGAGTCTGATTCTTGTCGGGGACATAGATGGTGGGGCTGATCAGCGTAGCGACTCTGAGGTAGCCACGGTTACGAACCTGTTCAAGCTGGGGTGTTTGTTCAAATGAACGGGTGATACGTTCGTCCATGGCTGTCGTGCCATAGGGGGCGGGTGGATAAGCATTTAGCCACCAGATCAGCGGTGCGCCAACCAGCGCGGATACACCCAGAATCCTAAGCCACCAGGGCTGCTTTTGGGGCGTTCGTGTTGGTTCAGGTTGAGTCACGAAACGTCCAGTACCGTTATATACCGGATGCGCTGTACTTGCTTATTCGTGGCTGACATCGTCAGTACTTGTAACCGATGTGAAGCGCCACGACACCCAGTGTCAGATTTTGCACATCAACGTGATCAAAACCCGATTCAATCATCAAGGCTTTGAGCGCGTCCTGGTCGGGATGCATGCGTATGGATTCGGCCAGATAACGGTAACTGTCGGCATCTTTGGCCAGAATCTTTCCGAGCGCGGGCAGGGCAGTGAATGAGTAGAGATCGTAGGCTTTGCTGATCATTGGCGAGATGGGCTTGGAGAACTCAAGTACAACCACTCGTCCGCCCGGCTTGATCACGCGTGCCATTTCCCGGAGCGCCATGCCCTTATCCGTGACATTGCGCAGCCCGAAGCCGATGGTTACGCAGTCGAAATGATTGCTCGGGAAGGGAAGGAACTGTGCATTGGCCAAGCAATAATCGACGTTGCCGACTACGCCGACATTATCGAGCTTGGCCCGGCCTTCGCTTAACATGCTTTGGTTGATGTCGGAGAGAATGACCAGCCCTTTCTCGCCAACCATGCCGGCCATTTTCAAGGCGAGATCACCGGTGCCGGAAGCAAGATCCAGCGCACGCATTCCTGCCCGCAAGCCGGTATGTTCCAGTGCCACACGCTTCCAAAGGCGGTGAATACCCAGCGACATGGCATCGTTCATGACATCATAGCGGTTGGCTACAGAATCGAAGACACGGCCAACTAGCTTGGCTTTTTCTTCGACCGGCACCTGACGATAGCCAAAGTGGGTATGTTCACTCATGTTGGGCTCCAGAAATAAAAAACGGTCAATCCGATTGATTATCGGCCAAAAGATCCTTGATCAACAGGTCTTTTGGTACTTGTGCCGGTGCTCGTGAGAGCCCAACGGCCGCCATGCGTTCATTATAGCGTTGCCACATGGCGTCCTTGTTCAAGCAAAAATCATGCAGAGTCTTCCAGTCGTACAGGCCGCTGTCATGGCCATCATCAAACACCAGTTTGACGGCATAACGCCCCACCGGTTCGATGGCCACTATCTTGACCTGTTCCTTGCCGATCACCAGCATGGCCTCGCCGCCGCCATGCCCGCGCACTTCGGCCGAGGGGCTAAATACCCGCAGGAATTCGGCAGGGAGCGTGCCTTCGGTGCCATCTGCGAAATGCAGGCTGATGGTCTGTTGGCGTTTGTGCCATTTAAGATCGGTGAGGCGTGCGTTGGTTTGGGGCATGGTCTCGCTCGATGCTTACAGAATAAACCGGCTGAGGTCTTCGTCCTCGGCCAAGGCGCCCAAACGTTGATCGACGAAATCGGCATCGATGTTCATCGTCTCGCCACTACGTGTATCGGCATCGAAGCTCAGTGCTTCAAGTAGATGTTCCATCACGGTGTGCAGACGGCGGGCCCCGATATTCTCGGTGCGGCGATTCACCTCAAAGGCGATTTCGGCGATCCGCTGGATGGCTTCGTCACTGAACTGCACCTCGAATTGTTCGGATGCCAGCAAGGCGGTGTGTTGGCGAATCAGCGCCGCATCCGGTTCGGTAAGAATCCGTACGAAGTCTTTTGCCGATAATGCTTCAAGCTCGACCCGAATCGGCAGTCGGCCCTGCAATTCCGGAATGAGGTCCGACGGCTTGCTTAAATGGAATGCACCCGAGGCGATAAAGAGAATATGGTCGGTTTTGACCATACCGAGCTTGGTGTTGACGGTCGAACCTTCGATGATGGGCAGTAAATCGCGTTGCACGCCTTCGCGTGAGACTTCGCCGCCGCCGTATTCTCCGCGTTTGGCCACCTTGTCGATCTCGTCGATGAACACGATACCGTGCTGTTCCACCCGTTCGAGTGCCTGTGCACGGACTTCTTCTTCGTTGACCAGATTACCGGCTTCCTCTTCAGTCAGCAGCTTGAGCGCCTCGGATACGGGCAGACGACGGGTTTGCGTTTTCCCTTGATTCACATTCTGGAACATGCCGCGAATTTGGCTGGCCATCTCTTCCATACCCGGCGGGGATAGAATATCGATGTTGCTTGCGGTTTGGCGCAGTTCGATTTCGACCTCTTTGTCATCCAGTTCGCCATTTCTCAGCTTCTGGCGGAATTTCTCCCGAGTGTTGCGATAGGCTTCGTCACGATGGGAATCGGCCGTACTGTTCCAGCCCTCATCACGCGGGGCGGGGAGCAGGGCGTCCAAAACCCGGTTTTCACCTGCGATCTGAGCCTTGTCGCGCACCTCGACCATGGCGATCTGGCGTTGCATTTTCAGGCCGATGTCGGCGAGATCGCGGATGATCGATTCAACATCACGACCGACATACCCCACCTCGGTGAATTTCGTGGCTTCAACCTTCAGGAAGGGCGCATCGGCCAATTTGGCCAATCGTCGGGCGATCTCGGTTTTGCCCACGCCGGTGGGGCCGATCATGAGAATATTTTTCGGTGTGATCTCTCCGCGCAGCGGTTCGCCCACCTGTTGTCGCCGCCAGCGGTTGCGCAAAGCAATTGCGACGGCCCGCTTGGCTGCGGCTTGACCGACGATGTGTTTGTCGAGTTCGGTTACGATTTCTTTAGGCGTGAGGTTCATGCGTCGAGTACTTCAATCGTGAGGTTGTGGTTGGTGTAGATGCAGATATCGCCAGCAATATTGAGCGCGGCTTCGGCAATCGCGCGGGCTTCTAGTGCGGAATGCTGCATCAGTGCGGTGGCGGCTGCTTGTGCGAAGGCGCCGCCCGAACCGATGGCGATCAGGTCGGTTTCGGGTTCGATCACGTCACCATTGCCGCTGATGGTAAGCATGTGCGTGCGATCGGCGACAACCAGCATAGCCTCCAGTCGGCGCATGGCGCGATCGGTGCGCCATTCCTTGGCAAGCTCGACAGCGGAACGGAGCAAATTACCGCCAAATTTTTCCAGTTTGGCTTCGAATTTCTCGAACAGGGTAAACGCATCGGCGGTTGCCCCAGCGAATCCGGCCAGCACATCGCCGTTGTAGAGTCGCCGTACCTTGCGAGCATTGCCTTTGACGACCGTGTTGCCCAGCGTGACTTGTCCATCGCCGCCAATGACGGTTTGGCCGTTTTTACGCACACATAAAATAGTGGTGCCGCGAAAGTTTTCCATAGGTTTGAACCTTGAGTTCGAAAGTGATGTATGGCCTGAATGAATCAGTGGTTACTTTAATTTGGGTCATGAACGGCAAATATCAATCGGGAATTTCTATTTTCCGTTCATTTTGTTCCGACACGATCGTGCTTTTAACTTGCTTTTTAATATGGGCTCGAGGGTGCGCTGATTCATACACTTGGGCAAGTCGTTGAAAATCCAGATGGGTGTAGATTTGTGTTGTGGATAAGCTTTCGTGCCCGAGCATTTCCTGTACGGCCCGCAAATCACCCGATGATTCCAGTACATGCGTTGCGAAGGCGTGTCGCAACTGGTGTGGATGCAGAGTCTGACCCAGGTGGGTTTGTTGGGCCAGGCGATTAAGTCGCATCTGGACGGAGCGGATCGTCAGGCGTTGGCCGCGACGATTGAGAAACAAAGCGGGTTCAGTCGTGTCTTTCAACAGGGTTTTTCTGATGGGGAGCCATAGCGCCACACGGTCAAGTGCTTTGCCGCCCACCGGAACCAGCCGGGTTTTTTCGCGCTTGCCGGTAACACGGGCAATTCCTTCTGACCGATCAATATCATGTACGTCGAGCCGTACCAGTTCGGCCACACGAAGCCCGCTGCTGTAGATCAGTTCAAACATGCAGCGATCGCGAATGAGCAACTCATCTTCAACCATGGGTTGATCAAGAAGCTGATTCATCGTTTCGATGGCGGGCGCATCCGGTAATTTCTTTGCCGCCTTGGGGGATTTGAGCGCGTCTGGACTGGCAGGGCAGGCAATGTGGATTTTTTGCCAATATCTAAGCAACCAGCGCGTCGCCGAGGATTTGCGCGCGATGCTGCGGTTGTCCAGGCCCGATTCCCTGCAATGGGCGAGATAACCACGCAGGCGACGATCATCTATCTGGTCTGGCTTGATAACATCCTGATCGTGTAGATGCGATTGCAGTTGCTGCCAATCACCGAGATAGGCCGCTTGAGTTTTGGGGGCAAGCGTAGCGCTTTCGGTAAGCCAAGCCCTTGCGCACTCGAAAGCGGCATGGAGGGCTGTTTGGGATGAGAGGGGGGAGGGTTCCTCCATCAATCGTTGGTTTGGGGGCATAGGAAGGCCGCTGCCAAATCACCGATTTGACGCAAAAACAGAGTGCCTTGCGTGGGGTTGAATCCATCCGGAGCATGACGACCGAGTGCCAATATCCAGTCGGGTTCTGCCAGATTATTTCCTACTGCAATCAAGGCCGCAGAGCCGGTATCCGGGAAGTGGGTGTCGAATATCAATTCACGTTGCGCTTCGTTGAGACGGCCACATAAGGGAGTGCGGCTGTCCAGCCATCCGCGGAGTATCTGTTGGCCCTGTGCCGAGATGTCCGTCATACGTAATAATTCGACGGCATCAACAGTAAAGTGTTGGTGGAGCAGTGTTCGCAACTGCTCTGGGGTGCGCTGAGGCGTGCGTAGAAGATCGGATGCGAAATCATGCAAAACCTGATCGAGACGCGCATTGTCTTCAGCGGTGAAACGTAGCTGATTGATCTGATGAGTCAGGCGTTCAAGCCGTTCTCTCAAAATGCGCAATTGAATATGTGGCAACGAGGCAACACCATCAGGCGGTGAAGGCAGTTTGATTTCTGTCAGTAACGTGGGTGTTGAAGCAAGCAAATCTTCAAGTACGGATCGTAAATTCGTCTGACAGTGCTCGGCAAGAAACCCGTGATTCTGCTGCAAAAACAGCGTTACCGCCGTATTATCTGGCGATTGATTGTTGTTGTCGATCAGTGAGATGGCGGTGGCTTCGTTCGTCATGATGGTTTTATTTAATCGTTGTTTGTGCGGATAAGATCTCTTCTGAGAACCTTAACCCGAATGCCCGTTTGCCGCAATCAATCCAGACCCGCATGTTCAGCAACCCAAGTAGGCTCTTTCCATATGTTCAGCTTAGATTATCTTTGACGTGTTATTAGGTTGTTTTATGATGATCGGCTGTTGTAGATCGAAGGTTTAGGATGGCTCGTTTTGTGGTCGAGCGCCGAAATCTGGTTGATCTGCGATTTCCCTGATTCGGATCACGTTGTCGGTTTACCGACACCCCACCCCGTATCGCCCCTGAAACATGCGGTTTGTTGTAGGAGCCGCCACTGCCAAAGGAGAGCGTCATGTTGACGATTACCCTGCCCGATGCGTCACAACGTACATTTGAGAACCCCGTTACCCTTGGTGAAATCGCGGCTGATATCGGCCCGGGATTAGCGAAAGCAGCCATCGCCGGCAAGATTGACGACAAGCTCGTCGATTTGTCCCGCGTGGTCGATCACGATGCACGAATTGCCATTGTGACCGCCAAGGATCCGGAAGGGCTGGAGGTTATCCGCCATTCAACGGCGCACTTGATGGCGCAAGCGGTCAAGCAGCTTTATCCGAGCGCACAAGTCACCATTGGTCCGGTGATCGACAACGGGTTCTACTACGATTTTTATTTCGAGCGCCCCTTCAATGATGAAGATCTGGCGGCGATCGAAGCGCGAATGCATGAGCTTGCTGCGAAAGGTGATGACTTAACTCGTCGTGTCGTTGATCGATCTGAAGCCGTGCAATTCTTCGATCAATTGGGTGAAGAGTTCAAGGTCGAGATTATTCAGAGTATTCCAGAAGCGGAAGAGCTGACTTTATATACACAAGGCGACTTCACCGACTTCTGTCGTGGCCCCCATGTGCCGAATACGAACCGGCTCAAAGTATTCAAGCTGATGAAGGTGGCCGGCGCGTATTGGCGTGGTGATGCCAAAAACCCCATGCTCACGCGAATCTACGGCACGGCGTTTGCCAGCGACAAGGAGCTGAAGGTCTACCTGAATCAACTGGCCGAGGCCGAAAAGCGCGATCACCGTCGCATCGGCAAGCAGCAGAACCTGTTTCACTTTCAGGAAGAAGCACCGGGGCTGGTGTTCTGGCATCCCAAGGGTTGGGCCTTGTGGCAAGTGATCGAGCAGCATATGCGCGGCATTTATCGATCATCTGGCTATGACGAAATTCGCTGTCCGCAAATTTTGGACGTGTCGTTGTGGAAAAAATCGGGCCATTGGGACAACTATCAGGAAAACATGTTCTTCACCGAATCGGAGAAGCGCACGTTTGCCGTCAAGCCGATGAACTGCCCGGGTCATGTGCAGGTGTTCAATCATGGTTTGCACAGTTATCGGGACTTGCCGATCCGTTACGGCGAGTTTGGTTCGTGTCATCGCAACGAACCTTCGGGCGCGCTGCACGGCATTTTGCGCGTACGCGGGTTTACGCAGGATGATGGCCACATCTTCTGTATGGAGAGTCAAATCGAGTCCGAGGTCAAGGCCTTCCATGAACAGGCGTTGTCTGTGTATGCGACCTTCGGTTTTACCGACATTCAAGTAAAAATCGCCCTGCGTCCGGACAAGCGTCTGGGCTCTGATGTCGTGTGGGATGAAGCCGAGGCTGCCCTGCGCGGTGCCTTGCGTGCAGCCGGTGTGGCGTGGACGGAATTGCCGGGCGAAGGGGCTTTCTACGGTCCCAAGATCGAATATCACTTAAAAGACGCGATTGGGCGGACTTGGCAGTTGGGCACGATTCAGGTTGATTTCATGATGCCCGAGCGCCTTGGTGCGACCTATGTGGATGAGCACAGCGAGCGTCGCCACCCTGTCATGTTGCACCGCGCTATTGTTGGCTCGATGGAGCGCTTTATCGGGATTCTTATTGAGCACCATGCCGGGATGCTGCCGTTCTGGCTTGCGCCGATTCAGGTTGTTGTGATGGGGATTACCGATAAGCATGCGGGTTATGTGCAACAGCTCACGGCCAAACTCAAGGCATCTGGGATACGCGTCGTTGAAGACCTGCGCAATGAAAAGGTCGGTTTCAAGATTCGCGAGCATACCTTGGAACGCGTGCCTTATCTTCTCGTGGCAGGTGATCGGGAAATGGAGACCGAATCCATTGCTGTTCGTACGAGGGAGGGCACTGACCTCGGTGTCATGGCTGTGACTGATTTGCTTGAGAAATTGCAATCAGAATCTCGCGCACCCGGCGTAGTGTGATGATCCCGAGAATCAGAATTGCGACAAGGATCGATTTCGATCATTTTGTTGCTATTTTTGCTGTCGCAACATGGTGAAGGTTTCATTACGCTGCAATGCGTATTAACATGTTCGACCTGAAAACCAAGGCACGTACCCTGGTTAGTGAACCTTCGATTTAATCGGAAGTTCTGTGCGGCACAGGGATGTGCCGCCATGAACGATCATTCAAGTGATTGTTCACGAGGAAAATCAAAGATCGTTCTTTTGATTTTCCCCCTCTGAAGATTCTAGGATGGAATTATTCGGAGCTACCTTAAGTGATGCGGGGCGTTATATTTCGCCCCCATCTGTTTTAAATGCAAGAGGATAAGAAGATAGCTCAACTCCGTGGACAAACCCCGCCGGCCAACCGTGATCCAGACGAGCCGCGTATCAATAACGAAATCACCGCACGTGAAGTTCGATTAGTCGATGAGAATGGTGAACAGGCCGGTATCGTCCGGACCCGCGATGCACTCGATCGTGCTGCCGAAGTAGAACTTGATCTCGTCGAAGTGGCTGCCAATGCGAACCCGCCAGTCTGCAAGATCATGGATTACGGCAAGTTCAAGTTTCAGCAAAGCAAGAAACTGGCTGAGGCGCGCAAGAAGCAGAAGCAGATCGAAGTCAAGGAAATCAAGTTCCGTCCCGGAACGGAAGACCATGATTATCAAGTCAAGATGCGCAGCATCCTGCGTTTTCTGGAAGAGGGCGATAAGGTCAAGATTACGCTGCGTTTTCGTGGACGCGAAATGGCACATAAGGAAGTGGCAGGCGTCCTGCTTGATCGAATCGAACAGGATCTGATCGAGTTGGCAACCGTAGAGCAGCGACCCAAGATGGAAGGTCGCCAGGTAACAATGGTCTTGTCCCCAAAGAAAACAAGTTAATACGCAGTTACTTGCTCCGTAGGCCCGCCTTGATGCAGGTAGGGCCAAATGGAATGATCAATTATTCTTGATTGTCCCCTGGTTTTTTTGTATTATCTCGCGCCACTTTGATCGTGGTTGTTCGTAGGCTCTGTTTATAATGAATGGAGCCTGCGGCGGCCAAGATAAAGAATTCCCCCGTGCGCACATTGCGTGCACATTGACTCGAGATGGTTTTTGACCGTCTTGAGGTTTTGGGGACATTAGCCTCGATGCGTTATTTAACTCCGACGTATTGGGTGTCATAAACTTAAACAGTGAAACTGGAGTCGATATGCCGAAGATTAAATCCAATCGCGGTGCAGCCAAACGGTTCAAAATTACCGCTGGCGGCGTCAAGCGTAAGCAGTCGCACATGCGACATATTCTGACCAAGAAGTCATCCAAGCGTAAGCGTCAATTGGGTTCGCCTGCGTTCGTTCACGAGCGCGATGTTCCATCAATTCACATCATGTTGCCGTACGCGTAAGGAGCACTGAACCATGGCTAGAGTAAAACGTGGCGTTAACGCCCGCGCAAAACACAAGAAAGTCCTCGATAAAGCGAAAGGTTACTACGGTGCCCGTTCACGTACGTTCCGAGTTGCCCACCAAGCAGTTGTCAAAGCTGGCCAATACGCCTACCGTGACCGCCGTGCCAAGAAACGTACGTTCCGTGCATTGTGGATCACCCGTATCAATGCTGAGGCGCGTAACAATGAACTGTCTTACAGCCGTTTGATGGAAGGCATTCATAAAGCCAATATCGAAATCGACCGTAAGGTTCTTGCCGACCTCGCCGTTTTCGACAAGCCTGCATTTGCGGCCATCGCCGCACAAGCAAAGGCTGCGCTTGGCAAATAATCCGTTTGTTTGATTTGCGTCAATCAAATGATGTAATCGAATACAATTGGGCGCTCGCAAGAGCGCCTTTTCGTTGGTGGTTTTCACAAATAATGCCAGCGGATTAATCCATAATGTCAATCGTTTACGGTTATGATCCGTCAAGACGGTGTGACTTTATCGATTATTCCAACAGACTGTGAAATTCAGTTCAGTTATCAGGGTGTCATTGGGAGCAGATGCGTGAGTAATCAATGGGCTGACATTCAGGCACAAGCGTTGCGTTCGATCGAGCAGGCGATGGATGTCGTCGCACTCGAAGAAGTACGCGTTGCCTACACAGGGAAAAAGGGCGTAGTTACCCAGTTCATGAAGGAACTGGGAACGCTGGATCCTGAAGCTCGTCGTGCACGAGGTGCAGAAATCAATGTGCTTAAGGAGGCGATCATTTCGGCCCTGAATGCACGGCGGACTGATCTCGAGCAAGCCGCCCTCTCCCAGAAACTGGAAGCAGAGCGGATTGATGTGACTTTGCCCGGCAGGGGGCTGTCGCCGGGAGGCATCCATCCGGTGACAAAAATGATTCGGCGCGTCGAGGCCATTTTCGGGTCAATGGGCTACTCTGTGGCTCAAGGGCCGGAGATCGAAGATGACTGGCACAATTTTACGGCACTGAATATCCCGCTGACGCACCCGGCACGCGCCATGCACGATACCTTCTACTTCGATGCCGAACGTCTGCTGCGTACCCATACGTCGCCCGTTCAGATTCGTACGATGCAATCGCATACCCCGCCACTTAAAATTTTGGCGCCGGGACGGGTATACCGTTGCGATTCGGACATGACGCATTCGCCCATGTTCCACCAGATTGAAGTGCTGCATCTGGATGAAGACGTCAAGTTCACGGATTTGCGTGCCACACTGGAGCAGTTCCTGGGGGCATTGTTCGAGCAGGATGACTTGCCGATCCGACTGCGCCCGTCATTTTTCCCGTTTACGGAGCCGTCCGCCGAAGTCGATATTCAGTGCGTGCATTGCCGCGGCAAGGGTTGCCGAGTTTGCAAGAAAACCGGTTGGATCGAAGTGCTTGGCAGCGGTATGGTTCATCCCAATGTCTTGCGTGCCGTAGGTCATGATCCGGCCAAAGTCAGTGGCTTTGCGATTGGCATGGGCGTGGAGCGTCTGGCGATGCTGCGTTACGGTGTCGATGACCTGCGCGCCTTCTTTGATAATGACCTGCGCTTCCTCGAACAATTCGTGTGATATGCCCGGTCTTTCTTTCAGCTTAAATACACGAGCTTCTTATGCGATTTTCTGAATCTTGGTTGCGCGAATGGATTAATCCGCCGGTTGATACGACCACCCTGGCTCACCGTCTGACGATGGCAGGGCTCGAAGTCGATGCCATTGAGCCGGCAGCGGAATCGTTTAGCGGCGTTGTGGTTGCCGATGTGCGCTCCGTTGAGCCGCATCCGGATGCGGACAAGCTCAAAATTACCCGTGTCACCGATGGCAACAACGAGTACCAGATCGTTTGTGGCGCTTCCAATGTTCGTGTGGGTATGCGTGTGCCGTTGGCGACATTAGGCGCACGGTTGCCCGGTGGTTTGGTTATCAAATCGGCCAAGCTACGCGGTATTCCTTCCGAGGGCATGTTGTGCGGGGCGAGCGAGCTGGGCATACCCAGTGTCGTCGACGGATTGTGGGAATTGCCCTCGGATGCACCATTGGGACAATCGATTCGCGACTGGCTGAATCTGGATGACTCCGTGATCGAGTTAGGGATAACCCCCAACCGGGGTGATGCGCTGTCGATTTTGGGTATTGCCCGTGATTGTTCGGCATTGTTCGATATGGATCTCACACTGTGTGATCAATCCTCAGCCGTTCAGGTTACCTCGGATGCCATTCAGCCCGCTCAAATCGACGCACCCGATGATTGCCCGGTTTATTTGACCCAGGTTATTTCAGGTGTGTCTGTGGAGCGCCGAACACCAATGTGGATGTCCGAACGCCTGCGTCGTGCCGGGATCAAGGTGATCGAGCCGATTGTGGACATTTGCAACTATGTCATGCTTGAGTTGGGGCAGCCTTTACATGCCTTCGATCAACAAAAGCTGCATGGCGGCTTGACGGTACGTCATGCGCGTCCGGGTGAAACCATGGATGCGCTCAATCAGCAAAAGCTTGAATTGGATGCCGATTGTCTTGTGATCGCCGATGCTGCTGGGCCCGTCGCACTTGCCGGTATTATCGGTGGTTTGGGCTCGGCCGTATCCTCTGAAACAGTGAGCATCGTTCTTGAATCGGCCCATTTCACACCCGAAGTGATTGCGGGTCGAGCGCGTCGTCTGGGTTTGACTACCGATGCGGCATTTCGTTTCGAGCGGGGTGTCGATCCTTTGTTGCCCGAACGTGCCTTGTCGCGTGCGGCCGCTTTGATTCAGCAAATCTGTGGTGGTCAGGCAGGACCGGCGAGCGCCGCTCAGGGCGCACAAGCGCCTCGATTGCCTGCGGTCATTGTGCTGGATATGGATTGGGCTGAGCGACGCTTGGGCTTGGCTATTCCGCCAGAGCAAGCCAGAACATTCCTCGTGCGTTTGGGCTGCATCGTTGAATTTCAATCTGAAACAATATTGACAGTAACCCCGCCAAGTCATCGTTTCGACATGGTGATTGCTGAGGATTTGCTTGAGGAATTGGCGCGACTGCTTGGTTTTGATGCGTTTCGTGCGCCCATGGGACGTTCGCCTTTGACAATTGGTGTCCGGCCGGAAACCGAAAACAGCTTCGCAAAAGTGGCCGACTTTATGGCGAGCCGAGGTTATTTTGAAGCGATTTCGTATAGCTTCATCGATCCGGTCGTTGCAGAACTGTTCTCTTCTGAACCAAGTATTACACTCGCGAACCCGATTTCCAGCGAGATGGCCGTCATGCGTCAAAGCCTGTGGCCGGGCTTGTTGCAGGCCGTGGCCTTCAACCAGAATCGTCAGCAGTCGCGTGTCCGTTTGTTCGAGTTGGGCAGAAGCTTTAAGGGCTCTCTTGATAATGTCCAGGAAATTGATCAACTCGCAGCTGTGATGGTTGGTGGTCGTTGGCCGGAGCAATGGGCTGAAAAAAGCGCTCAAGTAGATTTCTTCGACCTCAAGGGTGATTGTGAGGCGCTTTTACTGCATCTTGGATTCAGCATTGACGCCACTTCCGAGCATCCAGCCAACGTCAGATTCCAAGCCGCGGCCCACCCGGCATTGCATCCTGGTCAAACTGCAGAAATCCTGATTCACGACCGCCCTTGTGGTTGGTTGGGTGCCATTCATCCTGACATAGCAGAAAAAATGGACGTGAATGGATCGGTTTTTGTCCTGGAACTTGATCTTCATGCCCTGCAAAACCGGCATTTGCCGATGAATAAGCCGCGCTCGCGTTTCCCGCAAGTTCGACGGGATCTGGCTTTACTCAAGCCAGCCACTTTGCCGATTTCCGAATTGTTATCCCTCATTAAGAAGGACAGCCCGGCGAGTTTGCGTGAGGTTGGGATCTTTGATCGCTACGTCGGCACCGGTATTGAACCTGGGTTTGAGAGCGTTGCGGTCAAATTAATTTTCCAGGAATCCGAACGCACGCTGACGGATGATGAAATTGTCGGTATAATCAGCGACATACGCGCAAAGCTTGCGCAGAAAAACATTCAATTGCGCACCTAAAGGACAGCATTTCATGGCCTTAACCAAAGCAGATCTGGTCGAAAAACTCCACGCCGAACTTGGCTTGAACAAACGCGAAGCCAAGGATTTTGTTGATATTTTCTTTGAAGAGCTCCGCGCCACGCTCGAATCGGGCGAGGAAATAAAGCTTTCCGGTTTCGGTAATTTCCAGTTGCGAGATAAAAACGAACGACCCGGTCGTAATCCACGCACGGGCGAGATGATTCCGGTTTCTGCACGTCGCGTTGTGACGTTCCGAGCCGGCCAAAAACTCAAGGCCATGGTCGAGGCCTATGACGGCACTGTCGCATCCTGAATCGACCCTGCCGCCGATTCCCAACAAGCGTTACTTCACGATTGGTGAAGTAGGCGGGTTGTGTGATGTGAAGTCACACGTGCTGCGGTATTGGGAGCAGGAATTTACTCAGCTCAAGCCGACCAAACGTCGTGGTAACCGACGTTATTATCAACGGCATGATATCGAGATCATTCGTCTGATTCGTAGCCTTTTGTATGAACAGGGGTTCACTATTGCCGGCGCACGCCAGCAGCTCGTAAATGTGCTCAAACAGTCTTCTGACCTTACAGCCCTAAATTATGAGCATGATTTGCTGTCTGACATTGCACCTGTTGCGTCGCCATCGGATGGCCCTGTCGACTTGACGGAGCGTGCTCAAACTTCGCCTGTGAATGCGCAACATGGCGATGATATGACCCAACTTTCTCCTCTGAGTATTGACTCAGGTGTTCCACCGCTCACCCAGATTCGCCAGGCTCTGGAGCAGATTTCACGGAATATCGAACCTCTTCTTTAAGAGCAAATCGTATCTTTGTTGATCGTTGCAACTTTCGTTTGACACACGATTCATGGACACATTTTGGTGCACCCATTTGCTACGCCGCGTTTTTTTGGACGCCATAGGTGCGCGCAAAAATAGATTTCACCTTCGGGAATCTCGAAAAACCTGTCATATCCGCGTAGGCGGGAATTCAGCGCCTTCATTTTTCTGAGTTCCCGCTTTCGCGGGAACGACGATTCACGGGTATTTCGAGGTGCCCCTTCATAATAATTTGCTGTGATTTAGCCTTTTTAATAATTTTTAAATTGTTCTGGTTATAAAATTAAAAATCACTGCGCCACATATTGGTGCGGCACATATTATTTTGAGTTCTTAAATGGTGCATTGTGCCTATTCACATTTTTTTTGTTCAAGGTTCAAAGTTATTTGAATCAACTGGTAATTTTTAAGTTTTTATTGGCCCATCTCTTGCTGTTAATATCGTTAACAAGCAAATCCCGTCAGTGATAATTTCACCGAGAGCAATAATGGATACCATGAAAGACCCGAGTTATCTGTATAGCGGTTTTGACGAGATGTACGGCTTCGATGGTCAGATGGCCCGTCCGCAATATTCTGAAGTTGTTCGGCAGTTAGCTTCATTGCCCAATGATGTGCTTGTTCACAAACAGCGTGACGCGGAGCTGTTGTTCCGCCGTATGGGAATCACGTTCGCTGTCTATGGGGCGAATTCTTCCGAAGAACGGCTGATTCCATTCGATGTGGTGCCGCGCGTGTTCGGCGCAAATGAGTGGCGCCGTTTAGAGCTCGGATTAAAGCAACGCGTACGCGCGCTGAATATGTTCTTGCACGACATCTATCACGATCAGGAGATCATCAAGGCGGGTGTCATTCCGGCGTCTCAAGTGCTGGGTAACAGCATGTATTGCGCTGCAATGCAGGGAGTCGACCTGCCGAACCAAGTTTATGCCCAGATTGCAGGCATTGATTTGGTCCGAGTGGCTGAAAACGATTTTTACGTATTGGAAGACAACTTGCGCACCCCATCAGGTGTTTCCTACATGCTTGAAAACCGCAATACCATGATGCGGTTATTCCCGAATATGTTTACACAACGCACCATTCAGCCGGTTGCGCACTATCCGCAGATTTTGCTGGAAACACTTCGCGAGTCTGGACCTGCGCACATTGAAAACCCAGTAATCGTCGTATTGACACCGGGCCCTTACAACAGCGCTTATTTTGAACATGCGTTTTTGGCAAGCCAGATGGGTGTTGAACTGGTTGAAGGCAAGGATCTTTTTGTCAGCAACAACAAGGTCTATATGCGCACCACCCAAGGTGCACAGCAGGTACATGTGATCTATCGCCGTGTTGACGATGATTTTCTGGACCCGTTGGCGTTTCGTGCCGATTCAGTTCTGGGCGTGCCCGGGTTGTTCGATGCGTATCGACACGGGGGCGTATCACTGACCAACGGTGTGGGTACAGGTATTGCGGACGATAAATCAACCTATCTTTTCGTCCCTGAAATGATCGAGTTTTATCTGGGCGAAAAGCCGTTGCTTTCTAATGTGCCTACCTGGCGTCTCGATCGTTCGGATGACCTTAAATACGTACTCGAACATTTACCGGAGCTGGTCGTCAAGGAAGTGCAGGGTTCCGGCGGCTACGGCATGTTGGTCGGGCCCACAAGTTCGTCCAAGGAAATTGAAGCCTACCGCGCACGAATTCTTGAGAACCCGGCGGGATTCATTGCGCAACCAACGCTCGCGCTTTCCACCTGCCCGACCATGGTTGAAAGCGGCATAGCTCCACGGCATGTGGATTTGCGGCCATTTGTGTTGTCTGGCAAGGAAATCCGCCTTGCACCAGGTGGGTTGACGCGAGTGGCACTCACAGAGGGCTCCCTGGTCGTCAATTCGTCACAGGGTGGCGGCACAAAAGATACCTGGGTACTGGAGGACTGAAAACCATGACTATGCTTTCACGCACAGCTGATCATCTGTTCTGGATGGCTCGATATATCGAACGGGCAGAAAATACGGCGCGGGTACTGGATGTGGCGTCGCGTACATCGTTGCTACCGGATGATGAGGAGGGGGCTGACGCCCGTCTGTGGTTCGCACCGCTGAATATTTGCGGATCGGCTGAAGGTTATGAGGAAAAGCACGGGCTCGCTATTCAGACTAGTGTTACCAACTATATGACGCTGGATCCTGAAAACCCTTCAAGTATCTACTCAAGCCTCATGGAAGCGCGTGAAAATGCGCGTGCTGTTCGGGGTGCGATTACCTCCGAAATGTGGGAAATCATCAACAGCATGTGGCTTGATTTAAAGCGCATGCTGCCTTCTCTGGATAAAACGAATCCGGAGGGATTTTTTGACTGGGTAAAGGAACGTTCACACCTGTTTCGTGGGGTAACACTGGGCACGATGCTCAAAGATGATGCCCTTAATTTCATTCGGTTGGGCACGTTTCTTGAGCGGGCAGACAACACGGCGCGCATACTCGATGTGAAATATCACATTCTGCT
Organism: Halothiobacillus neapolitanus c2; assembly: GCF_000024765.1. Taxonomy (GTDB): domain Bacteria; phylum Pseudomonadota; class Gammaproteobacteria; order Halothiobacillales; family Halothiobacillaceae; genus Halothiobacillus; species Halothiobacillus neapolitanus. The sequence goes on along the minus strand of NC_013422.1, from coordinate 1,422,010 downwards.
GCCCAGTGTGCAGGATGTCGGTGGTGCCGCCGATTATTACCAATGGGGTTCCCTGCTCAGTTCGGTAAGCGCGCAGGAAGCCTATCGAAAAATCTATCGCGACAGCATTAAGCCGCTTCGTGTGGCGGAATTACTGATTTTGCGAGGCGATATGCCCCGGTCCTTGCATGCGTGCCTTAACGAGGTCGATGCCACATTAGGTTTGATCAATGGCCCGACCGGTACCGAAGCAAGACGTCTGGCGGGCGAGTTGCACGCGTCACTGCACTATGGCCGTATCGAAGATATTTTCGCGCATGGACTGCATGAGTTTCTCACCGAGTTTCTCGCCAGAACGCATGAGTTGAGCAGTGAAATCCACGATGCCTTTCTTTCGCTCAGAGATGATAAGCAGCCGGACGGAATCCGCCCCGATCGTTTTCAATTGCAACTACAATAATGATCCTTTTTTCCTTGGGTTTTCGATCATGACTTATTGTGTTGCACTCAAACTCAATGCAGGGCTTGTCTTCGCCTCCGATTCACGTACGAATGCGGGCATCGATCAGATTTCCAGCTTCAAGAAAATGCGTACCTTCGTGAATCGGGGTGACCGCGTCATTGTGATATTGAGCTCAGGCAATTTGTCCATCACACAAAATGCCATCAACCAGTTGGAAACACAGGGCCGCAGTCCAGAGCAACAGAATATCTGGAACGCTACATCCATGTTCGACGTGGCCTCTTTGCTGGGCGGCTGTTTACGGCATGTGCAAAACACAGACCGTCCGTTCCTGATGGCGGGCAACATTGATGTCAGTGCCAATTTCATTGTCGGCGGGCAAATTGCTGGCGAGCCGCCGCGTTTGTTTCTGGTGTACTCCGAAGGCAACTTTATTGAAGCGACCGAAAACACGCCGTTCTTTCAGATTGGAGAGATCAAGTACGGCAAACCGATCATTGACCGGATCATCAACTCAGAAACCACCCTCAACAGGGCAATCAAATGCCTGTTGGTCTCTTTTGATTCAACCATGCGCAGTAACGTCTCCGTAGGCATGCCAATCGACATGGCTTGTTATATGACCGATAGCCTGTCGCTGGACAACATCAAGCAGATGCAGGAAGGCGACCCTTATTTCACGTCAATCAGTTCAAAGTGGAGTGAAGGGCTAAATAGCGTATTCACCCAGTTGCCCAATCCGGAGTGGGCATGTCAGACACCGGACGCAGAGCCGGCTCAAACTCCGTCAGACGGTCAATTACAAAATCAAGGGATACCGCCCATATGACCACTCGCGTTGCGCTGCATCACAAAAGCCGGTACCTGTTCGACCGGTCAGTCGTACTTTCACCGCATGAGATCCGACTGCGTCCGGCCGCCCATTGCCGCACCCCGATTTTGGGTTACTCCCTGCAGGTATTGCCCGGAAAGCACTTCGTTAACTGGCAGCAAGACGTTTATGGAAACTTCGTCGCCCGTCTGACATTCACCGAGCCAACAGTCGCATTGGATGTGACGGTCGATTTGATCGTCGATATGACCGTCATCAATCCGTTTGATTTCTTTGTAGAGCCATGGGCTGAACATTATCCGTTTGCCTATCCCGATGTGATGAAGGCTGAATTGGCACCCTTTCTTGAGGCGGCGCCACTCGATAAGCACTTCAGGAAATGGTTGGCAGAATTTACGCAGGCCATGCCGAAAGATTTGACGATCAATGATTTTCTGGTTCGGATCAATCAAAAAGTTCAGAGTAGCGTCTCCTATCTCATTCGGATGGAACCGGGGGTGCAAACGCCGGAAGAGACGCTCTCCAACGGTTCCGGATCCTGTCGTGATAGCGCCTGGCTTCTGGTGCAGGCGCTTCGCCACCTCGGTATTGCGGCGCGTTTTGTCTCCGGTTATCTGATCCAGCTGGTGGCAGATCAGCCTTCGCTTGATGGCCCGAGTGGGCCGACGGCTGATTTTACGGATCTGCACGCCTGGTGCGAGGCATTTATCCCGGGGGGCGGTTGGATCGGTCTGGATGCTACATCCGGCCTGTTGGCTGGCGAGGGGCACATCCCGCTAGCGGCCACAGCACAACCTACCTCGGCGGCGCCCATTACAGGCATGACGAGCGTTTGTGAATCCGAGCTGATCGTTGAGATGAGTGTCACTCGGATTCATGAAGATCCGCGTGTCACCAAACCGTATACCGAAACCCAATGGCAGGCGATTCAGAGCCTGGGCTACTGGGTTGATTCCGAACTGCAAGCCAACGATGTCCGTCTGACCCAAGGGGGCGAACCGACGTTCGTATCCATTGATAACATGGATGCGCCGGAATGGAATACCGATGCACTGGGTGATCAGAAATGGGTGCTTGCTCAGGATTTGATGGCGCGTTTGAGCCGGCAGTTTGCACAGGGCGGGGTGCGTTATTACGGTCAGGGAAAATGGTATCCCGGTGAGCCGTTGCCACGCTGGGCGCTCAGTGTTTTCTGGCGTACCGATGGCGTGCCCGTCTGGCACGATCCTGAGTTGATGGCAGAAAATCCGAAACCGGATGCCCAACCAATTCCCAAGGCTCGGGCATATCACTTCGCCCATCTGTTGGCGTCGCGTTTGCAGCTTTCGACCGATTACGTGATTCCGGCTTATGAAGATCCATTGCTGGCGCTGTCCATGGAAACCGCATTGCCGGTGAATCTCGATCCCATGAAAATTGATCTCAAGGATACGGGCAAGCGAGGGCAGGTTTCGCGCAAGTTGCAATCAGGATTGGGTGATATCGTCGGTTATGTTCTGCCGCTCAAAGCGCTGGATTCCAGCAAAACCCAGTGGGCCTCAAGCCTTTGGCCATTGCGCACCGAACGTCTCTTCCTGTTGGGCGGTGATTCACCGCTGGGCCTGAGATTACCGCTCGACAGCCTGCCTTGGGTTCATCCCAAAGCGCAACCGGTCAATTTTCCGGTTGATCCGTTCGCATCGCGTCAGGTTTTGGGTGATTATCCGCGCACGCCTGCTTCGCTCAAACTCAATCCAGCCGAACCGCCACCCGCGCAAATCAACCCGGAAGAAGTCATTCACACTGCATTGGCACTGGAAGTTCGGAATGGTGTGCTGTACGTTTTCATGCCGCCGATCACTACGTTGGAGGCATGGCTGGAACTGGTGTCTGCCATTGAATTCTGTGCGAAAACGCTGAAACAGCCGATACGGATCGAGGGCTACACGCCGCCACGGGATCCACGCTTGCAGTCGCTCTCTGTTACCCCAGATCCCGGCGTCATCGAGGTCAATATTCACCCGGCCAGTGACTGGTCGACGCTCGAGCAGAACATGCACCTGCTTTACGAATCGGCGCGCCTCGCCCGTCTGGGCGCAGAGAAGTTCATGCTGGATGGCCGGCATACGGGAACAGGTGGTGGCAATCATGTCACATTGGGCGGTGCAACTCCGGCCGATAGTCCGTTTCTGCGCCGCCCGGACTTGCTCAAGAGCCTGCTGACCTATTGGCAACAGCATCCGGCGCTGTCCTATTTGTTCTCGGGTCAGTTCATTGGCCCGACGAGTCAGGCACCGCGTGTCGATGAAGCTCGCGACGACACCTTAGGTGAACTGGAAATTGCCTTCCAGCATCTTGATCTGGCCTTTCCGTCCGGTACGGAGTCCGATCAGCCTTGGCTGATTGATCGGCTGTTGCGACATCTGCTGGTTGATTTAACCGGCAATACGCACCGTGCCGAATTCTGCATCGACAAGCTGTATTCCCCGGATTCTTCCACTGGTCGCTTGGGTTTGCTTGAGTTGCGAGCGTTTGAAATGCCGCCACACCAGCGCATGAACCTCGTTCAATCTTTGCTGTTACGCGCACTTGTGGCGCGTTTCTGGAAAACACCGTTGCATAGTCGTCTCGTCGATTGGGGAACATCGCTGCATGATCGCTTCATGCTTCCGCATTTTATAGAGCAGGATATGCGCGATATCTGTACCGACCTGCGCGAATCAGGCTATGCGTTTGACGATGCGTGGTTTTTGCCGTTCCTCGAATTCCGCTTTCCTCGATATGGCAGCGTGACCTACGACGGCGTGATCATTGAAATTCGTCAAGCCATAGAGCCTTGGCACGTGCTGGGTGAAGAAATGGCAGCCGGTGGCACGGCGAGATATGTCGATTCATCCATTGAGCGCGTGCAAATTAAGGTGCAAAACTTGATCGGCAATCGGCATTACGTGACCTGCAACGGGCGGCGAGTGCCGCTGCACCCAACGGGCGTGCCGGGTGAGTTCGTCGCGGGCGTTCGTTTTAAGGCCTGGGCGCCGTATTCGGCACTGCATCCGACCATCGGAGTGCAGGCACCGCTTAGGTTCGATCTGGTCGATGGCTGGAATAACCGGGCCCTGGGCGGTTGTACCTATCATGTCAGCCATCCGGGTGGTCGAAGCTACGATACTTTCCCGATCAATGCCTTGGAGGCGGAAGCTCGACGTCGCTCACGCTTTTGGGATCATGGTCACACACCGGGCCAGTTCACGGTGCCGCAGGAACAGATCAATCCACGGTTCCCGCTTACGCTCGATTTGCGTTGGCAGCCCAGTTAACTTCCTTATTTCGAGGCAATCATGTTTGATTCCAATAGTTATCAGCGTTTCGGGGACAAACAGAATTCAGCCTTTTTCGAGGAGTATCTGTTTCGGGTACTCACCGAGCGTGACCGGTGTGGGCTGACTGACATGATCGGCGGCATCGAAGCCTTGTTGATTGCCGTCGAACCTGGAAAGTCGCTGGAATACATTGCCGAATTGGCACTGATGACGCCCTACCATTATCTGGTAACGCTGGATGGGCCGAAGCACATGACCCATGTCCTGCGAATTGACATGAATTCACCCGATATTCTCTTGCGTGAAATCAAGGTTCCGGATTACACCGATCTGTTCCGTAGCCTGAACGATCAGTACCCAATCGGTGCGCGGCGCCCGCACAGCCGCTATCTTGGCGAAATCCTCCGTGTGACTGACCGCTTGGACGTGGTGGCTATGCAGCAGGAGCGCGAGTTCCGTTTTCTGACCATGGGGCAACTGACCGAGTTGGATTTACCGCTTAATTTCAGCGTTTCCAAACCCTCGCCGTATACCCAGAATGTGGTCGGTTATATGGAACGGTCGTCCGAGGGCATTCGCGTGTATAAACATGGCGTCTCCACCATCATGGCAGACGCGCAAGCGGCTTATGAGCGCGGCAAGATCATGCAGGAGCACATCGGTGTGAAGGACATGCTCATGCCGATTGATCATCTGGCCACTCGCGTGTACAGCCAAAACCGTGAGGCGGCGCTGCTCGAATACCTTGCGTTGTCCAGCTATTACTATTGGGGCAGTTACGACATTAAGGATCAGAATTCATCGACCAACGTTACTAAAAATGTTCGTGGCGATCCTGAATCCATGTCCCCGGCGAAGGTGTTTACCGCAAACAATCTGCCGTACTGCGTGAATCACCTCGATAAGCTTCCCAGCCCGACGGAATCCTTTGTGCGCAATTACGGCCCACGCCTGCATCACATGGCGTTGACGGTGACCGATGGGCAGACCAATGGCATGGAAAATATCGACTTTGTCGTTGGTGCCATTGCCTCCCAAGGTAAACGATTCCTGCTCGATACGGTTGGGTCGCGAGAAGAGGGGCTCAAACAGATTTTTTCCTCCGCTTCGGATTTTTCCTCATTAATCATTGAATACGTTCAACGTTTTGACGGCTTTCAGGGGTTTTTTGCACGCGACAACGTAGCCCATCTCACGTTCGCCGCCGGTTTGGAAGAGGGCGTTCAGGCCAAATCAACGGAGTGATGCCTCTGAGCGTTTATTGCTTTAAAAAATAATAAAGCCCGGAATAGTGCAACTTGCCGGGCTTTTGCTTTGGCTTGTCAGCCGATCAGTGCATGAAGAGTGCCGAAGCTTTGCCGATGGCGATCCAAACACCGATCAGGAAGGGAATGCCAACGGCCAGCCAGGCCAATATACCGGTCATACCAAAACTGCCGCGTGCAGCGGAACCGGCATCGGCTGCTTTGTGGCTGGCTTTTTCGGTTAGTGCTTGTTCCGCAGCCAGTTCATCGGGTGTCATGAAGTGTTTCGCATCAACCGGCTTGATCATCAAGTTCAGGAAAAAGCCCAAAATCAATAAACCGGCCAAAATATACAGCGTGTTGTCGTACACCAAATTCTTGGGTACGCCTGCATCAAGCTGGGCCTGTCGTAAATTGGATATCAAAACCGGGCCAATAATGCCAGCGACAGACCACGCCGTCAGCAGGCGGCCATGAATGGCTCCGACCATCTGAGTGCCGAAAATGTCCGCCAGATAAGCGGGCACGGTGGCAAATCCACCGCCATACATGCTCAGGATGACACAGACCACGAGCACGAAAAGGCCCGCTGCGCCCATGTGTCCCAGTGTGGGCATCAACAGATACAGAGCCGTACCGAGTATGAAAAACGTGAAATAAGTGTTCTTGCGTCCAATCCAGTCCGATACCGAAGCCCAGAACAACCGGCCCACGCTATTGAACAGGCTGATCAGACCCACCAGTCCGGCGGCGGCGGCCACAATCCCGGCCTTTTGAGCCGCAGTCAGTGTGGCGTCACTTGTGACACCAACCAGCAAGGGGCCGAAAATGTCCTGCAGCATGGGCGAAGCCATCCCGATGACGCCAATACCGGCGCTCACATTGAGGCACAGTACGCCCCATATCAGCCAGAACTGGGGTGTCCGCCAAGCCTTGGAAAGATGCACATGGCCATCGGTGATCATCGCTTTGGATTGTGTCGGTGTGGGCTTGAAACCTGTCGGCATCCACCCGGCGGGAGCAACTCGGAAACCGAAAGCGCCGATGGTCATGATCACAAAGTAAATCGCACCCATGGTGATGAGCGTAAGCGCGACGCCTTGAGCCGATACGCCGCCACCGAAATGACTCATCAAGGCAACCGCGACAGGGGCCCCAATCATGGCGCCCCCACCGTAGCCCATGATGGCGAGACCGGTTGCCATGCCTCTACGGTCAGGGAACCATTTAATGAGCGTCGATACTGGGGTGATGTAGCCCAGACCCTGGCCAATTCCGCCGAGAACGCCGCAACCGAGCCACACCAGCCAGAGTTGGTGTGTCATGACACCGACTCCGCCAAGAGCCATGCCGCCACCCCAACAAATAGCCGCAATAAAGCCCGATTTGCGTGGGCCCACGCGTTCCATCCATCCGCCCCAGAAAGCGGCCGCAACTCCCAGCATGAAGATAAACAAGGTAAAGGTGATACTGACTTGCGGCACGGTCCAATCGCATTGACTGGAAAACAGGTTTGTCATCCAAGAATGACTGCTGCATTCGGTTGAGCTCTGTCCCACGAGTTTCGTCATCGGAAGCCAGAAAACGGAGAATCCATAGGCCATGCCGATGCATAAATGAATGGCAAGGGCGGCTGGTGGAACCAGCCAGCGGTTGAATTGCGCTCCGGCGATCGTACGTTGTTTATCCAATAATCCTGACATCAATCATCCTCTGATGGTGTTGGCCGGTTCAATCCTGTCGATTTTTCTATGAAAACCCAGAAGAACGTCAAGGAAGGGAGCAAAAATCTCCAAGGGGCACCTCGAAATACCCGTGATTCGTCGTTCCCACGTAGGCGGGAACCCAGAAAAATCAAGGCGCTGGATTCCCGCCCACGCGGGAATAACGGGTTTTTCGAGATTCCCTAAGGTTGAACAAAGTTTCTTTCACCCACTTTCGAGGCGGCTGATTTTATTCGTCCAGAGGAATAAAAGACACATACCCAAGTAAAAAACAATTTTTTATTTCAAATCATCAAGCATGAGCTTCCGAAAAAATCCGAATCGTGAAGTCTGTATTTTGGGTCATACAGCGGCAGCGAGAATTAATTGTTTTGCGGAACAGCGAGTGATCAATCCTCAAAAAGCGAAAGCTGAGTTCGGGGTTTTTCAGCTTTCGGTGGCTGCTTGGTTTTGGGAGATTGTTGTCTGCCGGGTTTTCGGCTGGCGTGTTTCTCGGCGATTTTCTGCGCCCATTCTCTATGCATTGGGTCGGTTTTGCGCAATTGATAGATTTTTTCGGCGGCCGCCTTTCTGGCCTGAACCTCATCGACGATCGGCCTGGGGTAGTTAGTCGGTGGCGAGGGGGCAAGCCAGGGCGTGTGAATCCAAGTCCGATCAAGGTCCATTAGTTCCGGCACCCAGCGACGAATAAACACCCCTTCGGGGTCATGGTCGATGCCTTGCTTGATCGGGTTGTAAATGCGCAGAGTGTTGATGCCCGTTGTGCCCGATTGCATCTGAGCTTGGCTGTAATGAATGCCCGGTTCGTAGTCGGTAAACATTCGCGCCAGATACAACGCGGGTTGTCGCCAATGCAGCCAAAGATGATAACTGGCAAAACTCATGACCATGGCACGCATGCGAAAATTCAGCCAGCCGGTGGCCTTGAGGGCCCGCATGCAGGCATCAACCATCGGATACCCCGTTCTGCCCGCTTGCCACGCCTCAAAAAAAGCAGGATTGAATTCGCTTTCTCGCAGGCCCTCGTAGGCCGGATGCAGATTGCAGAATTCGATGCGTGGCTCATCTTCGAGCTTCTGAATAAAATGGCAATGCCAGCGCAGTCGCCCGGAGAATGAACGCAGGGCACTCGGCCACATTCCCCGCTCGGTGGGTGGTTGCATCATCAACGCCAGTTTGCGCGCCTCAACGGCTTGAAAAACCTCACGGATAGAAACGGTGCCAAAGGCCAAGTGAGGAGATAACCGGGAACAACGCTCAAAGGCGGTCACGGGTGAAGACATGGCGCGCGCGTAGGTTTCACCACGCTCATGCAAAAAATCATGCAGCAAACCAAGCGCCCGGCTGCGCCCCCCCGATTGAATTTGGGCTGTTTCAGCATTTACCCAACCCAGATCGGCTGGGGAGGGCCAGGAGTCTGATGGTTCGTCTATCGAGTGAATGACCGGCGGCAGTTCGGCGATTGGCTGTTTCATCTGTCGATACCATCGGGCGGCCCAACCCGATCGATTGGCCAGACGGCGGACGACCCCGTGTTGTGCAGGCTCATGCCACGGAATGTGATGGTATTGGCACCACCGGGAAACGCGTTGATCTCGAGCGAAGGTCCAGCCGTTACCTGTTTCCTGATGCGACCACAACGCCGTAATGGCGTACTTTTGATGAAGCGAGGTAAGCACTTCGACGGCCTCACCCACTTTAATCACGAAATGAATCGATCTGTCTTGGGCCACGGTTTTCAATTCGTCCAGACAGGCCGTCAAAAAACGAAACTGACGTTCGCTCATGTCGGGTTGCTGCCACAATTCGGGCTCCAGAATGTACAGCAGCAGGACCGGCCCTTGCTTTGCCGCACGCGCCAACGCCGTGTGATCGGAAAGACGAAGGTCCCGTTTGAACCAGACAACGTTCATTCGTGCGCCACACCGCATTTCTTTTTGTGTTTGGTTACCCGGCCGGTTACCCGTTTGCGCCATAGTCGGTAACTTGAAGGCTTCAACTGGGCGCGCATCAACCGAATGACCTCGGACTCTGAATACCCGGTCAGACGCTGAATGTCATCGAAGGTGATTCGGTCCTGCCAGGCCATTTCGATCAGCTCACTGATCGCTGCGGACGATTCGTTCACGGCAATATCTCCTCACCATCCCAACCAATGAACCGACCTGTCTGCGCCGGTGTCAGGTGCTCGAGAACATTCAGCAGTTGGTCAGCGGCCAGATCGGGAGTGAACAGTTTATGGCTGGGCACATTGCGTTGAAACGGTCGGGAAAGCGGGCTGTCGACGGTTCCCGGATCGAGCGCAACGACGATTGCCTGTTTGTTGCGCCGTGCCACCTCGATCGCCGCCGTTTTGATCAGCATGTTCAAAGCCGCCTTGGATGCGCGGTACGCATACCAGCCACCCAATTGGTTGTCGGAAATACTGCCGACACGCGCCGAGAGCACCGCAAAATAAGCGGGGCGCTGGCGATTGAGTACGGGCAAGAAATGCTTGGCGACAAGCGCAGGAACGACGGTGTTGATCTCGAACACATGCTGAAAATGATCGCGTGACAATTGCCCTAATGATTTTTCCGGGGCAACCCGTCCATCGTGCAATATGCCGTTGGCCACGAACACCCCATCCAGCGGGCCCGTCCGGCTGGCGTGTTCCGCGGCCAGCGCGATGCTTTCTTCCTGACTATAGTCGATGGGTCGATCGCCTTGTCGCGAAAACGCGTGCACAACCGCATTGGGGTAACGTATCTGAACGCAACGAATGAATGCCTCAGCGATGGCACTCGAAGCACCCACAACGGCAATATTTTTTGGCTGGTTACTCATGCTGAACCCAAACGGAAAACGGACCACGAGTATAGAAAAGAAAAAACCAATTACTGACTTCGAGTCATCGACAAGCTATGCCCGCTGCCGGCATGCTTTAAGGGATGCCTTTTCGGCCGACAAGCCATCCAATCTCTAACGAGGCCCCGACGTAATATGACACTTGCTGGCATCGACATGGCCTGGATCACGGCAAGCCACCCAACCGCGATTGCGTTTGGTGAACTGCAAAATGATCAGCTCACCCTGATCGCCATCCAACCGGACTTGTTGGGGCTTTCCTGCATCCAAAATGCACTCGAATCGGCACCCGATCTTCGGGGGGTTGCGATCGATGCCCCGACTATCATCACCAATCAATATGGGGCCAGAGCCTGTGAGCGGGAATTGGCACGCTGCTATGGCGGGCGCAAAGCCGGTTGCCATCCAACGAACCGTGATCGTTATCCTGAAGCGGACAGCGTGGCATTATCCGATTGGCTCGCCCACCGGAGACACGAGCATGCCTGTCAGCAGGCAACAAAGTGGCAGATTGAATGCTACCCGCATCCTGCGCTCATTGAGATCTTCCAGCTGGCAGAACGGCATCTCTACAAAAAAGGGCCCGTGCCAGCGCGGCAGCAAGGCCAGATCGAATTGGCGCAACGGCTAAAATCTCTGGCTCAATCGCCCAAACTGGCGCTCATTGTGGCCGGAGAATGGTCGCATCATTTTTCCGCAGAATATATCCAATCCTTACGCGGCCGATCACTTAAGCAAAACGAAGATGTGCTCGATGCCATCATCTGCCTCTACATCGCGGGTTTATTCGCCCGGTCAGAACCGGGGCAATTATTTGGTAGTGTTGATCTCGGATATATTTATGTGCCGCAATGTCACTGTGAATCGAGACAGTAAGCCGACTTGTCCGGGGAAATAAACATCATCTGGTGTCTGCATAGTTGGCAAAAACCAAAAAAGCCCCAGAAATGGGGCTGGTTTTTTTCTACATAGGGAGCAAATTTAGCCCCTTGATGGGCGCTTGGATGCCGTTTTGCCCGGTTGGTATCGACATGGCTATGGGCACAAATAAGGAGCGTACTAGCGTCGATCAATCATCGTACGATGACATTGTCTGTCGCTGGTTTCCGTTTTGATCGGTTTTTGTGTGGAGGCTGGACCCGGAATCGAACCGAGGTAAGCGGATTTGCAATCCGCGACATAACCACTCTGACATCCAGCCAATTTGGAGCGGGAAACGAGGTTCGAACTCGCGACCTCAACCTTGGCAAGGTTGCGCTCTACCAGCTGAGCTATTCCCGCAAACAGGGGCGGAATTATTCATGGATGAAGACATGTTGTCAATCACCCTCTGGGTTTTTCTTAGTTTAGGTACTTTGATCACTGCGGGTTTTGGGCATTTATGCTGCCGTATTACCTGATTGCTTGGGCCAGACTGATTTCAGGACGGTTTTGAATTGGTGTCTGGTTTTCCACGAAGCGGGATAGGGTGATTGTGTCTAGGAATAAATAAAGCTCTCGAGAGAACTCATTCCATTTGTCTTGGGCGAAATTGCGTTTGTCTGGGCAGGATTTGTTGAAACCTTCGAGACGTTCTTCGCGGCAGCGATCATCTATGGCATCGGCGATATGGGCGACGGTGATCTGTTCTGGCGGTCTGTTCAAGCGATAGCCACCGCCTGGCCCGCGCGTGCCGATGACCAAATCAGCCTGGCGCATCTTCGAAAAGAGCTGTTCCAGATAGGAAATCGATACGCCTTGTATCGTTGATATTTCCGCGAGCGAAACGGTGGTCTGCTCGTTTGATCGATTTGCGAGGTGGATGAGGGCGGTCACTGCATGGCGGCATTTGGTTGTGAGTCGCATGGTGTGTATACCTCTGCTTTCTATAATTGATTTAAACAATCATAGCTGAGTAATTTACTCGGGCATAGAGAGATTATATCCACCAGATAGGATGTTTACTTGTTTGATCAACCAGTTTTTGAGCAGCCGGTTGCGTTTGAACTGCTGTTCTGTGCATTTGCTGGTGAGTTCCTGCAGGCACTGATTTCTATGAACCGGGTCGAGTAATTCGGCAGTTCGGGCATCGTGATACACCCGTACTTTTAGCTTCAATGGGCGATTTTTGTTACCCACGACGAGCTGGTCCGTAAATTGGACATCAAGGGTAAATTTGCTCTTGGCGATGATTTTCGAGGTGATATTCGCATTCCACGGGCACTCATCGCCACTTTTAAGATGCTTTAAATCGCCGAACAACCGCCGCATAAGAATGTAATTTTGCTCATAGGCGTCCATCAAGCGCTCGAAAGTGCCGGAACGTTGAAAGGGGGGAGTTTGCGTCTTAGTATTCATGAGCGGTGTTGTGCCATACAATGCGTGAAAGTTGTCGCGGGCGTCTCGTGGCCTGTGATGCGATGATTGAAGAGGTTAGGGCATGATGGATTGCCAAATCAAATATAGTTTCAACCGGCGGGTGGTGGGAGTAATTTTTTCCTTCGGCCTTCTGATGACTGTGGCATGTTCTACGGCGACAGCGGATGTGTATGTGCTTCGGGATGCCAATGGTGTGGCGCATCTGACAAACGTGACCCCAAAAAAACATTCTGGCTATACGCTGTTTCAGAAAAGTGCATGGACAGCGCCCAAGGCTTGGCACGATGGTTTCAAGATCCTGCCACGCTTGAATGTTCACACCTACGACGATGAAATCAGACATTACGCCAAGCAGTTCGGCGTTGATCCAACGCTGGTGCGTGCCGTTATGCATGCTGAAAGTGCGTTCAACCCCAACGCAGTGTCTTCTGCGGGCGCGGGTGGATTGATGCAGTTGATGCCGCAAACGGCAGAACGATTCGGTGTTGCCGACCGGTTCAACCCCGAGGAAAACATTGCCGGCGGTGTTGCTTATCTTGCCTTCTTGCTTGATTTGTTCCACGGTGATCGGCAACTGGCGGTAGCGGCCTACAATGCAGGCGAAGGCGCGGTGCAAAAGTATTCTGGCGTGCCGCCATACAACGAAACACAAAACTATGTGACGCGCGTGCTCGATTTACAGAAGCGTTATGTGGCCAAGGCGGAGCAATCCCAATAGCTGGATCCAGCCTTAAACTGTGCGATTGAAACCTATAACTAATAAAAAAGCCCCGAAAACCGGGGCTTTTCTCGTTGCGTTTGTTTAATTACGGGTGGTGGCAGGTTGGTCGAAATGAGTCGAGTTGCGGATCAGTAGTTTGTTCTTGAGCTCCCAAAACACCTGGACCGTTTTGAGTTGGATGTAAACGAAAGGAGTCATCAACAGAAAGTAGACCCACGAGCGGTGGCTGATGATCTCGTTATGGGTTAGCCCGACGTTGATGAAAAACATGCCGAACACGAAGAACGCAACGCCGGGGCAAACCAGAGCGAATGAGCCCGCATTGCCTTTCTCGCCATGAATATAGTGCTGGAAATAACCGAGATGGCGCATGACTGCGTATCCAAGTAAGCCAAACAGGATTTGAGCGGAAAGCACAATCATACTGCTGACAAACAAACCGCTGTAGTTCATGGAGCTATCAAATCCATGGTGTAGTCCGTGGCTCAAGCGAATCCAGGTAATCCCCAATAGAGTCAAAATGGGAATCATGATCCACAAGCTTGGGCTGGCGGATTCATTGATTCCGTTGACCATCATGGATTGAAAACCGTTCACCAGTTTGACGATCGCTAAAAGAACCGCAACGGTCAGGAAGAACAATGAGAGTGCAATCGATATGGCGATCACCGTTGTGTTTTCGGACATGGAAGCCGGTGCGGCGAAACCAACGGCAATCATGGAAAGTGCAAACATTGAAATCATGGGGGCCAAACTGTTGTTGGTCGCAAAATCAACTTGACCACCAATGAATGCCCGTGCGAAGTAGCGCACTAAAATTTTCATGGCAAAGACGCCAATCACAAAAAATGCGGTGATTGCAAGCGGGAACAACCATTCGACCACCGACCAAAGGTTCGGAATCAATATGGCACCGAGTACAAAAGACACATTCACTGTCATAGCCAAAGTAAGTGGGATGGCCATCAGCGCAATTTCTGAGTTGCTTACGATCAGCTTTTGATAGGCCTCGGTTTGTTTAAATAGGCCAAATTCGCTGATATTCCATAAAAGTAAACGGAAATGCCAATAAGCAAAAAAAAGAATCAATGAAATAGTTAAGCCGGTGAGCACTGCGTTGATGATGTTTGGCCCCGTGAGGATGGGCCACACGTCGTTGAATGTCACCATGGGTGTATTGGGATGTGGGAGCAAAAACATCAAATAGATGAAAAATGATACGGACAAGCCGCCTGCGCCAAGGGATGCAAGAAAATACAAGGGGTTGAATTTAGCCCCAAAATTTTTAACCAACATAATAGATACCTCTAATAACTAGTTGTTTGGGTTGTGTTTGTCAGGCCGTCGCGTACATTAGAAGAAACTAACATATCACAAGTTTTTGCTGTATAAATAAAAATAATCATAGTAATGTGAGAATACTTGGGTTTATCTCTCACGAACCCGCATCGATCGATGCCTAGACATCTGTCGTCAACTTGCCCGCCTCTTGATAAATCAGTGAAGCCGCGTGCCGCAATTTTTAACTTTGTTGTTCGTCACAGATTTGGCATTCTGTGGCAGATGCTCCGTTGTCAAACTTCAAGGATTGTTTTATGTCTTCATCACCACTTGCTGGTACGCCGCCCACGCCGGATATGCTGGTTCAAATTCCCGAACTGATCAGTGCCTACTACACGCAGAAACCGGATTCGCGGGTGGTTCGGCAACAGGTGAGCTTTGGTACGTCCGGTCATCGTGGCACGAGTCTGAACACGAGTTTCAATGAAGCGCATATCGCGGCCATCACGGCAGCATTGATTGAATATCGTCAAGAGCAGGGTATAGCGGGCGCCATTCTGATCGGGGTGGACACACACGCGCTCTCTTGGCCGGCGTTTGTGACTACGATTGAAGTTCTGGCGGCCGCCGGCGTCCCTTTGCGTTACCAAGCCGGTTTCAAACCGACGCCAACGCCGGTCATCTCCCGGTTGATTATTGACAACAATGCGGCATCCTCGTCCGCTTTGTGCGATGGAATCGTGATCACGCCATCACACAATCCGCCGAGCGATGGGGGTTTCAAGTACAACCCTACACACGGTGGGCCCGCCGATACGGATGCCACGGGCTGGATTCAGAACCGCGCGAATGAATTGCTCGATCAATGGGAAGACATCCCTCGGATGGACTTCGCTGAGGCACTTAAACAGTCCTTTGTGATTGCTGACGACTTCGTCACGCCTTATGTATCAGAACTCGCGCAGGTGATTGATTTCGAGGCGATTCGCAAGGCCGGGATTTCAATTGGCGTCGATCCGATGGGTGGCGCCGGTTTGCCTTATTGGAAACCGATTGCTGAGCATTACCAGCTCGATTTGACTGTGGTGAATGAGCGTATCGAGCCGGATTTTCGTTTCATGCCGCTTGATCATGATGGGAAAATCCGTATGGATTGCTCATCTCCGTATGCCATGTCCGGATTGCTGGCGATCAAGGATCGTTTCGACATTGCATTTGGAAACGATACCGATGCCGATCGTCATGGAATTGTGACTCCGGATGGCGGTCTTCTGAATCCGAATCACTACCTTGCGGTGGCAATCGATTATCTGTTCCGTCATCGGCCAGAGTGGGCTCGGTATCTTGCCATTGGTAAAACGGTCGTTTCCAGTTCGATGATTGATCGCGTGGCGGCGGGTTTAGGTCGACCCGTATTTGAAACCCCCGTGGGCATCAAATGGTTTCAACCGGGATTGACTGCCGGGGATTTGGGGTTCGGCGGTGAAGAATCGGCTGGCGCCACGTTCCTCTGTCGTGATGGAGCGGTGTGGACGACCGATAAGGATGGCCTGATTTTGGGGCTTCTTGCCGCTGAAATCTTGGCGGTGACCGGTAAGGATCCCTGGGAATATTTCAATGTGTTGGTCGATAAGTATGGCCAGCCTTACTACACCCGCGTGGATGCGCCCATCACGGCTGAAGAGAAAGCGCAATTCAAGGGGCTGACGGCCGAATCTGTTCATGCCACCAAACTTGCCGGTGAGGATATTACCCGCGTGATGACGCATGCGCCCGGCAATCAGGCCCCTTTGGGTGGGCTGAAAGTTGAGACTGCCAATGGCTGGTTTGCCGCGCGTCCATCCGGGACGGAAGATATCTACAAGATTTATGCTGAAAGTTTTATTTCAAACGAGCATCTCGCCCAGATTCTGAATGAGGCCAAGACGCTTGTTTCCGAGGTGTTGGCCGGGCATTGATTTCGTTACGGTGTTTTTATGGCGTCCGGTACCAAGGTGAACGTTGTCGGTTTCAGCGCTTTCTGGCATAGCGTCTTGACTCGATCACTGCTCTCAGCCTTGTTGCGAATTGCGAAGTGCAATCAGACCTTTCGCTATACTCCAGAGCAATGCCAACAGGATGCCAGCGGCAGCCAGCCACCAAAGAACGATCAACCCGAACAGGTTGGGCGCCTGCATAAAGGTAGTCATCAGTGAGTCCTGATAATAAAAGAACCAAGGGTGGTTGGCGGGGAATACGCTTCGGTGGAAGTCGTTAAATACTCGCATTGGCCCAATCATAAGCACCGTCACCGTGGCGATGAACAGGGTGATCAATGTGCCTGCGGCGAATGATCTGAAGCTGGGTAAACGGCGTCGTTTCCAGACGCTCACCGCGATCAGAATGAGCCAGGCTAAAAGGGCGATTCGTCCAATGTCGTTTCCCTTGTCGACAACCCGAGCGACATCAGTCAGATGTGTTACTTCGTCTTTAGTCAGAAACACGCCCAGATCTCGCCCATTTGGAGCGAAGTAGTGCAATTGGGCTAATCCACGCCCTTCATGGTTGATTGCATGCGTGATGGCAGAAAACAGGCGCGCGTGTTCCTTAGAATTTGTCTCGATGAAATTTTGTTTGCCATGACGATTTTGCGGCACATATTTTTCAATGGTGGACGGGATATCCAGCAGTCGGTAATTCTCAGGGTAGAAAAAATTGACCTGAGATAATGCGAGCCATGCTAACCACAATACAGTCGGCCATAAGAGGGCCAGATGAACCGTGACTTGGGCGCTATTTCGCAAGTGCTGTGCAACGTTCCGAGGTAAGCGCATGCGGCTGTCTCCTTAATAATCCGCAGATTTGCTCCGTATTATGCATGGGAATGGTTCTTAATTTTCGTGCTCTTTCTTAGCGAATATGGCGATGCATATTTACACGCTTCCTATAGAGCGAATGAGCTTTCGCTCCTTGATGACCATGAGCACGAAGATGGTAAGCATGAGAAGGCCCATCGCGCCAGCAGACCACCACAATACTGCCGGGAGACCGAAGATGACATTGACAAGGAGGAGACCTGCTGCAGGTCCGATCAGAAAGAGCATCATTCCACGCAAACGCCAAATGGCACGTGCGGTTAAGGAAGTTGTGATGCGGCGGTGATCTAACATTTATTTCCAATCAGCCTGTCAGGTTTTAGGAATTCTAGTGAAAAACTAGCTGAGCGAAGACATTTTTTGCCACTTTTCAAGGTGAATAGTTGTCCCTGTTTCCCAAAAAAGTGGTGAAATAAAAGTCGACTATGGGGATTTACAGCCGATTTTCATCAAGACCGACGGGCAGCTAGTGTGCATAACCAGCAAGTTTGTGCAGTCGGGCGCGGAAAACCCAGGCTTGATAAAAGTTATACGACAGCATGACCGGTACAAACCCGAGCATGGCATAACTGAAGGCGCTCAATGAGTTGGACGGGTTGGCTGCATCGTAAATCGTCATCGTGCCGGGCACAAACCAGGGGTATAGTGTCGCCATCATGGTGGCAAAATTGATGAACACGATGCTGGCGAGCCAGATCATTGCCGTGATATCCCGCTGTTCGCGCGAAGCCTTGCGCATGGACCAAGTCGCGAAAAGCACAATCGCGCCAGCAATAACATATGCCCACCAATACGGACCGATCCACTTGTCGCGTGCCCAGGAGAATTGGATGAACGTCCACACGACGGTAATCATGATGGCTACCAAGGCGAGATAGAACATCAAATCCGTCCATTTGAGCGCTTTGGCATAGATTTCGGTGGAACGGTCGAACCGGGCCCGCAGGTAGGCTCCGCCCGCCAGTGAGGCGGCGATGACAGCCGTAAAACCGGTCAATATGCTAAATGGCGTGAGGAAATCCAATGCACCGCCGCCGAAGGTAGGTACCTGCCCAGTGGTCATCTGGAATCCCTGCAGAAAAGCGCCTAGGCAAACACCTGCACCAAAGGTGGTCACCAAGCTCCCGATGCCGAACCCCCAATCCCATAATGCCCGGCTGCGTTTGGAATAATGATGGAACTCCAATGAGACAGCCCGAATGATGATGCCCCACAGAACGACCATCAAGGGGATCATCAAATAATGAAACAGCGACCCGTAAGCCAATGGAAACGTGCCGAAAATAGCCCCGCCGGCCACCACCAGCCAGGTTTCATTCGCATCCCATGTGCCGGCCATGGAAGCCATGATGGCGCCGCGCTCCTCGCTGTCGGAATTGAAGAGCGAGTAAATTCCCGATCCAAGGTCAGCGCCGTCCAAGATGATGTACAGCACGACGAATAGTCCGATCAGGACCCACCAGATGAACGTGAGCCATTGGTAGCCGTGAGTGATGTCCATGATGTGTTGCATAAAAATCTCCTTATGTTCTGATCAGATGGCGGGTCGTTCAAACAGTGGGCGGCCTTCCGGCGCGTCGCGCTCCGGCAGTTGCCCCAAGTGAAGCCCTTCGCCTTGTACACCATGAATGATTTCTTCATGCATGTCCGGACCACGGCGGACCACTTTCGAGAAGAAGTACCAGGCGCCGATCCAAACGACCAGATCAAAGAATACAAAGCCGATGAACCAGGCGATCTCGGCTGAAATACTCATCTGGCTGACCCCTTCGGAGGTGCGCATCATGCCATGTACGATCCAAGGCTGACGTGCGATTTCACGGGTCCACCAACCCGTCCAAATAGCGACATACGGCAGGATGGCACTGAAAATGACCGCCCGCAGAAACCACGGACGACGCTGTAACTCAAGGGCATTGAATTTGCCTTTGTAGCGCAGATACAGCGCCCAAAACGCCACCAACATCAGAATTCCACCAGCGGCCACCATAATGCGGAAGGCATAGAAGGGCGCCAGAACCGGTGGACGGTCTTCCGGCTTGAATTGATCCAGACCCTTCACTGTGCTGACCCATTTGTGATCTTCCAGCAGGCTCAACACGTGGGGGATGCCAATCTGAAACGTATTGGTGCCCTTTTCCTCATCAGGCCATGCGACCAAGTTCCAGCTGGTGTTTGGGGTGCCGTCGGCATTGTAGGTGTGCCAATGACCTTCCATGGCGGCGAGTGCGGCCGGATCGTGTTCTGCCACCGTGCGCCCCAATTCGTCGCCGATGTAGACTTGAAGGGGGGCAACGATAACCAGTGCCATCAGTGATGCAGTCAGGGTGCGCATAAACATCTGCGCATGGCGATTCTTGTAGATCATCCAAGCTGAGATACCGGCCACAAAGAACAACCCGATTTCGATTGCTGCGATAAACATGTGCGGGAACGCAGTGAGGAAATTCGGATTAAAAATGGCCGCCGTCCAATCGTCCACCAAAAAAAGACCTTTTTCGAGATGAACGCCGGTAGGGGATTGCATCCAGGAGTTGGCCACCAGAATCCACATGGCCGACAACATGGATGAAAACGCAACGTTGAACGTGGCGAAGAGGTGCATTTTCTTGCTGATTTTGCCCCAGCCGAAAATCATCAGACCGATGAAGCCCGCCTCGTACATGAAGGCCGTGATGGTTTCATAGCCCAGGATGTTGCCAAAGAATGGTCCGGCAGCCTGTGAAAAGGGCGCAAACAGTATCCCGAAGGACATTTCCATCGTAACGCCCGTGGCAACGCCAGCCCCGAAGTTGATGATGAACAGTTTTTCAAAGAAACGGGTGAGGCGATACCACTCGTCGTTATCGGTTTTCATCCAGCGCCATTCGCTGTACAAAAGAAACGAGGCCAGACCAATGGTTAAGGGGGGGTAGAGGATATGCATGGTGGTGATCCACCCAAAATCTAGCCGTGCGAGATCAGTCATCAAAGTTGGATCTGTCATTTTTATGCTCCCGACTGTGTGAAATCGTCAGTGCGATCACATTCAATACAAGGTTTATGGTCCGGTGGAGACTAATCGCCACCCTTGCTCTTTTTAGGTTCTTTTAGGCTCTTTCAGGGTGTCACTGCTGTCGATGGTCGCGATGTGAACCCTGTTTTATTAACTTATGATAGATTACTTTTTAAGTATTTGTAGAATTTATTAGGCGATTCATCTAAAAATTTAACCATATGGTTTTTAATGATAATTTCGGCCTTTATTGAAACTCTCATTAACTTGTTGTTGTGTATAGAACATCCATTAGGTTCTATTGACGGTCAGTGTTGAGATTAAATGATGCTTCCTGCATCCAGCACGATTGTCTGATCGGCGAGCGTAAGTAGTTGGGGGCGATGAGAAATAATTAACGCTGTCCGATCCTGCAGTAGCCAAGCCAATGCTTTCGTGACTGCCTGTTCTGTTTTGGCATCAAGGCCTTCTGTGGGTTCGTCAAGAATCACGATGGGCGCATCCTTCAATAAAGCTCGGGCGATGCTGATGCGTCTGATTTGACCGCCTGATAGTCGAGCGGCGGCTTCACCAACTACTGTGTTGAAACCTTCAGGCAAGGCGAGGATATCGTCGAGGATCGAAGCTGCTCGGCAAGCACTCACCAGGTCTTCCTGCGTGGCATTAGGTTTGGCGAGGTATAAATTTGCAGCCAAGGTCGTGTTGAACAGATGAACGTGCTGACTGACAACAGCACAGAGCGCTCGAACACTGTCGCCACTCAGATCACAAAGATTTGTCTCGCCAATGCTGATCTGACCGGAGTCGGGTGCCCAGAACTTGAGTATTAGCTGGGTCAAACTGGTTTTGCCGGAGCCACTGGCACCTCGGATGGCGAGTTTCTGTCCCTGTTTAAGGTGGAAGCTGACATCGTGCAGCGCGGGTTGTTTGTTTCCGGGGTAGGTGAGGCACACCTTGTCGAATCGTATGTCGAAGCGCTGTGGCGCGGCCGAAGGTTCGATTGGTTCGATCACCTCAGGTTCAGCATCGACCAGATCCAAAATCCGGCCAGCGGCGCTGCGTGTTTCCCCGAGGGCGCGAAAGGCAATGGGCAAGGCGGCGACTGCCTCAAAGCTGGCCATGCCGAAGAATGCCAGCATCACCAGTTCCGGTCCGTTAAGCATTCCGTTCTGAACAAGACCTATGGCTATGACAATCATGGTGAGCCAGGTCAGTTGGCTGAATAGACCTGTCAGGGCCGTACTGCCGGCATCGATGCGGTTTTGCTGTCTCTGGGGCACGACCAGCGCGCTGTTCTCCTTGTGAATGGTATCGATGCGTTGTTGCGGATCGCCGTAGAGTGTGATTTCGGCCAGACCGCGCACGGTTTCGCTGGTCCGTTGACGCAAGGCCGCACGCGCCTCGACAATCTGTTTACCACTGTTCATGCCCAGATGCAGCGCCAACCAAGGCAAAATCAAGCCGACGATCATCAGGCCAATAAGGTTTGTCAGTGCAATAGCAGGGCTCCACCACAACAAGAACAGAACCATCAGCACGGTGGAGAGCAGGGCGGCAAGCGTAGGGGTAACGATGCGCAAATACGCATTTTCGAGGCTATCGATGTCGGCACGAATTCGGCTCAGCAAATCCCCGCCCTGATAATACTGAAGGCGAGCCGGTGCCAATGGTTCCAAACGTTCGAAGAACCATTGACGCAAGCCGGCGAGGAGCCGGAATGTGGCCTCATGGGTGATCAATCGTTCGAGATATCTGCCCACGGTACGCAAAATTGCCAAACCGCGGATGGCCGCTGCCGGCGTGAAGTAATTGATGACTGCGCCAGTTAGTCCGCTGATTGCCATGGCGGTAATGAACCAGCCGGACACGGAGAGTAAAGCCACATTGGCGAGAATAACCGTGGTGGCAAGCAGAACACCAGCCATCATCCAGCCAAGATACGGGCGACTGATTTCATAAAGCCAGCGCCATTCACTATGCTTTGGTATTTGCTTTTGTTCGCGACTCATAGCCCGGCGCTCCGATATTGCCGGTAGCGTTCTGCATAGGCACCATTCGTCTGGATTAAAACATCGTGCGTCCCTTGCTCGATGATTTTCCCGCCGTCGAGTACCACGATCTGATCGCTTCGCTCGATCGTGGTCAATCGGTGCGCGATGGTCAGCATGGTTCTACCTGAGGATAGTCTGGCGATGGCATCCGTGATCAGGCGCTCACTTTCCGGGTCAAGGCTGGCAGAAGGTTCGTCCAGCAGCACAACGGGCACATCCTTGTAAAATGCGCGTGCCAAGGCAATGCGTTGTATTTCACCGCCCGAAAGCCCTTGGCCCCGATCCCCGACAATCGTCTGGAACCCGTTTGGCAGGCGGTTGATGAAGTCGAGTGCCTGTGCATTTTGCGCAGCCTGATGCAACGCATCATCGTGACCGCTCGAACGACGATTCAGCGCAATGTTATCTTCGATGGTGCCGTGAAACAGTGTTGGATTCTGCGGTAACCAGGCTACCTGTTTGTGCCAGCTAGGTGGCGAAATCTTAGAGAGCGGCATGCCGTTGATCAGGATTTTGCCATCAGTGGGTGTTAAAAAACCAAGCAGCAATTGACCCACTGTCGATTTTCCCGCGCCACTCGCGCCGATGAGTGCCGTGTGCGTGCCCGCTCGTAAATCGAGGTTAAGGCCACTTATGACTGCGTCCCGATTTGGGTAGGCAAAGTCGAGATGGGAAAAGGTAATCTGAGGCGCATGTTCCGGTTTCAGCTCAATTTCACCAGTCGGCTTGGTGGATGGCTGCGTATTCAAGAGTTCAATAATCGGCTCCACGGCGCCCAGTGCATCCATTCGCGCGTGAAATTGCGTTCCCATGCTGCGCAAGGGGAGATAGAACTCCGGCGCAAGCAAGAGCACGAAAATGCCGTTGAGATAATGGATGTCGCCGTACATCAATCGAAAGCCGACATAAACAGCCACCATGGCGATGCTGATGGCAGCCAGAAATTCAAGCACCATCGAAGAGAGAAAGGCGACGCGCAACACCTTCATGGTTTGCAGGCGGTAGTCTTCTGCGATCTGACCGATAAAACGGGCTTCACGCTGGGCGGCATTAAACAGCTTGAGTGTCGTCAGTCCCTCGATCATGTCGAAAAAGTGTGCCCCCATGCGAGACAAACTTTGCCACTGCGCCTGATTTAGTTTTTCGGTCTGACTGCCGATGATGATCATGAATACGGGAAGCAAAGGTGCCGTGATGGACAGAATCAGTCCGGATATCCAATCGAACGGGAAGACAAAAACCAGGATCGCCGCAGGAATAATAATGGCGAGCTGCATTTGTGGCAGATAAAGACTGAAATATTTATCCAGTGCTTCGACGCCATCCACTACCTCGGTTGCGCGTGCTCCCGAGCGTTGATCACGACTCCATGCCGGGCCGAGTGCATGGATGTGATCGAAGATACTGGCTCTGAGTTCGGTGCGCAGGCGGGCACCGGCTTCGAAGGTGAACCGCTGGCTACCGTAATTTACCCCGGCTCGCAGCAGAAAAAGTCCGATCATGCCTGCCAGATATCCCCAGACTGCAGTAATCGGTTGGTGGCCGATCGCAGTTGCATTTAGCACCTGAGCCAGCATCCAGCATTGGGCAATCAGTAAAAAACCATTCACACTGCCGAGCAGAACGGCTGTATTCAGGGGCCGTTTTACCGTTTTTGCCTGACTTCTTAGCCATCGATCCAGTTGGCGGATCTGTTCCTTGTCTTGCATCGCGGCAGGATTGGCCATGGGTTTGATGATTTCCGAGGCGTTGAGTGTTTTAGTCGAGCGCGAACATGTTTGGACTTAACCGCGTGTCTGCACCCCTTGGATTATAGGCTCATCGTTAAGCGCCTGCGGAAGGTTCATTGAAAATCTCTGCACGAGTTCAACCAGGGTTTCGTGCAGTTCCGCTCAAATCGGTGGGCTTGCAGCAGCTGGATGCAAAGCGGGCGAACGTTCGTGTTCACGTCTGGCCCGACCCCCGATTTTGAATGACTTACGGGCACCTCGAAATACCCCATGATTCGTCGTTCCCGCGAAAGCGGGAACCCAGAAAAATCAAGGCGCTGGATTCCCGCCTACGCGGGAATGACGGGTTTTTCGAGCTTCCCTTACTTCAATAAGCGGAAGGGCATTTATACCCTAAACTGAAAAAACTGCATTTGTGCAGACCATCTTTGAGCACGGATGCGGTTTGAGGATGGATTCTACGTGACGAACGATTCCCTCTACCGCCATCTTGGGCATGTTTTGTTCGAAGTAATTAGACGCGTTGAGATAACACAAGCTGGCTCAGATCGTTATAGCCTTTTCGTTGAACCAGTTTGCACAAGATATCGTGTGCCGGCTTGAAACGGCGTTCGTCATTGAAGCCACTGCCGTTTTCGGCGTCCCGCATCTTCGCGAAGAGTTCTTCCCACATGGGGACGAGCTCGGTGCGTGGGGTGAATCTGGCCGATGTGTAACCTACGGGAGCGCCATTCTCGATGACGGGCGCTACGCGTGTCATTACCCAGTAATGGTCGCCATTCTTGCAGCGATTTTTCACGATGCCGTAGAACTCTTCACCCATCCGGATTTTTTGCCACATCAAGTAGTAAACGGCGTCGGGCATGGCCGGATGGCGCAAAATATTATGGGGTTGGCCGATCAGCTCATCTACGGTAAAACCGGAGATGTCTGCTAAAGAGCGACTTGCGTGCGTGATGATGCCCTGAAGATCGGTCTTCGATTGCAGTGCGCGATGTGAACCAAGTTCTATGGCTTTATTGGTTACTTGTGTAACGTCGATGGACGGATTGAATCCCATGGATAACATTTAATGCGTACCTGTTGAAAAAGCAATTCATCCTTGAGCCTTATTCCTTGCCCATACGAATATTCGTATGGGGATCGGGAATAATGCGCCCAAATTGAATTCATTCAACCGAGTAGCATGGTCAGGATTCAGCTCAATGAGTGCTGTATCTGAGTATCAAAGCATTTCAGTTACGTCGCCCGTGGGTTTTTCAGAAGGCAAGCCCACCACGCGATCACGACCCTCTGCCTTGGCTTTGAGCAAGGCATCGTCCGCGCGGCGCAAGAGTGAATCGGGGGTGTCATCCGTATGAACGGCTGCCACTCCGAGGGAGATGGTGAGTCCGCCGAGATCACGCCCGCTTTCGGCCAGTCGGAGTCGCGATGAAGCAATTTTCTGTCTCAGATGTTGAGCAACGATAATCCCCCCATCGTATTGCGTATAGGGCAGAACGATCGCAAATTCCTCACCACCGAAGCGGATGACGCTGTCCTGACCCTTGATGTTGGCCATCAAGGTGCGTGCCACGAAGCGCAATATCTTGTCGCCAACCAGATGACCATACGAGTCATTGATGCGTTTGAAGTGGTCGATGTCTGCCAGAATCACGCAAAAAGGAGTCTTTTCCTGCAAGAACAGATTGATGCGTTGCAGCAGCAGTTCATTGAGACCGCGGCGATTTGCCAGACCGGTCAGCGGGTCGGTGCGTGCATCCCTTCTGGCTGCTTCGAGTTCTTCTTTCAGGCGGGTAATCTGCTCTCCGGCATCGTTCAATTGCGATGATGTTTCTTTAGACGTGCGCTCAAGTTGGCGTGAATCTTCGATCACCTCGGCAGTGAGCATCCGAATATCCTGTACCGAATCCGTCCTATCAATTTTGCGCACAAAGTCACCGAGGGATGACGCATAGTTCGAAAACTCATTGCCTGTGTTGAGCATTTGCATCATGACGTTTCGAATCACGCGCAGCAGTGCGCTTTGCGCTTTGCTCATTTCCTTGATCGCACCGTTCAAAACATGCGTGTCGAAGATTTCCTGAGCAGTATCAACGCTAAGTCCCTTATCGCTGTTGATGGCATCATCTATGTCTTTGTTAAGACTGGCATCTCGCTTGAGCGCACGCTCGTAGAACAGGGTGAAGAATATGGGGTTTGGGGGCAGATTTAATGCATTTAATTCAATAAGAACCAGACGGAGGATCTCTTGAGATTGTGCGTGATCGTGCGTGTAATCAAACATGGCTGCAAATTCCTTTTGACGGCATGGATGGGCATATACCTGAAGTCCTGAGGTATTTAGTCAGTATGGAATAGTTCAATAAGGTCACGATCAATAAGCTCTTCATTTGCAAGATTGGCAATCAGTATTTCACGTAACTGCGTTAGGTTGTCCAGATCTATAGTAGGCCAAGTCAACCCAATCATGCCAGATTGATTACGCAATATTTGAACGTCTAATTCTAACAGTGGAATGTCTTCTGGGTCTGCTAAAATTACTAGGTGTCCAGAAGAATTCTTTTGAAAGTCAAGTTTTGACGAATCATCGTTTTGACCGTGCTCTTGCTCAATCAGCGCACCTTTGAGGGAAATATCTTGGATTCGCACACGATATTTTTTGTTTTCGAGCTTAAGACTGCCCGGTAATGACAATTCCAGACGTGTGAATTTTCGCTGCTCTTTGGGTGATGTTGCTTCTTGAGACATACTTTATTTAGTCCTCGCTGTTTTATTTATTAAATTATCATGAACGCTTCTGAAACATTTTTTGTTTAATAACCTGATTGCCGTTTTCTAGTGATTGGAATTTTCAATTTTATTCTTTGCATAAACGACATTCGAAGCGTTATCTCCTTATATTCCTCTACCGAACTACATGCAATCATTTTAAGATATTTGTCTATTGAGGTTCGTGCTCCCATCTGGCCTCAGAATGAATCGGAGATGAGGTGCAAAGTGCGGCTTTGAGCTAAAGATCGTGATCTATTCGAGAAGTTGTTTGTTTATAAACATCTAGTTCCCGCAATCAGGTTTGAGTATGAACTGACCTCAGAAAGGCAGGCTTTAGATAGAAATTCATTTTTTAAGTTGATCTAATGGCCGATCAGATCGTGTGCCACTCTTTATAACTTTTTAGCAGGTGATTTTTCTGTAACAGTTCCGGTTTGCCCAAGTGGAAGCCTTGGCCCCAGTCCAACCCTATGTCTGCCAACATGTCTGCGGTGGCCTGATCGGTGATGAATTCTGCCACGGT
Organism: Halothiobacillus neapolitanus c2; assembly: GCF_000024765.1. GTDB lineage: Bacteria > Pseudomonadota > Gammaproteobacteria > Halothiobacillales > Halothiobacillaceae > Halothiobacillus > Halothiobacillus neapolitanus. The sequence continues at coordinate 1,394,333 of NC_013422.1, read as the reverse complement.
AATCAGTCCAAGATCCTGGGCCATGTGCTGGATATGCTGGACGATGCGTCGAGCCTTGTCGTTGGTGGTGATGTGCCGAACCAACTCCCCTTCAACTTTCAGGAAACTGAACGGAAGGTCAAGCAGATAACGATAAGAAGAGTAGCCGCTACCAAAATCATCTAAAGCCAAGCGCAAGCCGAAATCAATCAACGGTTGCAGGGCCCGAAGAGCTTCCAGTGTGTCATCGACCAATTCGCGTTCCGTGATCTCAATCACCAACGGTTTGGTCTGGCGCGCGCTTGCCTAATCCGGGTGGGTGCAGGCGCAGGCGTTCATCGCCGTTACAATGGTTTCTTCGATCAGCTCTGGGTGGTGGAGAAAATCTCCGGAAATGTTGACAAAATGGGCACGTGGCGCACTAAAGTGGCTGGTAACGCAATAGTTGATCGTTTGCTTGATGATGCTTTGATCAATTCTATGCGCCAGTTGCAGTGAGGCGGCAGCCGTTATGAATTCGCCTGCCGCAATCACGTCTCCTTCTTTGGTTATCATTCTGGCAAGTGATTCGTCCGCAACGATCTGGCCTGTTTTCAAGTCGAATATGGGCTGAACCGCGACAACAATTCGCTCTTCGAGCAATGCTGTTTCCAAGGCGCCGCCCGTAATGTAAATGGATGGCTTTGTCAGTTGATGAGCATCTACAGCTCGATTTCGACCCGCGCGCTTGGCTTCGTAGACTGCGGCGTTGACTTCGGTCAGCGGGTCCTGATTGTCGACCTTTGATGTGCCAAACTGGGTATAACCGACGCTAAGACTTAGTTTCCCGCCCGGTAAATTGAGTGATTTGGCCAATGGAAGTTCGCGAGCAATAGTGTTGAACGACTCAGCTAATTGAGCGGTTTGGTCCATCAGACTTTTTGGCACCAACGCCATGAATTCATGGCCACTCCAGCGCGCGAGACATACAGATGCGTGTGTCTGCTGTCTCAGCGCGTGCCCCAAAGCATGAATAACATGATCTCCCGCTTCATAACCCAGGAAGTCATTGATGATTTTCAGGCGATCAATATCGATCAGAATGAGTGCGCCTACGCCTTCACGACGTCTTGCGCCGATGAGCTTAAGCATATGTCCCCGGTCCATCAACCCGGTAAGTGGGTCGATCGTCGTGGTCGAACCGTTTTGCATCAGGCTGAGTTCATAGCAGACCGAGTGATCACTCAGGGTGTGCGCACTCAATAGGGCGTCGACTCGAAGGAGATCATCAGATTTCAGACTGACATGGATTGGGGCCATGATAGCAAGCGCTTCGCGGCTCAGTGACGCTCCTTCCTTGGTCAAAAGTTTCCGAAGGATATCTTCAATGACCAGTTGCCCGGATAGGGGAAGACCAAGCATATGCCGCGCACATTCGTTGATGTAGCGCAGTGATTTGCTTGCATCCGTAACAAAAACCGGATGCTTTAGCGAAGCTAATATTTCTGCTGAATCCATATGCTTCAAGTTCCTGATGGCAACTAGTGTACTGTTTCGTTCTTGGAGGCACATTCAGCGGCTCGCCCGAAGGGAGTCCTCCGAATGCGCCATGACGGCGTTGCCGTGCTTGCCAAGGGTGTGGCCATTGCCTGCGCACGGCGCCTTGTCCTGACGCATTCGGACGGCTCTGAAAGTACCTCCAAGAGCAAAACAGTACACTGGCTCAGATCTACACTGAAGGATACCGCCAAAGATTACTTGCTTCTGCGCATATTTTTTATCAGTGGGCTTTCAAAATTAATGAGTAATCGTCAGGCAGCTCCGCTCGATGATTGTTGCATCGATGGCATCGATTAGCAATTTGGTAAGCAAAGCAATGCGTTCGGCATCCGATGGATCGCTCAGTAAATGATCTTCGAGTATACCTGCGTGCGTCTGGAGTGACTTGGCTTGACAGCAGGCGGCGGCACCACGAAGTTTGTGCGCCAGATGGCGAAGCATTGCTGGATTCTGGTCGGTCTGAATCAGGTTCTGGCGATAAATTGGCAGTTCGTCACAAAGGAGGGTGTCGAGCACCCGATCTCGCGGGTGAACCATGCAGGAAGTCGGTGGGTCCGGGTTAATAGGTTGCAGAAACTGGCTGATCGCGTTGATCAACTCACCCAGTGACACCGGCTTGGTCAGAACAATGTCGGCTCCGGCCTGGAGTAATGACTGATGCACCTCCGTTTGCACATTCGCGGTAATGGCTATGACTGGGGTGTGCCTGTGTCGATCCTGTTTTCGCAACATGCGTACGATTCCTGTGCCCAGAATGTCGGGAAGGTGCATGTCGGTTAGGACAAGATCAAGGTCAGCGTGTTGTGCTTGGTACAGGCCGCTTTTGCCATCAGATGCAGATAACGTCGTTACGCCAATCTTGGTCAACAGATTGACCAGATGACTTTGATAAATCTTGTCGTCGTCAATGACAAGCGCGGTTCTGCCGGCAAATGAAGGGAGGCTTTGCTCCGTCTGATTCGGCGGAGTTTCGGCCGTTATCGATTGTTTTTTCTTTGGGGTGGGCGTGATCTTGTCATTCTGCAGAATTCTTGGGAGTAGGGTTTGGAGTACGCGTTGTCTTATAAATATAGGTAGGCTGATTTGTGCCCAATCGAATTGGCCGATTGGACGTCCACGAAGGGACAATTGCGTACACAAGGCAATGATCCTGCTGTGCTGGCGCGCATGTTGGAACCAAAGTGGCATTTCTGTACTCAGCCGCTGCCAATTTTCACTGTCAATAAAAAGGCAATCAATTTCGCTGCGGCTAGGGTCCAGTATGATATCCGCGCCGAAGGCGGAAAGATGGCCACGCCACGCCTGAGCATGAGTGGCTGACTGCGTGATCACCGCACAGGATTTGCCGCGTAACCAGGGTTGCCATGGTTGGTGTGCGCCAAGTACGGGTGCCGTGAACTTCAATCGAAAACCCTGACGTCCTTCCCTTGTTTCACCGACAATCAATGTTGCATCCAGTTGTCTGCAGAATTGGTCGATGAGCCACACGGATAGCTCCGTGCCCATGAATAACGGATCTGTGTTTTTACAAAGACTGAGAGTCTGCGGTCTACTGAGCGCTTCGGCAAAGTGATCAAGCGGCCCCGAAGATTTGCCATCAATGACTAGATCGAATGTGAAGTTTGTTTCATTTTCTGCCGTGTTTGCAGCACTTGTTTCCAGGCCAAGTTCTTCGATGGTGTCGGACTCCAGCAACGTGACGCTGCAATCTTGTATGTCGGGTTGCTGAATCAAGATGACGAGCAAATTGTCGAGCAGTCGACGCAACAGACGAATATCTACTGCAACAAGGCCGGGTACATCCTGAAAACAGATGTATTGGATCAAGCCGACTCGATGTTGGGCGGAAATTTCCCACTCGGCTACAGCGTCCTCGATTTGTAGTCGAATATCGGCTTTTCGCGGTGTTGCTTTAAGGCGGTTGGTTGTGGCTTCGTAATAATCCAGAACATTTTCGATCGCAAGGCGAAGTTCAGCATTGGCGGCACGAATGACGGCTAACTCTGGGGTAAGACGTTCATTAATATTCGGATTTTCATTCGTCTCGGCCAGGGTATCCGTTGCGGCGCGTATATGACCCAGCGGTGTAACCCAGTGTTGGTTGACCTGCGCGATTTGCTGGGCGGGGATTTTTGGCCGGTCTCCAGGTGAACAGTCTGATGAAGAGCCATTTTCATTCGCATGATTCGTTCGGACGAAAAAACTTCGATTGGAGAATAATTGGACAAGAATGGTTATGCCAATCCATAGCCCGGTCCATCCCAGACTGAGGCCGATCATGCCAAGAACAGTCAGGGATTCTAAGTGCGGGTTCGTGGAATGCTGAGGAACATAGAGCAGCCAAGGGCTCAGCAGCAACCCCAGTAACATGGGCCAGATATGCGAAAGAGAGTAGAAGTTTCGCCGGGGCAGGGGCGTTGTGCTTGGCTTCATTTTTTTCCGTGCGTTAATCAGAATAACCGAGTATGCGACAATCCATCAGGTGGCATGGCCTCGTTTCTATCTGGATGATGAAGATAGTGTACGTACTTATACTTATTTTGATGAAGATTCGGACAAATGAAAACGTATAACCTAGAAGAATTGATCGGCAACACGCCTTTGGTGCGAATAGAACATTTGTCTGAGCAGCTCGCTGCCCGTGGAAACAGACTGCTGGGCAAGCTTGAGGGAAATAATCCCGGTGGTTCCGTAAAGGATCGTGCCGCTTTGGGGATGGTAAAGCAGGCAATGGCGCGCGGCGAGCTTAAAACGGGTGACCGCCTGATCGAGGCCACATCAGGCAACACGGGTATTGCGCTGGCGATGGTCGCAGCGGCCCTTGGCCTGAATATGACATTGATCATGCCGGATAATATGTCTCTTGAGCGACGCCAATCCATGGCCGCTTATGGAGCCGAGCTCATACTTGTGCCGAAAGCCGAGGGCATGGAGCGGGCACGAGATCTGGCTCAGGAAATGGCAGCAAGAGGAGAAGGAATCGTTCTGGATCAGTTCAGTAATGCGGATAATCCAGCCGCTCATTTCGCCACGACAGGTCCTGAAATCTGGCGGGATACGGCAGGAAAGATTACCCATTTCGTTTCCGCAATGGGCACGACAGGGACGATCATGGGTACGGCGCGTTATTTGAAACAACAAAATCCGGCTATTCAGATCGTGGGTGTGCAACCTGCGGACGGTGCTCAGATTCCCGGCATACGTCGCTGGCCAGCTGCATATTTACCGAAAATCTTCGACCCCCGTCTGGTTGATCGTGTCATTGATATTGACCAGGGCACTGCAGAAGAAACAACCCGACGATTGGCTCGAGAAGAAGGTATTTTGGCTGGCATATCATCGGGCGGCGCGATGGCAGCGGCCTTGCAGGTGGCCGCGGAACAGGAAAATGCGGTCATCGTTTCGATTATCTGCGACCGAGGTGATCGCTATCTTTCCACAGGCGTTTTCCCGAGTGGTTGAACATGCACAGCCCGGTCAAAGCCGAATAATATCGGGCGAGTTGCTCTCTCGTCCGTCAGTCCAGTACGCCTTTTGCTGGCGGTAGCAGACGTTCCCTTTAATGAGTTGATCGAGGGCGTGGGGATAAATCACATGTTCCAGTTGATGAATTCGTGCTTTCAAGGTGTCCACCGAGTCATCCGGCAGAACGTCTAGAATACCTTGAACGATGGGTGGCCCCGCATCAACCGTTGGGGTGACGAAATGCACCGTTGCGCCATGTTCTTGATCACCTGCCGCCAGTGCACGCGCATGCGTATCCAGGCCGGGGTATTTCGGCAGCAAGGATGGGTGAATATTGATTAACCTGCCTAAAAAACGTTCTACAAAACCCGGCGTGAGTATGCGCATAAACCCGGCCAGAACGACGAAATCTGGATTGCATTGGTCAATGTGATCGGCCAGTGCGGCATCGAAGCCGGGCCGGTCGGCAAAAGTCTTGTGATTCAGCACTTCGGTTGGAATCTGGGCTTGCTGAGCTCGAATCAAGCCATGCGCATCGGCGCGATTACTGATGACTTGAACCACTGTCGCATTCAGAATATGCCCGCGGCAGGCATCCATGATTGCCTGCAAATTGGATCCGCTGCCCGAGATCAACACGCATAGGCGTGCCTTAGGACTGGCGTTATCGGTCATGTCTTGGAAAGGCTCAGCGATAGACGACGGGTGCTTGATCGCCACGCGTCAACATCTCTCCCAGAATCCAGGGGGTTTCGCCTTGGGCCTTCAAGGCGCTCAGTGTTTTTTCGACGTCTTCGGCCGCAACGACGACGACCATGCCGACACCATTGTTGAATGTTCGGCGCATTTCAGCGGGTTCGACACGACCGTGTTCTGCCAACCAGTCGAAAATTTCGGGGCGTGTGTAGCTGTCGAGTTTGATAGCGGCTGTCAGGTTCTCACCGTACACACGCGGCAAGTTGTCCGTGAGGCCGCCCCCGGTGATGTGGCTCAGCGCATGAATTTCAACCGCTTGACGGAGTGCGAGGACGCTCTTGGTGTAAATGCGTGTGGGAGCGAGCAGGTGCTCCACCAGTGCGCGACCATCAGCCATCTGGGCATTCATGTCCGGTTTGGCGCGCTCGATAATTTTTCGGATCAGCGAGTAGCCATTTGAGTGCGGGCCAGAAGAGGCCAGACCGATCAATACGTCTCCCGCCTTGACTTTGCTGCCGTCGATCATTTCGCTGCGTTCGACCACGCCTACGGCAAATCCGGCCAGATCATAATCGCCGGCGTGATACATGCTCGGCATTTCTGCCGTTTCACCACCGATCAGCGCACAGCCGGATAGTTCGCATCCCGCCGCAATCCCATTGACGACGCGTGCGGCAATCGGAACATCCAGTTTGCTGGTGGCGTAGTAATCGAGGAAGAACAGAGGCTCTGCACCCGTGACGACAATGTCGTTCACGCACATGGCCACCAGATCAATGCCGATGTGATCGTGGCGATCAAGATCGATTGCCAGTCGAAGCTTGGTGCCGACCCCATCGGTGCCGGAAACCAGAACGGGGTCCTTGTATTTATTCCCCAGCGCAAACAAGCCGCCAAATCCGCCCAGACCACCAATCACCTCGGGGCGTGTGGTCCGTTTTACAGCGGGTTTGATTCGTTCGACCAGCGCTTCGCCGGCATCGATGTCGACGCCTGCATCGCGGTAGGTGAGTGGGGTATGATCGTCTTGTGTGCTATCGGTCGTCATGGTGGCGCTTTATCACATAAAAAATTTGTCGCACAGTTTACAACAGAGCAGGGGGGCGACGGAGGGAAATCTGGTGGGAATGTCCGCCAAGGGATTTTTTTACCATCGTGGGACTCCCACCCTGTGACTATTCCACCTGATTATTTATCGGAGTTTTTTCATGCTGACTTTGTATCAATTCGAATCCTGCCCTTTCTGCTGGAAAGTCAAATCGTTACTGCACTTTTCGAAAATTCCATACACGATTGTCGAAGTCAATCCCATGAACTCCAAAGAACTTGAGCCATTGGGTTTGAAGAAAGTGCCGGTACTGGTTGATGTTGAGCAGGTTGTGTCGGAGTCTTCCGTAGTGATGGATTACATCAACGAACACTACGCGCATCTGGCCAATGATGACACGGTTCCAGAGTGGCGCGAATGGGTGGACAACACCCTGGTGCATTATATTCCGCCGATCATCTACAAAGATTTCGGCACGGCGTGGCAAACCTTCGGTCAGGTTTTGAAACCATCTGGCTTCGGCGTGATGAAACGCACGATGATCCGGCTTGCAGGTTCTTTGGCAATGTCTAAGTCATCGCAGAAAAAGGCGCGTGAACGCGGCATTAGCGACGCACCCACGGGTTTGACCGAAGCGGTGGCGCATTGGGTTAATGACGGTTTGGCGGGGCGGACATTCCACGGTGGTGAAACCCCAGATCTGGCTGATCTCAGTGTGTTCGGCGTTTTCCGTTCTACGGATGGTCTTGCGGCGGTTTCATTGGCCAAGGCGTCCAGTCCGACATTCGCAAAGTGGTACGAACAACTCAAGTCGATGACTGCTTCGACGGCGTTGTGACGTTCAGCTGCCGGTAACAGGGGCAGGAAACTTGAATGACGGTGGCCGGACGGGTATCAAGATGGAGTGCGGTCAACTCGCGCCCCCAGAGACAACCCTGATCAATGCACCATGTTTTCTTTCGGTCGCGTGCATCGCCCAGTGCCGACCAGTGCCCAAATACAATTCGCTCATTGCGGCTGGCGCGACGCGGATAGTCGAACCAGGGTAGCAACTTGTCGCCAACTTCTTCGACCGGGCGCTTTTCCTTGAGATCGAGCTGACCATCCTGAGTGACATAGCGCATCCGGGTCAGGGCGTTGATTGTGTAGCGTATTTTCAGCGTTTTGCTCAGCTTTTCATGCCATAGCGCTGGGTTTTCTCCGAACATGGCCGTGAAAAAGGGCAGAGGGTCTGATTGCCTCAGGGCCTTCTGCGCCATTTTGGCCTGCGCCAAGGCCGTATCCAGATCCCATTCAGGTGGAATGCCTGCATGAACAAGCGTCCAGCCAAGTTGGGTGTCGTGATGAATCAGGGGACGGTTGCGCAACCAGTCGATGAGTTCATCCCGATCCGGTGCATTGAGGATGGTGTCCAGCGTATCGCCCGGTTTGGGTGAGCGATCGGTAAAGGCACAGGCGAGCAGAAACAGATCGTGATTGCCGAGCACCGTAAAGGCTGAGTCACCTAGGTCTCGAACAAAGCGGAGTGCTTCGAGCGATTGCGGACCACGATTGACCAGATCCCCTACAAACCAGAGTTTATCTACTGCCGGATCGAAGGCAATTTTATCCAACAGGGATTTAAGTGGGTCGAGGCATCCTTGGAGGTCGCCAATTGCATAGGTGGCCATGCTTGTTCCTTCAATCAATTCTAAGCGTTTTTAATAAGTGTGATGCCTCGAAACCAACCGCGGGCCAGCAGCGATTCGTCGCGAGTGAGCCTCAGTTCGGGATGTGCAGCCAATAGTGGTTCGAGCTCGACATCCGTTCGGGTGGCCAGCATGCCAAGCAATGGGCTGATCAGCCGCCGGAGTGGTGCTTTTTGATGATGATGCAGGAATTTGTCGAAAATAACGATTCTTCCACCCGGTTTGAGTATCCGACTGGCTTCGGCCAAGGCCCGCTCCGGTTTAGGGACGACGGCCAGAATCAGATGCAGCAACACAACATCGAACTGTTGCGACTTAAGTGGCGTGTTCATGGCATCGGCTTCGATAAGCCGCACTGGAAATGAACTAGCGTCACCACGGGCTTGTGCGCGTTTGAGCATCGCCCGGGTGATATCCAGTCCTACGCAGTATTCGGGCCGGGTTCGCTCGTTGAATAAATCAAGGTCTAAACCACTGCCAATGCCGATTATGGCGAGCGCTTTGCCTTCCATTGCGCCCAGTTCTTCAAGATTGCGCGACCGTGCAGCACGGGTGGCTTGCTTGAGCATCAAATCGTAGATTGGGGCCCATAGGCGGTAGGTTTGGCGTAGGCTCATAATATTCAGTGAATAGGGCGGAATTGATCGGGGGCCAAAAGATGGAACAGGGGGATCGGAGCCCGGAATCTTTCTCCGTTTTCAGTCACGAAACCGTAATCGCCCCACATGCGCCCGGCGGGTGTTTCGATGATAGCCCCGGATTGATATTGATAGGATTCGCCAGGTGCCAGAACCGGCTGCTCACCGACGACGCCTTCTCCCCGTACTTCCTGGATGCAGCCGTTGCCCATGTCGATCTGCCAGTGTCGATCCATGAGCTGGACGGTATGTAATCCCCGGTTTGCGATGTGAATTTCGTACCCGAAGGCAAAGCGATTCAATTTGGAGTCGGAATGCTCCGGTACGAATGTCGTTTTAACTTGAATTTCGATGGATGCATCATTGGCATCGTTTTCTCGCGGATGATCTGAGATTTGGTCCATGAATATCATTCAAATGCCTTCAATACAGGCTTGGTCAACAAACCAGTCTGTCTGTCGTTTACGTATCAGTCGGGCGACGGGTAGCTCGGAGTCGGGTTGTTGGACTGCAAAAAAGGCATCCTGCTTATCTGTCCCCGCAACCAGAAAACACACGGCACGCGCCTGTTCAAACACAGGATAGGTGAGGGTGATCCGTTGTGTCGCCAGTTTTTCTACAGGATTCGCAACGACCCAGTGTTCGTTTTCCAACAACGCAGGCGTGTTTGGAAAAAGTGAGGCAAAGTGACCGTCCGCGCCCATCCCATTGAGCGCGAGATCGAGCACAGGCGGTGTTCTACCGGATGATTGACCGCTTAAGCTATCGAGAATTTTTTCGTACCGCGCTGCCTCTTCGACGATATCGAGCATCGGCTCGCTGATCATCGGGAAGATTTGGGCTGGATTGATACGCAGCGTATCGAATAGGTGGGTTTTAGCCATGCCGTAATTGCTATCGGGATGAGACCGGGGTACTGGGCGCTCATCACCAAAATAAAATTGCACGCGAGACCAATCCACCTGTAACGCTTGAGCAGAACTGGCGAGCCATGCATACAGTGCCTTCGGGGTATTGCCGCCGGCCAGAGCCATGCGTGCAATACCCCGTTGCGCGATGGCAAGGTTGAGCTTTTGCTGAACATAGTGTCCGCACTGTGCAACCAGTTCGTCGATGGTCGCCGATACGCTGGGAATGATTAGGGCGTTGTTCACGGTGCACCACCAGGTTTTGAGTTCAGTCCGTGCATAGGGCCTAAAAGTGATCGGTTTATTTCCCCGGGTTGGGTGAGTCCGATGCCTGTTCCTTTACGAGACGGGCCAGTGTAATGAACTCATCAAGACTGACTTGTTCCGCCCGGGTGCCGGGGTCAATCCCCGCTAGAACGATTGTTGACGTGGGCAGGCGATGTTTCAAGTTATTTTGCAGCGTTTTTCGCCGATGAGCAAAAGCGAGGCTGACCAACTCCCCGAACAATGCTTTCAGGTCATCCGGAACGAGGGGGTGCGTTCTTGGCACAAGTCGGACGATCGCGGAATCGACCTTTGGCGGCGGATTGAACGCTGTGGGCGGGACGACGAAAAGTGATTCGACTTCGGCCACCGCCTGCACCATGAGCGAAAGACGACCATAGTCCCGGTTGCCGGGGTGGGCGGCTAAACGATCGACCACTTCCTTTTGCAGCATGAAGGTCATGTCGATAATGTGTTTCGACTGTTCAAGTAAGTGAAAAATCAATGGCGTGGCAATGTTGTACGGCAAGTTACCCGCAATGCGTAGCGGGCCTTCGCAAGCGAGTGGCTCGAGATTGAGGGTAAGTGCGTCTTGTTCCAGAACGGTGAGCTTGCTCTGTGATGATTGATCATGGGCGGTTTTTTGCTTGCTACAGCGGGCTAAAAGTTTCGGGATGATGTCTCGATCGAGCTCAACCACGGTAAGGTGGGTCAGCGGCTGGATCAACTGACAGGTCAGGGCGCCGAGTCCCGGTCCGATTTCAACCAGGCGATCATCAGCCTTGGGTGCAATGGCAGAAACGATGCGCGCGATAACAGCTTCATCGGTCAGAAAGTTCTGGCCGAAGCGCTTGCGGGCGCGGTGTCCATCCAAAATGCCGGAGGTATCGCTCATCAGGCCGATAATCCTGCCCGCGACAGGGCACAAAGTATCGCAGCACGCAGCGAGCCGCCCTCGGCCTTGCCGGAACCAGCGATATTCAGCGCCGTGCCATGATCAACCGAGGTGCGGATGATCGGCAAGCCCAGAGTGATGTTTACCGCCTCGCCAAATCCGGCAAATTTCAACACGGGCAACCCTTGATCGTGATACATGGCCAGAATGGCATCGGCGTGGTTGAGGTGTTGTGGTGTAAACAGGGTGTCGGCCGGGAGTGGCCCGATGGCGTTGATGCCGGATTCGCGGGCCTGTTCTAGCGCAGGGCCAATAACGTCGATTTCTTCGCGTCCAAGATGACCGGATTCGCCTGCGTGCGGATTCAAGCCGCAGACGAGGATGCGTGGCCTCGGTTTGCCCAACCAAGAGCACAGGTCACGGTTGAGAATATCGAGTACCTCGGTGATGAGCTGTTGGCTGATCGCGCCGGGCACGTCCGCAAGCGGAAGATGCGTTGTTGCCAGCGCGACCCTGAGCGGATGTGCGGTGTCGTTGAGCGCGGTCAGCATCATCACCGGATGACCGCCCACGCGATCGGCGAGGTATTCGGTATGACCGGAGAAGGCAATGCCCGCATCGTTGATGACGCCCTTGTGCACCGGAGCGGTCACCATGCCGATAAATTCGCCGGCAGTGCAACCATCCGCGGCCCGATCAAGCAATGCCAGAACATGCATCGCGTTACGGGGGGCGAGACGTCCGGCTTGCACCGGTTGACTGGTTGGCAGATTAAGAAAGCGGATCGTGCCTGCCTCGCTCGGCGCCTCGGCGTCGTGATCCGGCCAGTCGTAGGTCAATCCGAGCAATTTGGCGCGTTCGTCGAACACACCGCGATCACCCAGGATAACCAGTTCGACAGGGAGCTTGGCGAGAAAATCGGCTCCATCGGACTCCCGTGCACCAAGCACCAACAATAGATCGGGGCCGATGCCTGCCGGTTCGCCACTGGTGATCGCCAGTCGCGGCACAGACACTCCTGCGGCCATCGACCCGGGTGTCATTCCGTTTCTGAGTCGTTGATGGTGCCGGTAAGACGATTGTCGATGTAGGCTTCGGCACGCAGACGGCGAATGTAATTGACCAGATCTTCATCCGCACGACGCTGGCCGATTGCCTGGCGGGCCTGCGCTCTGAGTTTATCTGTGGGCACCTGTACCTCGCGTGTTTTCAACACCTCAAGGAAATGAAAACCGAACTGCGTTTGGAATACCGGGCTGATTTTGCCGACAGGCGTCTGTTCGAGCATGGTGGCAAATTCGGGCACCATGTCGGACGGGTTGACCCAGCCCAACAGGCCGCCTTGCTGCGCTGAACCTTTGTCGTCGGAGTATTTGCTGGCAATTTCGGCGAATGTTGCTTTACCACTGATAATTTCCTGGCGAAGTTTTTCCGCTTGGGCCTTGGCTGCCGTGGCATCGCGCTTGCCATTGACCTGAATCAGGACATGTTCGGCTTCATATTCCGTAAGTTGTGTGTTTCCAGCGGTGCGCTTGCGTTCGCCTAGCAGCTTGAGGATATGGAAGCCATTGGGGCTGCGAATCAGACCACTGATTTCACCTGTTTTGAGACTTTTGACCGTGTCCGTAAACAAGCCGGGAATCCGCGACATATCACGCCAGCCCAAATCGCCGCCTTTGGTCGCATCGGGGGCGTCGGACCGTTCTGCCGAAACCTTGGCGAAATCCTGACCTGCCTTGAGTGCAGCCATAACGTCATCCGCTCGTTTTTTGGCATTTTCCACCTGTGATGGCGTGGCATTTTCAGGCACGCTGATCAGAATCTGGGCAAGATGGTATTCCGTCGTGTCGGTATCCGCGCCCATGTATTGCTTGAGATACTCGTCGATATCCCGGTCGGTAATGTCCACGCGTTCATAGACTTCACGTCGCTTGAGTTCGTCGATGATGATCTGTTTGCGAATGTTATCGCGGTAGGCGTTCCAGTCTTCGCCTTGACGCGTGACTGCCTGCTGTAATTGATCGAGGCTCATGCCGTTGCGCTGTGCAATTCCATCGAGTGCGCTGTCCAGTCGCTGTTCGTCCACCGTAATGCCGATTTGTTTGGCCCGTTGCAGTTCGACTTCTTCGGTGATCATGCGATCAAGAACGCGCTCTTCGAGTTGTTTGAAATCAGAAGGGCTCAGTGCCTGGATATTGATCTGGCTGGATACTTGTTGGATGCGGTCATTCAACTGCCGCTGCGTGATGACGCTCTGGTTCACCACGGCCACGATTCGATCGAACATCTGTTCACCAGCGGCAGGCGTGAGGTCTGCTGCAATGGTGGGTGTGCTGAACACGACGCCAAAAGAGAGCCCGGCAGCCAGAGCCAGCCAGGCGGGCGTTAGACGAGCAAAAATATGGAGCAGAAAAGACGAACGTGGCGATGTGGTCATAAAAATTCCGGTGTTCCTGAATCTAGAATGGTGTGTGGATGATCAATGCTTGGCCCGCAATGCGGCGGCAAGGCCGGTAATCGAGAAGCAGTGATGATGCCTGGCTTTGATAAGTTTATTGATCATAACCGAGAATTTCCTGCTGGAACCTGTTCTTCTGACCAAAACTGCCGAGCCCTTTGAGTTCGACCTCAAACAAGATCGCATTGGAATATTTTGGCGTAGCCGTTGTGCCGAAGGTATCCGGATTGACAACATATCGTTTCAAAGCGACCCGAGCGGCCCAGCAGCAGGAATCGTAACCCACGCCGAGCAGCGATTGCACCACCTTGTTCTGGTTGAAATCGTAACCCAGGCGCCCAAGAACCTGCCAGTGGAGGCTGGTCTGCCAGGCAAACGAAACATCGCCCTGTCGGTAGGCCTGCGTGGTGTCCTGCGGCTTAGTGAAATAACTGACGTTGGCCACGCTGCCTTGGTCGGCACGGTACCCCAAGCGAGTTTGCGTGCGTCCGATGTGGCCGCTGTCACTGTCGTATTCGGCTGTAAACGAGCCGTTCCAGTGCTTGTTAATGTCGGAATAAGCTTCGGCCACCACGGTAGAGCCGCCTTTATCGACGGTCGGAATGACGCGGCTTTCCCTGAAATTGTACCGCTGCGCAATCCGCAAGCTCAATGGCTCGGTGCCCTGCACCGTATCGATAAGCGACCAGCTCACGCCGTATGTCAGAGCATTGGCATCACTGATGCGATCACCGCCACTGAACCGATTGGCGGTAAATAATTGGCTGTAGCTCAAGTTGGTCAGGCCGGTGTCGAACAAGGGGATGTTCGTCTGGTCGCGATAGGGCACATTCAGATAATAGAGTCTGGGTTCGAGTTGTGCGCGATAGCGGCCCGTCTCACCGTAACTTCGCTCAAAAAACAGTTTGGAATCCAGACTGGTGATCGGTACGACACGTGTGGGGTGTTCTTGCGGATCGCTCGCCAGATACAGAGGATCGCTCAAGCCGCGCGTCAACTGATAGGTCGTGGCATCAAGTGTCAGTTTCGGTGTGATTTCATACCAACTGTCGCGGAACTCATGGTACAGCGATGGCGCGACATGCAACCGTTGGCCGGTGGTGGCACTGGAATAAGGATTTGAGAACCGCGTGGCATCAGCAACCAGCGATAGATCGGCCAAGCCCAAATCAAAATTTCTGCTGGCCGTGATTCTGGGCATGATCCGGTAGGGATAGGCCGACTGGGGAATCAACGGGTTCACGGTCTGATATTGCAGTGCCATCAGACCAAGCGACCAACCACCCGTTGTGGCATTCAGATTGAACTGAGTCGGCAGATAATCGGTGGTGGCCTGATTGAGATTGGTTGAGAAATCACGGAAAAACTGCTGATCGGATACTCGATTGACGTTCAGGGCGTAGGAGAGATTCGGCGTGACCTGTGCTCGATCTTTGAGTGTCAACGCCCATCGCTTTTCACCATAAACCCGGTCGTGCGGAAGCCAGAACAGGTTGACCTGATCGTAACCTGCACCCGTTTGGCCGAAGCGGTGGAGGTAACGGAATTCCGTATCCAGCCCCAGCCCGCGGCGCGTGAATATATGGGGTGAAATCGTCGCGTCCATGTTCGGCGCGATATTCCAGTAATACGGTTGTACGTATTCAAAACCACCTGAGGTGCTGCTGCCAAAGGTTGGGTAGAGCAGGCCGCTTTGACGACGATTATCGATCGGGAAGTCGAAGTACGGGAAATAGAAGACCGGGACGCCGCCCGCGTGCAGAACGGCGTCATAGGCTTGACCACGGCCAGACGCGCGGTCAAGGTCGATTTGTTTTGCCGAAATATCCCAGGCCCGCGTCGCTTCCGGGCAGGTGGAGTAGTCGGCCGTGAACAGCTGGTAGGTTGATTCGCTGTGCTGCTCGACCCGGCTTGCGCTGCCCGATGCTCGGCGGCTGTTGAGCCAGTAACGCGTGTCGTTCAATTCGCCCTGATGCAACTGCGGTTCGATCCAGCCATGATCGGCATTGAGGGTGAAATCCGGCGTTTCGTACCAGAGATGGCCTGTGCCCGTGATGCGTTCCACCGGCTTTTTTTGATATGTGAGTTGGTTGCCGGTGATGCGGTCGGCTGGCCGCACAATGCGCGCATCACCCTTGAGTTGAATCGTACCGTTCTGTTCGAACTGAGCATGATCTGCGGTTGCCTTGGTGGGCGTGCCAAGCGGTTGAGTCCGGAGCGGGGGACGATCCGGGCCGAATGGCGGACATAAACGACATGATTCGTTATTGGTATCCTGATTGGTTTCTTGGCCCCCGCTGCCGATGCCCTCAGCTCGTGCACCCGTAGAGAAAATTCCTGAGGCAAGGATGCAAGAAACAGCCAACGAAAGGGCTAGCCGTCTTGGATTCGTGCGCCGCACAGTGCGGGCGCGAGATATGATTGGGTGCATCCTGAACCTTGATCCTGCTATGTGGCCATGCGCGCCAGAACGTCGTGGAATCCTTCGGTAATGTCGTCAATGGGTTGCGTGCCATCGATTCGAGCCAGTTTGTTCTGTTTCTCGTAGAACGCAATCAGCGGAGCGGTTTGTTCTTCGAAGACCTTGAGGCGCTTCTCAACGGTTGCTTCGTTATCGTCCGAACGCTGTATCAACTCACCACCGCACACATCACAGATGCCTGGCTGAGCACTTGGGTGTGTGTAAATGTTGAACACCGCACCACATTGCTTGCATGTTTGCCGACCCGTAAGGCGTTGCATTAAGTCTTCAAAGGGAACATCCAGCACAATCGCGGCTTGCAGCGGTTGGTTGACTTCACCGAGCAATACGTCCAGCGCTTGGGCTTGTGCGATGTTTCGTGGAAATCCATCGAGAATATAACCGCGCTTGGTATCGGCTTGGTCGAGTCGCTCCTTGATCATGGCCAGAACAATATCGTCACTGACCAACTGCCCCGCATCCATGGCTGCCTTCGCGGTTAGCCCCAATGCTGTTCCGGCGCTGACGGCCGCACGAAGCAAATCCCCGGTTGAAATTTGCACCACGCCGTAGTGGTCGACCAGTTTTTTGGCCTGTGTGCCTTTGCCGGAGCCCGGCGCCCCAAGTAGAACGATGCGCATGAACTAATATTCCCAGAAAACATCAAAAAGTGATGACACGTCGGCGGAACCGGCGCGACCAAAATAAAGTCCGTATAATACGCAAACTTTAGCTTCTCGCGGTATTGAGATTGTCAGTTGATCACCCGAGTGCCTTCTTTTTCATTATGTCCTGTTCACAATTTTTAGGAGAAAACCATGGATTTAGCCAAGATTCCTGCCGGTAAAGCGGCACCGGAAGATATTTTTGTCGTCATTGAAATTCCTGCCCAAGGTGCGCCGATCAAGTATGAGGTCGACAAGGAATCGGGTGCTTTATTGGTCGATCGCTTCATGGCGACCGCCATGTTCTATCCGGCCAACTACGGCTTTGTTCCCAACACCTTATCTGAAGATGGTGACCCGGTGGATGTGTTGGTGGTCACGCCCACCCCATTGATGCCCGGCTCTGTCATTCGCGCGCGGCCTGTGGGCATGCTCAAGATGACAGACGAATCCGGTGTGGACGCCAAGATCATCGCCGTGCCACACGGCAAATTGTCTCCACTGTACGACGAGATCAAAGAAGCCACTGATTTGCCCGCCTTGCTGCTGGCACAGATCAAGCATTTCTTCGAGCAATACAAAGCGCTTGAATCCGGTAAATGGGTGCGCGTTGATGGCTGGGCCGATAAGGCGGCGGCCTGTGCGGAAATCGAAGCGTCCATCGCTCGCCATCAGAAGGCTTGATTCCGCGGTGTGGGCGTGAACAGAACGTTTTCATTTGAGCCCTGTTCATTAGAATTTCGGGCTCGAATGGCATGAGTATTCGAGAAGCTATTCGTGATGCACATCTGAATCGTGCCCATGATCGCCGCCTGAACGACAAGCATTTCAGTCGACAGATTTTTCGTCGCCGAGTGTTCTTGGCGGCACTGATTGCTTTATTGGTGTTTACTGTTCTGTTGTGGCGAGCCGCCTTTTTGCAGGTGGATCGTCATGCCCATTTTTCCGAGATGGCGGAAAACAACCGCACACGAACATTGGTGATCCCGCCTGAGCGGGGTCGCATTTTTGACGATGGCGGCCGCGTTGTGGCCGACAATGTGGCTACGTATCAGGCGCAAATCGTTCCTGAAGATACGGTTGATCTCAAACGTGAACTCTCGATGCTGCAGCAGGTGCTTAAGCTCGATGACGACACGTTGCACGATCTGAAAGAACGGATCAAATTCGGTCGTTCATTCGATCCGATTCTGGTCAAGTCGGATCTGACAGCCGTGGAAATGGCCAAGCTGGCCCAGTTGCAACCTTGGTTGGCCGGTGTCTCCGTGGAATCCAGCTTAAAGCGGGTTTATCCCTACCGGCAGCTTTTGGCTCATGTGGTCGGCTACGTTGGTCGAATCAACGTGGCCGATCTCAAACGAATCAATGCAGACTTGTATCAGGGGACGCAATACATCGGCAAGTCCGGCATCGAGCGTGAATACGAAGATGACTTGCACGGCAAGCCCGGTTTCAAGACAGTTGAAGTTGATGCCGTGGGGCGTGTCGTCAAGGTGCTCAAAGTTGTACCACCGGTTGCAGGTAAAGATATCCACCTCACGCTGGATGTGCCATTACAGGGTATCGCGGCGGCGGCACTCGGTTCGTACAGTGGTGCCGTGGTGGCGCAAGACCCGGCGACGGGCGCGATCAAGGCGATGGTGTCACGGCCGAGTTTTGATCCCAACCTGTTTGTCGATGGCATCAGTCACAAGAACTATCAGACGCTGCTGAACGATCCTGAGCGCCCCTTGTTTGATCGGGCCATCACGGCTACCTACCCACCGGGTTCGACCATCAAGCCCGTCATGGCCTTGGCGGGCTTGCAATATGGTTTCCTCGACCCGAACAAGAAATTCTTCGCCGGTCCGTATTTCCAGATTCCCGGTGACAAACACCACTATCGTGACTGGCGCAAATGGGGACACGGCTGGGTTGATCTGGATCAAGCCATCACGCAGTCTTGTGACGTGTATTTCTATGATCTGGCCTATCGCATGGGCATCGATCCTATGCATACGTTCTTGACTGAGTTCGGTTTGGGGCGAAAAACCGGGATTGATCTGCCCGGTGAGTCGTCTGGTCTGGTGCCATCGCCCAAGTGGAAGCGGAAAACCAAGAATTTACCCTGGTATCCCGGCGAGACGGTTATTGCGGGTATCGGGCAGGGGTATATGCTGACCACGGTATTGCAATTGGCGCAAACCACATCGATTCTTGCCGAATCCGGAAAGCGTTATCGCCCTTGGTTGGTGGCTAGCAATGAAGACAAAGAGCCCAGCATAGAGCTCAAGAGTCAAAGCTTCTGGAATGACGTGCGCCACGGTATGTTTGATGTCATCAACAGTCCGCACGGCACGGCAAGAAGGATAGCTGCCCCGTATCTTATTGCCGGAAAAACGGGCACCGCCCAGGTTTTCACCGTAGCGCAAAATGCGAGCTATAACGCCAAGGATCTGGCGAAGAAACTCCACGATCATGCTGTATTCATCGGGTTTGCACCGTATGACGATCCTAAGATCGCAGTGGCAGTGCTGGCCGAGCATGGGGGAAGCGGCTCGGGGACGGCTGCTCCTGTGGCCCGACGCGTGATGGACTATTACCTCGGGTTCGAACCCAAAAAGACAGTGAAGATGGAGTTCGTGAAACATGGCGACTGAGCGGTCAAAAGCAGGCATTTCGCGGCGAGAGCCCGTGCTCGATCGTTTGAACCGAAGCAGTGATTTCGGTAAGCATGAAGGCGCGCAGTGGTTCTTCCTCGGGCTTCTTTCTTTGGTCAGGCGTATCAATTACGACCCGGTGCTGCTTTTTTTTCTGATGTTGATTGCCGCGATCGGCTTGGTGGCAGGTTATTCCGCCTCCGACCAGAGCGTGGTCTGGGTTGAGAAAAGTGCATTCCGCTTTGCGCTCGCCTTTTTGCTGATGCTCGCCATCGCTCAGGTTCCGCAACGTTTCTTTTTTGCCATTGCGCCTTGGTTGTTCGGGTTTGTTGTCTTGCTGCTGGTAGCCGTGCACTTGTTCGGTGATGTCGGGAAAGGAGCGCAACGTTGGTTGGATTTGGGCTTCATTCGCTTCCAACCCGCAGAAATTCTGAAACTTGGCATGCCGATGATGCTGGCCTGGTTTCTGGCTCGGCGACCACTTCCTCCAAGGTTTCTTGACGTGGTGGTTGCGCTCATTCTGGTGGCGGTGCCCACCGCCTTGATTGTGATGCAGCCCGATCTGGGTACCGCCATCCTGGTCATGACGGCCGGGCTGTTCGTCCTGTTTTTTGCTGGGTTGTCCTGGTGGTATGTGCTGGGTTTTGTTCTGGCGATATCCGCTGCGGCACCATTAATGTGGTTTTACGTGATGCACGACTATCAAAAGGAACGTGTGCTGACGCTGTTCAACCCGATGGCCGATCCACTTGGGGCGGGGTATCACACCATCCAATCGATGATTGCGATTGGGTCGGGCGGCATCTGGGGTATGGGCTGGTTGCAAGGCACCCAATCGCATTTGAATTTTCTGCCCGAGGGTACCACTGATTTCATCCTTGCCGTTTATGCGGAAGAGTTCGGTTTGATGGGGTTGATTCTGCTTTTTAGTCTGTATCTGGCTGTCATCTGGCGTGGACTTTATGTGGCCGCCTATGCGGAATCCACCGCCGGTCGAATGCTGGCTGCTGCCATTTCCATGACCTTCCTGGTTTATGTTTTTGTCAATGCGGGTATGGTGATTGGCATTTTGCCGGTGGTTGGGGTGCCGCTCCCCCTGATGAGTTATGGTGGCACAGCACTGGTGACCATCATGGTCGCCTTGGGTATGCTGATGAGTATTCGAACGCAACGGAGTTTTTTGGGGCATGAACGATGAGTAAGCGCGCGTTGAAAAATTCTGAGATGAAAAAATATTCACTTCGAGGCAAAAAGTGGCTGAGCATGCTTCTGTCGTCGATTACCTTGGGCTTGAGTGCTATTTGCCTGCCTGCTTTTGCCGTTGATGAAGGAGCGGAGCCGCCGGGGAATTATGCAGCGCGCCCCGATGTGCGTGAATTTGCGCATGAAGCCGCGCAAAAAACGGGTCTGCCCCAAGCGGAAATCCAGCAGTGGTTGGATGCGGCGAAATATCAGCAAAGTATCGTTGATGCGATGAATCGTCCTGCCGAGTCCAAGACCTGGGCTCAGTATCGGCCGATTTTCATTGCGCCCAAGCGGATAGCCGCCGGTGTGGCCTTCTGGAACGAGCACGCCGCGGAATTGGAGGCAATCAGTAAAAAATACCGTGTATCTCCTGCCATCATTGTGGCGATTGTGGGTGTTGAAACCTTTTACGGTCAGCGTATGGGCACCTACCGCGTCATCGATGCATTGGCGACGCTCGGCTTCGATTATCCCAAGCGCGGCGCTTTCTTCCGTGGACAGCTTGCCGACTTTTTCACATTGGCAGCCAAAGAAGGCATCGATCTGAATACCGCACTTGGAAGTTACGCCGGTGCGATGGGTATGCCCCAGTTCATCCCGTCGAGTTATCTTGATTTGGCTGTCGATGGCGATGGCGATGGCCGCTGCGATTTGTGGCACAGTGACGCGGATGTGTTTGCCAGTGTGGCGCATTATTTCGCCGAGCACGGCTGGGCGCCGGGTGGGCCGGTCGGCTTCCGCATTGACATCAACAAGCAGCAGGCCGCCGCGGTTGCGGACAAGCTTAATACCGGACGTGATCTCAAACCAAAAATCACGATTGGCGAGTTGCGCTCACTGGGTGTCGCGTTGCCGGAAGATCTGTATTTGCCGAAGGATGAAAAGGTCATGCTCTTTACGCTGACCGGACCCGATAAAGTGGAATACTGGGTTGGCCTGAATAATTTTTATGTGATTACCCGCTACAACCACAGCACCTTGTATGCGATGGCCGTCTGGCAGTTGAGTCAGGCGGTGCAGGCCGCTCGGGATGAATTGGCAGCCGCAGGTTCTGATCCGGTCGAGGCTACCCAAACGAAGGCTCCGACTCCGTGAATCACATTCGCTTGAGTCTGAATGGCTTGTGGCCGGTTGTCGTTTTGCTGGCAACCGCGTTGTTGTCCGGTTGTTCATCGGTAAACCGAGTCAATCCCGGTGAGGCGGCAACAACCAACGCAGTGCCACGTTTTGAGCCGCAGCCATCTCGCCTTAATCCCTCGTCTTATAGCGTGCTTGGGCGCACTTATCATGTGCTGGGCAGCAATGACGGATACGATGCCCAAGGCGTGGCTTCATGGTACGGGCCGAATTTCCAGAGCAAGCCCACATCCAGTGGCGAACGCTATAACATGTATGCAATGACCGCCGCGCATAAAACCTTGCGCATTCCTTCCTACGTCTTGGTGACGAATATGGAAAATGGCAAACAGGTGGTTGTGCGGGTGAACGATCGTGGCCCTTTCGTGTCGAATCGCATCATCGATTTATCGTATGCGGCGGCCAAGAAAATCGGCATGATCGGCCGGGGAACGGCCATGGTGGATGTTCGATCCATCACGCCGGATTCGCCGATCCCCACGTCGCAAACTATCGTGTCTGGGGCACCGACGCTTCCGGCAGAGCCTGTTGCCAGTGCGCCAGCCATTTCGGCGGCTGCAAGCCTGCCGCACGCCGTCTGGGGGCAGGATGTATTCATTCAGGTTGGTGCTTTCGGCGAAATGGGTCATGTAATCAGCGTGCAGCAACGCCTGGCGCAGGCTGGAATCACGGCCGTGTCGGTTACGCCTTTCGGGGCATTGAATCGCGTCCGCGTGGGTCCGGTCGCATCGCTCGCGGACTATGACCGCCTCATGGATCAATTAAGAACAATCGGTTTTGATAATGCGCAAATGGTAGTGGAACAATGAGAGAGAACAAACGTACTGACATGAATAATCAAGATACACGCCCTGCGCCTCGCGCTCGTTTAGTGCCGCGCTTGTTGGCCGCTACCTTGGCCTTTGCTGCGAGTGCATTTCTTTATGTACCCGCACAGGCAGAAACCACGGCTGCTGCACCTCAAAACAATCAGCCTGCCTCCCTACCAGCACCGGTGCCACAGGTTGCTATGCCGGTTCCGGGCGCCCCTGTTTTATCTGCTCGTTCCTATGTGTTGCTCGATGCGAATACAGGGCAGATCATCGTCCAGAAAAATGCCGATGAACCGGTGCCTCCGGCAAGTATTACCAAGCTGATGACCTCGTACCTTGTGTTCAGCGCACTCAAGTCGGGCAATATTCACATGGATGATATGGTCACCATCAGTAAGAAAGCCTGGGAAATGCAAGGCTCCAAGATGTTTATTGAAGTGGGTAAACAAGTCAGCGTGAAGAATTTGCTCATGGGTATGATTGTTCAATCGGGCAACGATGCCGCGACGGCTTTGGCCGAATACGTCGGCGGCAACGAACAGAGTTTCGTGTCGTTGATGAATGCAACCGCCAAGAAGCTTGGCATGACAAAAACCCACTACGAAGATCCGACTGGTTGGCCGGCAGATGGTCATGTGATGTCGGCGCGTGATATCAGCACGTTGTTTAATGCCTTGGTTAAACATTTCCCTAATTACTACCACGAATTTTTCCGTCAAAAAGTTTTTACTTGGAACGGCATCAAGCAATACAACCGTGAAAAACTGCTGTTCCGCGATAACTGGGTCGATGGCGGCAAAACCGGACACACCGAAGAGGCAGGCTTTTGCCTGGCTACCTCCGGCCAGCAAAATGGGATGCGTTTAATTGCCGTAGTGCTGGGCACGGAGAGTGATGATGCGCGTAACAACGAGGCTGAAGCGCTGCTGAATTATGGCTTCCGTTTCTATGAAAATGTACCTGTTCGTCAGGCCAAGCAAGTGTTGGCTACGCCCGATGTTTTCAAGGGTGCGGCCGACCAGGTTCCTGTCGGTTTGGACAAGGATCTGGTGGTTTTGGTAACCAAGGATCAGGCTAAGAATCTTTCAGTATCCATGACGATTAACCCCAAGCTCATAGCGCCTTTGGCCGTAGATCAACCCGTAGGCAAACTGGAGGTTAAATCCGGTGACAAGCTCATCGCTGAACGTAATGTTGTTGCCTTGAATGCGGTTCCTGAAGGTGGTTTTTTCAAGCGCATGGTTGATACGGCCCGCCTCTGGTTCAAATAATGCAGGCTGTTTACTTCAACGGGCGTTGGATTGCGCCCGAGGAAGCGAACATATCCGCGTTTGATCGTGGATTTCTTTTCGGCGACGGTGTTTACGAAGTCATACCGGCATTCAATCGACGTTTGTTCGGTGCCGGAGCGCATCTCGACCGATTGACGCGAAGCCTTGATCAGATCGACATTCAGGACCCTCTGACGCGTGCGCAGTGGATGGACGTCTTGGTTCGCCTGGTATCCGAGTGCGGTGCTGACGATGTGTCGATTTATATTCAGGTGACGCGTGGTGCAACAGCCAAGCGTGATCATGCCTATCCCAACCCGCCTTTGCCGCCCACGGTTCTGGCCAGCGCGAGTGCTATCGTGCCCCTGAGTGCGGAGATTTTTACTAAGGGAGCTAAGGCAATCACCGTGCCCGACCTTCGTTGGGGCCGGTGCGATATCAAGAGCGTGAATTTGTTACCGAATATCATGGCGCGACAACAAGCGGTCGCCGCCGGTGCGGTAGAGGCTATCATGGTGCGTGAAGGGATTGCGCTTGAGGGCGCCGCCTCGAATCTGTTCGCCGTAATCGACGATGAATTACTGACGGCACCCCTCGGACCGCACATTCTCGGTGGCGTCACACGCAACCGTCTGGTTGATATGGTAAAGGATCAAGGCCAGATTCCTTTGCTCGAAGTGCCCATTCCCTTTGATCGTTTATTCGACGCGACCGAGGTGTTTATGACCAGCTCGACGCGCGATCTGTTACCGATCACCCGTATTAACGCGCATCCGGTCGGCACGGGAAAAGTGGGCCCAATCTGGACGAAACTGTCGAAAGCTTTCACAAAACTCAAACAACAACGAGAGACCTGATGGACGAATTTCTTACCGATAAAGAGCTGGAAATCCAAAAGCATAACGAGGAAGTCAAAGCCGAAGAAGCGGCGCTTGAGCGGGAAACCCTGCTCGAATTTCCCTGTCAGTTCCCCATCAAGATCATGGGGCCGGCAACGGATGACTTCGAAGCGCAAATTCGCGCATTGGTGACGGCTCAACTGGGGGAATTGCCGGCTTCAGTCTGGAAAATCCGGCCGAGTGCCAAGGGCAATTTCGTGGGCATGACGCTCACGTTCACCGCCACGTCAAAGGCTCAGATCGACGCACTTTATCGGGCGATTACGGCTCATCCCGACGTTAAGATGTGTTTGTAAGTCCAGCAGGTTCCTTGGCTCGTTCAGCCTTGAGCAAGATCGATTCATGTCCTTGATTGACTACGGTATCGATTGCGATTACGCCGTTCTTCTAGCGAAAATGCAGTCGTTTACTCAATCACGCCAACCACATACTGAAGATGAGTTCTGGGTGCTGAGCCACCGCCCAGTTTTTACACAGGGTTTGAATGGACAGCCCCGGCACGTACTTGATCCCGGTAATATACCGGTCGTACAAACTGATCGAGGCGGGCAGGTTACTTATCATGGTCCGGGGCAATTGGTGGTTTATACCCTGGTCGATCTCAAGCGTGCCGGAGTTGGTGTGCGTGAATGGGTCACGGTGCTTGAGCAAGTCGTCATTGAATATCTCGCGACATTCGAGGTTCATGCAGAGCGGCTTTCAGGAGCGCCCGGCGTTTATGTGAACGGTGCTAAAATTGCCGCGCTCGGGCTCAAAGTTCGCCAAGGGCGTTGCTACCATGGCCTGTCGTTAAATCTGGACGTTGATCTGGCACCCTTCGCGCGAATCAATCCCTGCGGCATGGCAAATTTGCCGGTGACCGACCTGCGTCGTTGCGCGAAGATCAAAACCGATGAATTGCCTGATTACCGTCAAGCAGGCCGCTCAATTGTGTTAGGTTTACAAAAAATACTACTGGAACAGTCCCCAATGGCGTAAGTCAGACCGGGTTCCAGTCATCTGATCAGGTTTGAAAACCCATGTCCGAACAATCTCAATCCGAACGCGCCACAATTCAGCTTAGCGCCGAAAAGCCGCTCACCTATTCGCCCCCGACACCGGAAATGCGTTCCGCCCAGAAAGTGTCGCGCATCCCGGTCAAGATCGAACCCACGAAGGAGATGCCACGCAAACCCGCATGGATCCGTGCCAAGTCGCAGGGTGGGGCAGAAGTTCAGCGGTTAAAAAAAGTTTTGCGTGACCAGGGGTTGCATACGGTCTGTGAAGAGGCCAATTGCCCGAACTTGGGTGAGTGCTTTGCGGGCGGAACGGCTACATTCATGATTTTGGGTGATATTTGCACCCGTCGTTGCCCGTTTTGCGATGTGGCGCATGGCAAGCCCCGCCCTGTGGATGCGGAAGAACCGGCTCGTCTGGCTGAAACAGTCGCGGCAATGGGGTTGTCTTACGTCGTCATTACCTCGGTCGATCGGGACGATCTGCGTGATGGCGGGGCAGGGCACTTCGCGGCCGTCATCCGTGCGCTGCGTTCTCGTTGTCCGAATCTCACCATCGAAATTCTTACCCCGGACTTCCGTGGCCGAGAAGCGATTGCACTCGATATTCTGGCTGCAGACCCGCCGGATGTGTTCAACCATAACCTTGAAACCGTACCTGGGTTGTATCGTGCAGCACGGCCGGGTGCGGATTACATCGGGTCGCTGAACCTGCTTGCGGCGATGAAGGAACGCTGTCCCGATGTACCGACCAAATCCGGCCTGATGCTGGGCTTGGGGGAAACCGACGACCAACTGCGGGAAGTCTTGCGCGACATGCGCGCCCGTAACATTGACATGTTGACCTTGGGGCAATACCTTCAGCCCTCGCGCAATCATTTGCCGGTTGACCGTTTTGTCACACCCGAGCAATTTGCCGCGTTGGGGCACGAAGCCGAAGCCATGGGTTTCACCCATGTGGCCAGCGGCCCGATGGTACGTTCGTCATACCATGCCGATCAAGGCGGCTTGGCTGCCTTGGCTCAGGTGAGCGCATGACCCAACATTCCGCCCTAGGTTCCGACCTGGGTTCTGCTTCTTTGGGTTCCGCGCTGGCTGATGTGCCCGAGTTCCTGTCTGCCTTTGAACGTGCAATTCAGTTGCAGGCCAAGGCGGCGGCGGTCGGGTTCGATTGGCCGCAGATAAGTGATATTCGCCGAAAAATTCATGAAGAACTCTTGGAACTCGAACAAGGGTTGGATCATCAGGATGCAGCCAATATCTTCGAAGAACTGGGTGATGTGCTGTTTGCACTGACCAATCTGGCACGGCGTTTAGAGATTGATCCGGCGGCAGCACTTGAAGCGACCAATCAAAAATTTATTAGGCGGTTCCAGCACATGGAACATGCGGCACGAGGTGAGGGCAGTGACCTTGCTTCAGAACCGCTGACCCAACAAGTGATTCGTTATCGGCAGGCTTGGGAGGCGGACCAATGTAGTTGAAAAGTTCCGATCGATAGCGGTCATCTTCAACACGTTGTCATTTAGCTCACTAAAATTGAATTAGAAATCCAATCAACAAGCCAATTCAGGTAAACCATGTTTCATTTTTTCGCTAAAAACACACCCGCCAATGCCCGGCAAGATGTGCTTTCCGGCTTGACCGTTGCGCTCGCTTTGGTGCCGGAGGCACTTGCCTTTGCGCTTATTGCTCATGTAAACCCGCTAATGGGGCTTTATGCCGCCTTCATCATGGCATTGGCATCGGCGATATTTGGTGGGCGCCCAGGGATGATTTCCGGCGCGACCGGCGCAACCGCTGTGGTGATTGTGGGGTTGGTCGTGACCCATGGTGTGCAGTATCTGCTGGCCGCCTTGATTTTGATGGGCGTAATTCAAATCCTGGTCGGTGCGTTCAGACTGGGTAAATACATTCGTATTGTGCCGTATCCCGTGTTTCTTGGTTTCGTCAATGGCTTGGCGATTGTCATTTTCCTTGCCCAGTTGCCGCATTTCAAAGAAAAGGGCGCCGATGGCCAGATGCACTGGATTGTGGGGCAGCCGTTGTGGATCATGCTCGGGTTGGTTGCGCTCACGATGGTGATTACGCATTTTTTCCCGAAAATCACCCGCGCATTTCCCGCCGCGCTGTTGGCCATTATCGTAACCACACTCATTACAATCGGCTTGGGACAGTTGTCCCCGATTTTCGATACCAAAACGGTGGGTGATCTGTCCTCAATTGCCGGTAGTCTGCCGAGCTTTCATATTCCCGACTTCCCGCTCACATGGGATGCGTTTATCACCGTGCTCCCGTTTTCGTTGGTCTTGGCCGGTGTGGGTTTGATTGAATCACTGCTCACGTTGCAATTGGTCGATGATCTGACCGAAACACGCGGCCAACCGAATCGTGAATGCGTGGCGCAAGGCATTGGCAATATGACCTGCGGTTTTTTCGGCGGCATGGGCGGTTGTGCCATGGTCGGTCAAACCATGATCAACGTCGAATCCGGCGGGCGAGGGCGCCTTTCAGGCATTGCGGCGGGTTCGTTTCTCATCTTGTTTATATTGTTTCTTTCGCCTCTGATCGAGCAGATTCCCATCGCCACTCTGGTCGGAATCATGTTCATGGTGGTGATCGGTACTTTTGAGTGGGGCTCTATCAACCTTTTTGGCAAGGTGCCGAAAAAAGATATTTTTGTGGGTTTGCTGGTTGCGGCTGTAACCGTATTTACCGACTTGGCCATTGCCGTGATCACCGGCGTGATTGTTTCTGCGTTAATGTTTGCCTGGGAGCACGCAGGTGACTTGAAAATCGACTCAAGCATTAATGAAGACGGCGTGAAGGTGTACCGGATCAAAGGCCCGTTATTTTTCGCTTCCACGGCCAAGTTTTCCGAGTCCTTTGATTTTCGTTCCGACCCGGACGAGGTCTATCTTGATTTCGCGGAATCTAAAGTGGTGGATCACTCTGCATTGGAGGCCATCGATAGCCTGGCCGAGAAATATCGCAGTGTGAATAAAACCCTGCATTTGCGTCACTTATCGCCCGAGTGTCGTGGCTTACTGAAAAAAGCCGGTGACTTGGTCGAGGTCAATATCAAAGAAGATCCGGTTTACCACGTGGCCGATGAACTGCGCCGGTAGATTCGCCTGATTCATTGGTAGGGTGCGTATCAGCTGGTTTGCTCGCAGTACCAGCAAATTTTGTTACGTCCACTGTCTTTTGCCGCATAAAGTGCTTTATCTGCATGTTCGAGTAGTTCGGTTATCTTGGCATCCTTGTGGCAAGCAGAGGTGGCGCCAATGCTCACAGTTATGGTAACGCTGACTCCGGCGCCAAGATCGAATGGCGTCTGCCGAACGACCTGCAGGATACGTTGCCCTATTTGTTCGGCTGTTTCTTTGCTGGTTTCATCCAGAATCAACAAAAATTCTTCCCCGCCTAAACGCCCCAAGTAGTCGATTTCCCGAATTTGCTGCTGAACCCGAGCGATGAACTCCTTGAGCAGAATATCTCCTGAAACATGGCCATATTGGTCGTTTACGTTTTTGAAGAAGTCCAAATCAAGAATGAACACCACGAGCGAGTGATTCAGTCGGATGAAGCGTTTGTACGCGTGATCCAGTTGTTGGAGAATCTGGCGGCGATTAGCGATGCCGGTTAATTCATCAGTGGTGGCAAGCCGCTCCAGTTCGCGCTCGAGTTGCATTCGCTCGGTAATGTCGCGCCAGATGCCCTCGACGCCCGCATATTTGCCTTCTTCGTCCAGAATGACTGTGCTGCTGATGGATATATCGATAATGCGGCCATCCTTGCGCCGCATTTGACCCGGGAAGTCGCGAACAAAACCATGTCCCAGTATTGCCTTTTTAAGATTTTCTCGATCATGCGGGTTGGGATAAAAATCGGAGGCTGGCCGTCCGATGATTTCACTTGCCGTGTAGCCAAGTATTTCTTTGACCGCAGGGCAGACAAAACGGGTTATGCCTTCTGCATCCGTGCGATAAAAAACATCCTGCATGGTGTTCATCATGCGGTGGAACTGCTCGTCCGATTCGCGAAGCCGCTGTTCAATAACGGAACGTTCGGTCATGTCCATGAAGGCCGCAAGCAGGCCCGGTTGACCATCAATCATGTACGTCGTACTCATCATTCCAATGATTCGTAATTCACGCGTACAGGTGTAGATTCGATATTCGGTGGGCGGGTTGGTGAACTGGGTTCGTTCTGCCCGGCGAATCCGAGCCATGACCCGTTGATAGTCTAGAGGATGAAGAAAATCTTCAACGCTGTGGCCTAGCACCTGTTCCGGGGCGTCTGCCTGTAAAAGAGAGAGGGCGGCAGGATTGGCATAGATGATCTGTTCTTTGAGCAGAATGAGAACGCTGACCGGTAATCGGTCCAGGGTGTCCGGTGGTGCCTGAAAAGGTGCGGATTTCGGCATAAGGTTGATCTCATGGATACCCTGAATGACTAGACCAATTCGGGTAGACGGAAGCCGGAACAATGAAACGTTCTTTAGTATGGTTAACTATTGTGCCCTTGACTTGGAATTGGCGCCACTAATCTGTGGATTATCGGTAAGATAGTGCTACGCCCTATTTTCTTGATACGGATTCGTCAATGAACTTGTTTGTCTCTTCAGAGCCGCAGGATGCCCCTGACTTAATGACGCAGGTCAAACGAGGTGGATTTGTCAGCGCAGTCTGGCTGATGGTAGCCGCACTGACCGTCTTGTTGTTCCCCTCGTTGGATGCCGATGGGTTTTATGCCATCTGGCCTGCCAATGCATTTGCTTTGGGTTTTGTACTCATGTGGGGCTATGGTCTGCTCGTCCCGTTGGCGTTGACAGTTGCCGTCTGGAACCTGTTCTTTATCGGGTTGACGCTGGTGCAGTCGCTGTTCGGCGCGATCGCACTTGTATTGAGTCTGGCGCTTTTGCTGATGTTCCGACGCTACATGCTGGCGACCATCAGTAGCCCGTACGGTCGTCGATTATTGGGCATTCCCACGGCTTCCCTCGTGATGGCCAGTTTGATTACTGCGTTGGGAATCTGGCAAAACTCCGCATGGGTCGATGATTACCAGACTATTGGCCTGTTCTGGTTTTCACAATCCATTGCCTTTCTGGCACTGACCCCGCTGGTCATGAGTTGTCTGCATGAAGGTTGCGGGCAAGCGTTTAATGAGTTGAAAGCTTGTTTCAGTCGACGTGTTTTTATTGGTGTGTGGTTGTCCGTCGCCGTGTCAACTCTGGTCATCATGGCTGCACTTCGACACTGGGGCAATCTGGAGTTCAATGCAGGCAGCCTGCTTGGTTTGGTCGTTCTTGCGCTTGCAGCACATACCATGCCCATCCGGATCGCCCGTTTTTCAATCGCTTTTTATATTCTGGTCTGGACCTGGTTCAATGCGCACATCAATTTGTTGCATGGATACAATGCCTCTATGTTGCTGGGCGATCAGGCACTGATTTTCATTGCGGCTCTGCTGGCGGTGATATCCACCGAGATGGTTCAAGCGTACCGCCTGTCGGAGAAGTCGCTGGCCCGGCAGTTGTTGATTGATCCATTGACCGGCTTGCAAAACGACATGGGGTTATCTCAACGGCTTCAAGCCTGGCCCAAAGATAGGACAGGTGCAATGCAACCGATGATTGTCATCGGCGTGCATATCCCCGAGCTTGAGCAGATTGATGCCTTGATGGGGCATGAAGAAAGTAATCAGGTCGAGTTGCGTTTGAGCCAGATTTTGAGAAAGGAAAAGCTCTCTGATTATGCCTCTCGTGTTCGTCCGGGGGTATTCATTCTGTGTCTGACATCTGCGGTTATGGGTATGCGCGGCGCCGATGTGGCTCAGAAACTCAAGGATCGCATCGAGTTTGAATGGAAAAAAATGGGCGCGGGCGCCCGTTATCTGCAGGCTGGTTTTACGGTGTTCAATCTGGCTCAAACGCGCGATTTGGGTTTGCTGACTTCTGCGGTGCTTGCGGGGTGCCAATTGTCTCTGGCTGATCGGAATCAGTTGGTTCATGTTGAAGACAATCTGGACAGCCTGCTCAGTCATCGAGTGCAGGAATTGACCTGGGTGCAGCGCATGCGAGCCGCACTGGTCGGCGATACGCAGGCGGGACAGTTCATCCTGTTTGCTCAAACCATTCGCGATACTCGCCATCCGGATGTCAAGGCGTTCGAAGTGTTGTTGCGCTGGCAAGACGCTGATGAAAATGTGCTGCCACCCTCTGAGTTCCTGCCGATTGCGGAGCGTTATGGACTGATGACCGCGATCGATCTGTGGGTCATGCGATCTGCGTTGGAGCAACTGGCCCAGTCCCCTTGGCGGGCTGAAATCAGCAAGGTGTCGATTAACTTATCCGGTGCCAGTTTGGCTGATCCCAATTTGATTCACGAGATAGAACAGCAACTTAAATCATGCGGTTGCCGTGCGGAGCAGATCTGTTTTGAGATCACCGAAACCATGGTGATTGCCGATACAAAACTGGCCAGACAGGCCGTTCTTGGCATCAAAGAACTCGGTTGCAAGATATCGCTGGATGATTTCGGTACTGGCCTGTCGACCTTCTCCTACCTCAAGCGCTTTCCCTTTGATTACCTCAAGATCGATGGGGAGTTTGTGCGCCATATTACCGAGTCCCGAATTGATCGGGCCATCGTCGAATCCATTCAGGCCATCGCGTTTGAAATGAACACGATTACCGTTGCCGAGTTCGTTGAGAACATCGATCAGATGGAAACACTAAGGCAAATCGGCGTTTACTATCATCAGGGTTACGGTGTGGCCAAACCGGTACCCATCGCGCATTTCCTGATTCCGTGAGCGATCCGATGCTCAGAAGAATGTACAAAAAATCATTGTCGATATTTGTCTGATTATTCACGGCATCGCGGGTGGGAGTCGCACAAAAAATTGGTTATCGCCAAGATTAATGTGTCTATTCGCTTTCCAGGATTTTTAAGCGTTCGATGACCAGATGAACTAACAGCGGATCTGCTTTTGAATATTGATGCTCAATGGATTTGGCATCCCGTTCGCCTTCCACGATGGCTACAAAAGCATGTGCCGCCGATTGCTCGACACCGGCGTCTTGTGCCGCTTCCCGCATGTTCGACAGCACGTCCAGCGCACTGTGATCACCCCAAGTCGCTGCGAAAATCAGTTGAGCGATGCCCTGCGCTGCTTCTTCGCGAGCCTTTTCGGGTAGAGAGTCAAGCCACTCAGGATGGCGTGTAGCGTGCTCAATGCCCCTTATGATTTCTTGGTCTTCTTCATCCAGCAGCGCCAGATCCGGCTCAGCCCCATTAAGCCAAGTATTGAGCACGTGTGCGAGTTTTACCCAACCATCATTGTGGTATTGCTCGATGAGCGCAGTGGTGGCCTCCGATAGTGTGTCGTTTTGTCTGCTGGCAGCCACCGAAGCGATAAGCTCTTGATGCACAGCGCAAATTTGAGTTGCGGGTTCTTGCATGATTGGAATCTCCTGTGTGTAGGGCGGGCTTAACCAGCTGGTTGAGTCTGGTCCGTGTGCTATGTTTAGGGTTTAATAATTTAACTGAATATCAATTTTGACAAGGCTACATCAAATTCAGTGTGACATGCTGCAGGCAATTTCTTACGGGTTTGACTACCTGTCTAATCATGATTCTTGGCGCGTAAAAGCCACAAAATCAGGCCAAAAGCCTCAATTATCTCAAAGGAGGAACTCAGCCGGTGGAACTTAGAACATTAGGGCGTTCGAATATCAAAGTAAGCACTATTTGCCTCGGCACAATGACCTTTGGTCAGCAAAATACAGAAGCAGAGGCCCATCGGCAACTCGATTTGGCTTTTTCCTCTGGGATCAACTTCATCGACACCGCAGAAATGTACCCTGTACCGGCTCGGGCGCAAACACAGGGTAGGTCAGAATCGTTCGTTGGAACCTGGCTGGCTGGGCAGCGGCGTGATTCTGTGGTTTTAGCCTCAAAAATTGCCGGTCCCGGGCGTGGTATGGAATGGATGCGTGGTGGGCCGCGCGTAAATGCTGAACATATCCAGTCGGCGGTTGAGAGCAGTCTCAAGCGTTTACAGACCGATTACATCGATCTGTATCAAATCCATTGGCCGGAACGAAATGTTCCATTGTTTGGCGATCGCTACTACGACAGCCGTCGTGAGCGAGAAGCTGAATCGGTAGAACATCAACTTCAATCGCTTTCCCGTCTGGTTGAAGCCGGAAAGATACGTGCGATCGGCCTTTCCAACGAAACACCCTGGGGCGTGATGTCCTTTGAGTCGGCAGCCGAGCGGCTGGGCTTGTCTCATGTGGTCAGTATTCAGAATGCATTTAATCTGTTGAACCGACGTTTCGAAATGGATGGTCTGGCAGAAGTAAGCCAAAGAACGGGTATCGGTCTGTTGGCATACAGCCCATTGGCATTCGGATTGCTAACTGGAAAGTATGCAATGAATCCGAATTCGGCTGGACGAATGACGGAATTTCCGGGTTTCGGCCAACGCTATGCGAAGCCTAATGTCCACGAAGCCGTACAGGCCTATCTCGAATTGGCGCAAGAGCACGGGCTATCGCCGGCGCAAATGGCAATCGCATTTATTCTGCAAAAATCATTTACAACATCGGTGATTATCGGTGCAACGGATGAAGAACAGCTGACCGAAAACATCGGCGCGGCCAACTGCACGTTGCCCGATTCTCTTATGAAGAAAATTGACGAAATCGATCAACGGTGGCCCAGTCCGACTCCCTGAAAAAAGTGTTGAGCAAGAAGTCGAACCGAACCCCTGTCTTGCCGAACTTCAATCGGCCTTGTTTTTCAACAGATCACGAATTTCGGTCAGTAGCTGGACATCTGCCGGAGGTGCAGCTGGTTCTGCAGGTTTAGCCTCGGGTTCAGGGCGCTTGAGTTTATTAATGACTTTCAATGCCATGAAAATGGCGAAGGCGACGATGGTGAAGTCCAGTGCCGTCTGAATGAATTGTCCGTAGCGGATGGCAACTTCGGGCACCTTGTCGTGTGCAGCCTGGATAACGAAATTTAGTTTACTGAAATCCACGCCACCGATCAGCACACCAATCGGTGGCATGATGATATCGCTGACCAATGAGGATACGATCTTCCCGAATGCAGCGCCGATGATGATGCCGACCGCCATATCAATCACGTTGCCTTTCATGGCAAATTCTTTGAACTCTTTAATCACGGACATGTTGTTTTCCTTTTTTACAATTGGCCGACTTAGGCAGGGTGGATTATACCATGACCAATTTTTTTGCAAACCTTGTTCCGGTGGGATTTAGGTCTATATTTGATGTGGAAGATGAGCATGCAGCTTGGATTAGAACTGCTTGAGCAGTGTGATCACAACCGAATGCCTGTGGATGATCAGTATCTAGTTAGTTGGGGTGATGAAGGATGAAATCAGGTCTGCTTTTGCTGTCCTCATTGATTATGGTTTTGAGTCTGGCCTGGTCTGGTGCTGTTCTTGCAGCATTAAAGGTCGGCGAGACTGCACCATCGTTTAATTTACCTGACCAAAAAGGAGTCATGCATTCGCTTGCCGATTATCGCGGAAAGTGGTTGGTGCTTTATTTTTATCCCAAGGATGAGACACCGGGTTGTACGACCGAAGCGTGTACCTTCCGCGATGACATTGCCACCATTCAGAGTATGGGCGCCGTGGTAGTTGGCATTAGTGAAGACAGCATCGATAGCCACGCACGATTTGCGAAAAAATACCATCTCCCATTTACCTTGCTTGCAGATGACGATGGCGCGACGGCCCAAGAGTATGATTCGCTGTTTTCCATTCTCGGGATGATGAAATTTGCCAAACGGCATACCTTCATCATCAGTCCGGATGGACGCTTGGCTGCAAAATTCATGGATGTTGATCCAGATGACCACAGTAAAAACGTCATCGCCAAGCTCACGTCTTTGATTAATGGCTCGCCAAAATAGCGAGTCCTCCAGTTTTGTTTTTGATTTGTCAGGACTTTTTGACGAATTCGGATTTGAGGCCCATTGCTCCGATGCCGTCGATCTTGCAATCGATACCGTGGTCGCCTTCGACTAAGCGAATATTCTTAACTTTGGTACCAACCTTGACCACAAGGGATGAGCCCTTGACTTTCAGATCCTTTATAACCGTTACGGTGTCGCCATCGTGCAGCACATTGCCATTCGCATCCTTGATAACAAGGCCGCCATCGAGGTCGTTTTGAGTCATTAGCCAGTAAACTGTCGCGCCACAATG
Organism: Halothiobacillus neapolitanus c2; assembly: GCF_000024765.1. Classification (GTDB taxonomy): domain Bacteria; phylum Pseudomonadota; class Gammaproteobacteria; order Halothiobacillales; family Halothiobacillaceae; genus Halothiobacillus; species Halothiobacillus neapolitanus. Next base: position 1,358,374 of record NC_013422.1, on the reverse strand, counting down.
TATAATTTCTTAAACAAAATTGGTGTGGGTATGGCATGAAAGATCATTCTTTGTTCACGCAGATTTGGACTCAATCGCCCGTGTTCGAATCGGTCCTGCGAAGCGTTCAAATTGTCGCTGCGACCGAGGCGACTACCTTGATTCTTGGGGAATCAGGTACCGGCAAGGAACTCGTTGCGCGTGCGTTGCATGACGGTTCCGGGCGTCGGGCTCGACCATACGTCGCAGTCAATTGCGCCAGCTTCTCTGAAGCTTTGGCAGAGTCGCAATTGTTTGGCCATAAGCGGGGCGCGTTCACGGGCGCTCAGTGTGATTATGATGGTCAAATTCGTTCGGCTGATGGCGGGACACTTTTTCTTGATGAAATAGCCGAGTTGAGTTTGCCTGTGCAAGCCAAGTTGCTTCGTTTTCTGGAAACGGGTGAGGTGATGGGGCTGGGTGAATCTCAAAGCCGACGAGTCGATGTTCGTCTTGTGGCTGCGACACACCGGGATTTGCTTCAGATGGTTGAGCAGGGGCTTTTCCGGGCTGATTTATTCTATCGCCTTCAGGTCGTACCCATTGAATTACCCCCACTTAGGATGCGTCAGGGTGATATTGATTGGTTGCTGGCGCGATTCATGAATGAGTTTGCCGAACGGTACACACTGCATATGCCCCGGCTCACCTCAAAGGCGCGTGGTGTGATCAGACGACATCCTTGGCCTGGAAACGTGCGTGAATTGCGTAATATGGCAGAACGCTTGGTTATCCTGCACTCGGGCAAATCTGTTGATGTAGATAACCTCCCACATGAATTGCGTAGTCCTGATTCAAGGGAAAACACCACTCGCCGTTTCCATCTGCCGGAAAATGGCGTTGATCTCGAAGCCATCGAGTCCGATTTGCTGCGTCAAGCGCTGCTGCGAACAGGTGGAAACAAGAGTAGAGCGGCTCGATTATTGAACTTGTCTCGCGACACCTTTCTTTATCGGCTCAAAAAGTTTTCTATTCAGTAGGTATTTTTATCCCGACGGAAAAAAACGCCAATCTTTGGCGTTTTTTTATTGATCGGGCTCGCCCTGAATAAAAATATTTCTTTAATTCATTATTTTGTTATCGAACCTGTGTTTTGATTTATTAATTGGCCGTTGAGCCTGATCAAGGCTTGAGCGGTTGGATAAATTGAATTCACTTAAGACATATGACGTATCGGAACAGTTAGACTGCTCGCCTGATTTATTGATGAGGAAATTGACATGACCGTGCCTATTGATCGCCGTTATGGTCCGACACATGAGTGGTATTTGCTTGAAGACGATCTGCTTGTTCTGGGTGTAACCGAACAGGGACAAGCGTTACTTGGTGATGTCGTGTTCGCCCAATTGCCCGATGTCGGTTCACATGTTCAGCGTGGGCAGGCTTGTGCCACATTGGAATCGGTGAAAGCAGCTTCGGATGTGATCTGCCCGGTTGATGGTGTCGTCATCGCTGTGAATTCGGCACTTTCAGATTCCCCTGAGTTGATCAACGATGATCCGTTCGATACAGGTTGGATTCTCCACATACACCCATCAGGTTCTCCGGATGAGTGGATGTCTCCCGAAGAATATCTGGCACAAGCTGAATAGGAAAGGCTGATGGCATCTGAAAACCTGGGCATCAAACGCATCATGCTGGCCGCCAAATATTCCTGGCAAGGTTTCCGAGTGGCTTATCGCAAGGAAGAGGCGTTCCGGCAGGAAATCTGGCTGGCAATGTTCGCGATTCCTTTGGGGCTCTATCTGGGGCAAACAGGAATCGAAAGGGGAATGCTCGTTGGCTCCATTCTGCTGATTCTGATCGTCGAGCTTTTGAACACGGGTATTGAGAATGTAGTGGACCGCGTCGGTCTGGATCCGCACAAACTATCCGGACGCGCCAAGGACATGGGGTCGGCTGCAGTTTTTCTATCTATAGTGATGGCTGCTGTGATCTGGGCGCTTATTCTGTGGCCTCAGCTGGTTGGTCATTAGGCTGTGTGTCTTTCATGTCTGATCAATATCGTCTGCGGAGCAGGTGAAAAACCATCAAGATAATTGGCCAGGCAACCAGATTGCTCGCTACGCGTACCAGATTGTGCAAAAGCATGGTCAGGTCGGAAATTCCACCCTGCATCCAAAGTGACAACAGCAAGTAGATAGCGCTCAAACCAGCAACGAACAGTGCCTGCTGTACAGGGCCGGTAAAGAAAAGCATCTGCCTTAAACCGAGCACCACGGCCGCGCTTAGGGTGAACAAAAGTGCATTCGCCCCTAGTAATCCTACGCTCGCAACATCCAGAACCAGTCCAGACATCCAGGCGACAATGAGTCCAACCGAATTTGGTTCTCGAATACACCAGTACAGAACGGTCAACAGCAGCCATTGTGGTGAATAGTGCTGATACAGTGGCACACTGGGCTCAACGGTCAGGATGAGAGCCACCAGCAAGCTGAGCGGGATCATCGCCCATTTATTGCGCATGTGGTTTCTCCTGTCCGGATTGAGTCTGAGTCACAGGAGGCGTGCTAAAGCTCGGCGGGAGAAAGTTTGGTGCACGAGGCTCAGTATCTTGGGTCGTGTCTATCAGACGCTGCGAAGGAAGTGACACGACAGAAGCCTGTTCAGCCTTGCTGTTGGGCGGCGGCGGGGCATCCGGTGGATCGGTCAGAACCAATACCTGGCTGATATGATCAAGGTCGGCCACGGGGCGGGCCGTAATGTTGACGAAGGCTTGACTGCGTTCATCCTGAACCTGAGTGACGCGTGCAACGGGATAACCCTGAGGGAACACGCCGTCCAGTCCTGAGGTGGTCAGTAGATCGCCGACTTTGACATTGAATCGTTCGGGAATACGGTTCATGGTCAGGGCTTCGCGTTGATCGGTTCCTTTGACAATGCCAACAAAGCCCGTGTCGCCGACAGCAACAGATAGCGCGTGTCTGCGAGAGTCAACTTCAAGAACGACCGCGCCCGTCAACGAACTTCTTAAAACCTGCCCAATAATTCCTTGGCCATCAATAACGGGTTGGCCCGGTTTGACGCCATCGCGAATACCGCGATTGATCGTGAATGTTCGCTGTTCGGGGTTGTCGTTCACGGCGATCAAACGAGCCAGCAAAACGTTGGGAACTTCTTTGCTCTGACCATGCAGTAGTTTTCTGAGCTCATTCAATTGTGTTTGTAGATCAAAAAACTGCTGCATTTGCCCTTTGAGCAGAAGGTTCTCCTCTTCAAGCGCGCGTATCTTTTTGACCTGTTCTGTTTTGCTTTCAAGAAAAAGGGAAAGATTTGTTCCCCATACGGCGGGCGCATGCACAATACGGGCAATGCCATCGGTCAGGCCGCCAATCCCGCTATTGATGTTTTTGACCCATGAGCTTCCTGCTCGATCCAGCGCCATCAGAAAAACAGACAGCAACACCAAGATTAAAAGCTTGGTAATACCGGGGCGATGTGACTCGAATAAGGTCACGAACGGCTTGGGGCGTTATTCAGCGGCAAACAGCGAGCTGTGGCGCTGATCGATGAGTTCGAGCACCTTGCCGCCGCCGCGCGCAACGCAGGTGAGCGGATCTTCGGCAATCACGACGGGCAAACCGGTTTCTTCGCGGATCAGTTTGTCGATATCGCGAAGCAGGGCGCCGCCGCCGGTAAGCACGATGCCGCGTTCAGCGATATCCGAACCCAGCTCAGGCGGTGTTTGTTCCAAGGCGGTGCGCACGGCCTGAACGATGCCGTACAGCGGTTCGTTCAGCGCTTCGAGGATTTCATTGCTGTTTAGTGTAAAGCTGCGCGGCACGCCTTCGGCCAGATTGCGCCCCTTGACGTCGATTTCTAGCAGTTCTTTCCCTGGATAGGCAGAACCGATTTCTTTCTTGATTCGTTCCGCAGTGGCTTCACCGATAAGAATGCCGTAGTGACGACGCACGAACGCGATGATGCTTTCGTCGAATTTGTCTCCGCCAATACGCACCGATGAGGAGTACACAATGCCGTCGAGTGAAATCACACCGACTTCCGATGTGCCACCGCCAATGTCGACCACCATGGAGCCTCGTGGCTCATCTACATTGATGCCGGCACCAATCGCGGCGGCCATGGGTTCTTCGATGATATATGCCTTTCGAGCCCCCGCGCTCAGCACGGATTCACGAATAGCGCGGCGTTCCACCTGGGTTGCACCGACAGGCACGCAGACCAATACACGAGGGCTCGGGCGAAACCAGTGGCTGGAATGCACCTTCTTGATGAAATGCTGGAGCATTTTTTCGGTCACGTGGAAGTCTGCGATTACGCCATCGCGCAATGGGCGGACCGCCTGAATGGATTTGGGCGTGCGTCCGACCATTTGCTTGGCTTCGAGACCATACGCCTGGATGGCGGTTTGGCCGCCATCGTTTCTCAGAGCCACGACCGACGGCTCATCCAGCACAATTCCGCGACCGCTGACGTAAATCAGGGTATTGGCCGTACCCAAATCGATGGAGAGGTCAGTTGAGAAAATGCCGCGGAAACGTTTGAGCATAAAATATACCGGTATAACTATATTAATAAGGTCGGAGTAATGGACGATTCATTGTCGTTCAAGGGATTGATTATCAATTGCTTTTGCCTGTGGGGAGTGGCGTAAAATAATCGACTGGTCCCTTGTTTATTTTTAAAACCGTTTCGTCTGCATGACATCCGTGTAAAAAGAGGCAATACAATACCAATCTGTGTATTGTCCAGCAAGCCATCATGTGGCTATTTGCGCCAAATTTGTGCTTGATTTGCCTGAACTGGTTCTGTTTCGGTCCTTACTGAGGATGCTGAAAAGCTCATCCATGAGTTTTTCATCCCCACCGAATCCGGTACGCCCCCGGATTCGGTGGCGACAAATCAATCACTTGCGTGATTTATTTGCGTGCGGGACATCCATGTCCCGCCTTACCAGGCTGCTGAAATGAGTATTTCAGCAGCCTGGTAATCGCTTGCTCTCGTTGTGTTCAGACGCGCAATTCAATAAATGTACCGGGGATCAACTGCCGTCTTGTGAGCAAAACAGGTTAAAATCAAATCAGCCCGCAGATGTGCCCTTTGCCCGTGTCATGGCGCATGTCCCGATGATGATTTAAGAACAGGAAATTCATATGTCGCTGAACTCATCGCAACTGAAACACGTTGCGCATTTATCACGCATCGCACTTGAAGAGTCGAAAATCCCTGCTTTGGTGCATGATCTCAATGCCATTCTGGCGTTCGCAGAACAACTCAAGGATAGTCGCCTTGATGACTTGGCCCCCATGGCCCACCCGCTCGATCAACAGCAACCGTTGCGTGCGGATGCGGTAACCGAAACCAACCAGCGTGACCAACTCCAAAAAGGAGCGCCCGCCAAAGATCGCGGATTGTTCCTGGTACCCAAAGTCATTGAGTAGATACACGCTATAAGGTGAGTGCGAAACCCAATGGGTGATGCCTTCTCCTTAAGAATCCTCTTCGGTTTGGTGCAGCAAAACTTGCCCGCCCAAGATGTTCTATATTTTTGTATGAGTAATAAATTGTGTCTGATTATTTGCAATCGTTAAGTCATTTACGAGCCGGTCTTGATGCCGGTGCGTTTTCCGCCCGTGAATTGACTCAGTACTATCTTGATCGAATGACTCGTTTTGATGGCGCGCTCAATGCCTTCATCACCCCGACACCTGAACTTGCATTGGCCGCGGCGACCCAGGCCGATCAGCGATTGGCTGCGGGTGAGCGCGGACCATTGCTTGGCATCCCTTACGCCCATAAGGATATTTTCTGCACCGCTGGCGTGCGCACGACCTGTGCCTCCAAAATGCTGGGTGATTGGGTCGCCCCTTACGACGCGACAGTTCATCAGAAACTCAGCACCGCCGGTGCCGTAATGTTAGGCAAGACCAATATGGATGAGTTCGCCATGGGGTCATCCAATGAAAATTCGGCCTTCGGTGCGGTGAAAAATCCCTGGGACCATGCGGCAGTACCGGGCGGGTCCTCCGGGGGTTCGGCCGCCGCAGTCGCTGCTCGGTTGGTTCCCGTGGCGACGGGAACGGATACGGGCGGTTCTATTCGTCAGCCAGCGGCATATTGTGGTATCACCGGCATCAAGCCGACCTATGGCCGAGTTTCTCGTTTTGGAATGATTGCGTATGCCTCAAGTTTGGATCAAGGCGGGGTGCTGGCCGGTTCTGCCGAAGATTGCGCGCTGATGCTGCAAGCCATGGCGGGGCATGATCCGCGCGACTCCACTTCGGCGAACCAGCCCGTGCCAGATTATGTGACCGAGCTCGATCAACCGCTGGTCGGATTGCGTTTGGGTGTGCCAAGACAGTGGTTTACCGCCGGGTTGGATTCGGTCGTCGCGGCACGCATCGAGACAGCGATTGCCGAACTCGAATCCATGGGCGCGCAGCGGGTTGATATCGACCTGCCGGATGCGGAACTGGCACTGGCTGCTTATTACCTGATTGCCCCCGCGGAGGCATCTTCGAACCTCTCGCGTTTCGATGGCGTGCGTTTTGGGTACCGTTGTGCCGAGCCACGTGATCTGAATGACCTTTATGAACGAAGCCGTTCGGAAGGTTTTGGTGAAGAAGTACAGCGTCGGATCTTGATTGGCACCTATGCGCTGTCCGCAGGCTATTACGATGCGTTTTATGGTCGAGCACAGAAGGCTCGGCGACAGATTGCGGCCAATTTTGAAGCCGCATTCAGAGACTGTGATGTAATTGCAGGCCCAGTCGCACCCACGGTGGCATTCGACCTAGGTGCGCACGTGAGCGATCCGGCCACCATGTACCTCGAAGATATCTATACCATCCCGGTCAATCTGGCCGGCCTGCCGGGCATGTCCGTACCTGTCGGGTTTTCCGGCAGCCGCCCTGTCGGCATGCAGTTGATCGGTTCTCCTTTCACAGAAGGGCGATTGCTGGCCGTAGCGCATCAGTATCAGCAACGAACGGATTGGCATCAACAGATTCCTGCCGCCTATCGGGAGGGTGCAGCATGAGCAGCATGAACGGATGGGAAACGGTTATCGGGCTTGAGATTCACGCGCAACTGGCCACGAAATCGAAAATATTTTCCGGCGCGTCGACTGCCTTCGGTGCCGAACCGAATGTGCAGGCTTGTGCGGTCGATCTGGGCTTGCCGGGTGTTTTGCCCGTACTGAATGCCGAAGCGGTGCACATGGCAGCGTTATTTGGCTTGGCGATCGGTGCGCATGTGGCGCCGGTATCGACGTTTGATCGCAAGAATTATTTCTACCCGGATTTGCCCAAGGGCTATCAGATCAGTCAGCTGGCACAGCCGATTGTCAGCGGCGGCTCGGTCACAATCACTACCGGTGAGGGCGAAAAGGCCGTCAACAAGACGATCAATCTAACCCGCGCGCATCTAGAAGAAGATGCGGGCAAGAGCCTGCATGAGGATTTTGCGGGCATGACCGGTATCGACTTGAATCGTGCGGGCACGCCGTTGATCGAAATCGTCTCCGAGCCGGAAATGCGTTCCTCGGCCGAAGCGGTGGCCTATGCCCGCAAGGTCCATGCGATTGTGCAATATCTCGGGATTTGTGACGGCAACATGCAGGAAGGCTCGTTCCGCGTGGATGCCAATGTTTCCGTTCGCCCGAAAGGTGAAACGAAGCTGGGTACGCGCACGGAAATCAAGAACGTGAACTCCTTCCGCTTCCTTGAGCGGGCGATCGATTACGAGATCACCCGTCAGATCGAATTGATCGAAGATGGTGGTACGGTGCAGCAGCAAACACGGCTGTACGATCCGGATAAGGATGAGACTCGCATGATGCGTACCAAGGAAGCGGCGGACGATTATCGCTATTTCCCCGATCCGGACTTACTGCCCGTTGTGATCGACCAGGCTCTGTTGGCCGAATGGAAGGCCAGCCTGCCGGAACTGCCGGATGCCAAGGCCGCCCGATACCAAAGCGACTATGGCCTCTCACCCTATGATGCCGGCGTGCTCACCAGCGCGCGGGCGATTGCGACGTACTTCGAGCAGACGCTGAATAGCATGGGTGCCGCCGCCGATGCCAAACTCTGTGCCAACTGGGTGACCGGTGCATTGGCCGCCCAGCTCAATAAAGCGAACCTTGGGATTGAACAAAGCCCGGTATCGTCCGATGCATTGGCCGGGCTCTTGTTGCGTGTGGCAGACAATACGTTGTCGAACAAGCTCGCTAAGGAAGTCTTCGATGCCATGTGGGCGGGTGAGGGCGATGCCGATTCGATTATCGACGCACGGGGCTTGAAGCAGATTACCGACAGTTCGGCGATCGAAGCCATGGTTGACGAGATATTGGCAGCAAACCCGGGCAAGGTTGCCGAATACCGCAGTGGCAAGGACAAACTGTTTGGGTTCTTCGTCGGTCAGGTGATGAAGGCCGCCCAAGGCAAGGCGAATCCCCAACAGCTCAATGAGGTGCTCAAAGCACGGCTGGGTCCTTCGGAGGGTTCTTCATGAGTGAATCCCTGCCTGAGCGTTCGATTCTGACGGCCGACCAGCTTTATCGCTTCGGTCTTGCCACCGGCAAAGTTCGGGGTGTTGCGGTCAGCCTCGACGAGAGCTGGCGAGCTGCTGGCGAACACCATGACTATCCGCCAGCAGTGGCGCAGTTGCTGGGCCAATGTGTCGCCGCTGCCATGACGATGGTGGCCACCTTGAAATTCGATGGCCGACTGATTCTGCAATTTCGCGGTGAAGGCCCCGTTTCCCTGCTGGTGGTTCAGGCGCGTTCGGACCTGAGTTACCGCGTGACGGCACAGTGGTCCGAATCGCTGGTGGGCGACGTGTTGGATCAATCCATCCAGACGCTGTTCGGGGCAGGTCAGCTCGCGTTGACCATCGAACCGGATGAAGGCGTGCGTTACCAATCTCTGGTGCCGATAGAAGGCACACAGATCGCCGAAGCGCTGGAAGGTTATTTCAGGCAATCGGAGCAGTTGCCGACGCGACTCGTGCTCAGTGCCGATTCCGAACGTGCCGTGGGGCTCCTCATCCAGCAAGTGCCGGGCGAGGGTGGCACCCCGATGGTGCGCGCTTCTGCCGCTGACGCTGATTTTGAACACTTGTCGATCATGGCCGATACCTTGCTGACCCCACAGGGGCGCGCGGAATTTCAATCCACGGACATGCCGACCATTCTCCATCGTCTGTTTCATCAGGACGCACTGGTGTTGACCCAACTGTCGGATGTTCGCTTTTTTTGCGGTTGCTCACGCGCGGGTGTCGGTGCCATGCTGCGCTCATTGGGTCGTGAAGAGTTGAACGCCGCACAGCGGGATGGCGACGAGAAGGGTTATGTGGCGGTGCGTTGCGAATTTTGTGGCGCGAACTATCGGTTCGATGCGGTCGATGTGGAGCAATTGTTGCTAGATGATTCGGTTAGTCCACCTGATTCCACACGGCACTAGGAATTCCTCATGAAGCAGACCGTGCACCCGGCAGATCGAATCGCGTATCTCGATGCGTTATTTGAAGAAGTCCGCATCAATATCCTGAACCGCCAGCACCCGATCAGCGGGCTGTTGCCAGCCAGTACGGCGGTCAATGCGCATGGCGATTACACCGATGCCTGGGTGCGGGATAACGTGTACAGCATTCTGGCCGCCTGGGGGTTGGGCATTGCCTATCGTCGCGTCGATAGCGCCGATGCCCGCGCCTATGAATTGGAACAGGCCACCGTCAAAAACATGCGCGGTTTATTGACCGCAATGATGCGCCAATCTGATCGGGTGGAGCGATTCAAGCTTCGTCAGCAACCGACCGACGCATTGCATGCCAAATACGATACCGCCACCGGGCTGGCTGTCGTTGGCGACGATGCCTGGGGGCACCTGCAACTGGACGCCACCTCGCTGTTTGTACTCATGCTGGTGCAAATGACGCTCAGCGGTTTGAAAATCATTGCGACACGCGATGAAGTCAATTTTATCCAGAATCTGGTCTGGTACCTATCGCGTGCCTACGCTACACCGGATTTCGGTATCTGGGAACGGGGCAATAAGATCAATCACGGTCAGCGTGAATTGAATGCCAGTTCGCTCGGCATGGTGCTGGCCGCGCTTGAAGCGGTGCACGGATTTGACCTGTTCGGCGGTGATGGCGATGACAACAGCCGGGTGTTCGTGCTCGCGGACGACATCGCCCGGACCGAAATGACACTCAATGCCATTTTGCCGCGTGAATCCGGGTCCAAAGAAGTTGATGCGGCGTTGTTGTCCATTGTGGGTTTTCCTGCATTCGCCATACGTGATCGGCAGAAAGCAGAAGCCGTCGACACTGCCGTGCGTCAGAAACTGACCGGCCGGTTCGGCTGCAAGCGCTTTCTGCGCGATGGTCATCAAACCGTTCTGGAAGACGAGTTGAAGCTGCATTACGAACCCGAGGAGCTTGAGACCTTTGCCGGTATCGAATCCGAATGGCCGCTGTTTTTCACCTATCAACTCATCAATCATCTGTTCGCAGGGAACCATGAAGCGGCAGAGGCCACAAACCAGCAGTTGATGCGGGCCGCAGTCGAGCGCGATGGCCTCTGGCTTCTTCCGGAGCTGTATTTTGTTTTGCCCGAAGATATCGAGGAAGAGCGGCGCAATCCCGGCTCGACGGACCGTTCACCCAATGACAACCAACCCCTTGTATGGGCGCAGAGCCTCTGGGTGCTCGGCCGACTGTTGCTCTGCGGCGCGATCGATGTCAGTGATCTTGATCCCATCAACCGTCGGCATCAACTCCGAGGACTGGAAACAACCCGGGCTGTTTCAATTGCACTGATTGCAGAAACACCGGCTGTCGATTCGGCATTGGTGGAAATGGGCTCCGATCAACATACGCTTCTTGGTGAATCGAGGGTGCGAATCGGATCGGTTCGATCGCTGATTGAAAAACTCGTCGATCTGGGTGCGAACGAGCGGCTTGGTCTCAGTGGTCGGCCGCGTCGTCGTATCCTGAGTCTGAGCACTGCCAAAGTGTATGAAATTGAGGGTCAACAATGGCTTATTGTTCCCCAACTCTTTGATACGGATATTTTTTATCTGACTCAGGATCTGGGGATATTAGTCCAGGAACTGCGTTCAACCATTCAGTATCTGCATCAGTTCTGGCAACAACCGGGTCGCCCGATTCTGACCATCATGATCAGCGAATGGATGCTCAAATCTCCCGATTTCGGCGTGTTGCTGAGCTTCCTTCGCGATGAAGTGATGCGTGGCGAGATCTTCGGAGTGCCGGTGCATCTGGATCGAGTAGAGGCTTTGGTTTCTCGCGGTCATCGCATTCGTTTGGCCGGAAGAATGACCGGCTGGGCCGTACGGGCGCAAACGCGCGGTTTGAATCCGAAACTCGAAGCCGAATTACAACGGAGTAAGCGAATAAACTGGACCGCGGATGATTCCGATGCGCGGCTTGTCGAACTGTTGCGCGTTCCCGCTTCGCCTGATGAACGCATGAAAATCGCCCAAGAGCTTGCCAGCCGACATGAGAATCTGGATGTTGCCATCTCTGATCACTCGGGGCATTCCTGGGTACTGCGCGAACTGGTCGAGGATGTGTTTCGTCTTGCACAGCAGGTGCGTGCCTGGGGCGCGATGCGCCGAAGTGCCGAATTGCTGGGTAAGGTTGACGCCTATCTCGACGTGTCATTGATGGATCTGCTGGTCCGGCAGAAACGTTTGGCGGTAGGGCGTTCCTATACCAGCAAGGCGCTGATTTCAGACCCGATATCCAACTTTGAAATTTTAAAACGAATCCGTAAGTTCTGTGGTGATGATCCGCGAGAACGCATTCTCACCCAGGAGTTGATTGTTCACCTCGGTGGGCGTATCCGTGCGGAACCAGATCTGTTCGACAATGTAATCACCCTGCGGATCGGACCTTTGTTGCAAACATTGATTGCCTTGACCGCGCGCGAAAAGAGCATGGCGCCCAGCGCGGCGTTCGATTGGTTGATGGAGCAGCCACCCAGCGTGATCAGTCGCAAATTGCGAGCCGCACTGACATGGCAGGGTGGTCCTTCACGGCTCGAATCGATCCGTCTGGCAGATGGTTCCGTACATTTTGATGGTTTGAAGTTTCAGGCGGCAGATGATCCCGAGTCGACGGCATCCGATTGGTTGCAGTGGCGTATGATCGAGGGGGCGATCGGCCGCCTGCCAGACACGTTCTACAGTGGCGTATGGACGTTGATGGCACACACGCCTGCATTGGTCATCGGCGATCGTTACAATCCGCGCAACACTCTGGACAGCGCATTGCTCCGTAGCCAGTCCACTGCCGGAGAAAAGAATTTTGCCCTGACGGTCGAACATATTCTCAATCGCATTGCTGCACCGGAATACCGTCATCTTGTCATCGAAGCGCTAGAGGCACTGATGTTGGTGACGCAGAAAAATCCCGGCCTGCAATTGCAAGATGCGCTGATTATCGATGTGCTGATTGGCCATGCGGTTCGATTGGCCTGGTGTCGTGGGCAGCAGGGTGATCATCCCCCCTACGACGAGGTACGTGACCAGGCCTGGAGCGCGTTTTATCAGCTACCGCCGCATCAGGTGGCATACTATGTTACCGATGCGCTTGAAACATTGTTGGGTATGGCGGATGCTCCTGAAGTTGGCGTCGAGGAGGTTGACGGATGATTTTAGCTGGCGATATCGGCGGCACGAAGACGTTATTGGCATTGTTTGAGGAAGAGAGTGGGCACATTCTTTTCCAGAAACGCTTCGAGAGTGCATCAGCCGATCGATTCGACACATTGCTTGCTGATTTTCTGGCCGAAGTCGAGCGTTCTGCGCTGGTCAAGGGGGCAATTACGGCCGCGGGCTTCGGTATCGCAGGCCCGGTAACGGGCGAGCCGGGCAGCCAGAAAGTACAGGCCACCAATCTGCCCTGGCACATGGACAGTCGAACGATTTCACAACAACTCGGTGGCGTTCCGGTCGTGTTCGCCAATGATCTGGTCGCGAGCGGCACGGCGGCCATTGCCAGCAAACCCGCGCACCGTGTTGCGCTCAATCCATTCGCGATGGAATCGACGGGACATGCCGCCGTTATTGCCGCTGGCACCGGCCTCGGCGAGGCATTGTTTTATTATGATGGCGTTACACACCATCCCATGCCTACCGAAGGCGGTCACACTGATTTTGCGCCCAATAATGCGCTTGAATCTGAGCTTTGGGCGTATTTGCGCCGCCACCATAACGGACACGTGAGTTACGAACGTATTTTATGCGGGCGTGGTTTTTATCATTTATATGGTTTTGTGCGCGATCAAGAATTAGCGCCGGAGTCACCGCACATGCTTGAAAAATTTGCGCAGGTCAGTGATCCCAGCGCACTGATTACGCAGCAAGCGGTCGCGGGCAGCGACGCCATCAGCGTGCGGGCCTGTCAACTGTTCGCCCGTATTTATGGTGCCGAAGCGGGTAATCTGGCACTTAAATCCTTGCCCTTCGGAGGCGTTTTTGTTGCCGGGGCCATCGCTGGGCACATTCTGCCGTTCTTGCAGCAAGAATTCATGCGTGGATTCCTGGATAAAGGCCGTTTCTCCGAGCTTCTGAAACAAATCCCAGTGTGGGTTGTTAGCGATTCTGAGCTTGCGTTGAAAGGCGCGGCCGTACTCGCGATAAATTTACGCGGACGAAACAACTGATGCGCGCAGAAATATCCATGCATCACCGTTTACGCGGCCTTTATGTCATTACCGATACGGTACAATTCAAACGAGATGACCTCGTGCGTGTTGTGGCCGAAGCGATTGCCGGTGGTGCTCGCATCGTTCAATACCGCGACAAGTCCGACGACTTGGAACGGCGTCTGGCTGAGGCCTCGGCACTTCGGTCATTGACACTCGAACACGAGGTATTGTTTCTGATCAATGATGATCTTGATCTGGCTGAGGCCGTAGCCGCCGACGGCGTGCACTTGGGAAAAGAGGATAGTGCAATCAAAGCAGCCAGAGACCGACTGGGTTCCGAAGCCGTTATCGGTGCATCGTGTTATAACTCATTTGAGCTGGCGCAGGATGCAGTGCGGGCGGGGGCGAATTACGTCGCTTTCGGTGCATTTTTTCCCAGCAGAACCAAGCCTGATGCGGTGGTCGCTTCCATACCGTTATTGATTGAATCCAAGCAGAAATTGGGCGTGCCGATCTGCGCCATCGGTGGCATTACCAGGCAATCGGCACCAGAATTGATCGGCGCGGGTGCCGATATGCTGGCTGTTATTTCCGCCGTATTTTCAGCAACTGATATTCAAGCAGCAGCCCGAGATTTTTCCACGCTATGGCCATCAACTGTTTAATCCTTATAGTTCCGATGGTCTCATACAGCAGAGAAGCTCGAAAAACCCGTCATTCCCGCGTAGGCGGGAATCCAGGGCCTTGATTTTTCTAGGTTCCCGCTTTCGCGGGAACGACGAATCTTGGGTGTTTCGAGGTGCCCGGCAGTCAGATTGTATTGTGGCCAAAATCACCTTAGGAGTTAAGTATGTCGAGTAACGAAAGCCTGTTTACTGCCGCCCAGCAGCACATCCCCGGCGGGGTCAATTCCCCGGTACGTGCCTTCCGGTCCGTTGGCGGTTCGCCCGTGTTTGTCAAGAAGGCGGCGGGTGCTTATTTCTGGGACGAGAACGACAAGCGATATATCGATTATGTCGGTTCGTGGGGACCGATGATCCTCGGGCATGCACATCCTGCCGTGATTGAAGCGGTTCGTGCCGCAGCGCTCAATGGCTTGTCCTACGGTGCACCGACCGTGGCCGAGACGCATATGGCAGACAAGATCTGCGAAATCATGCCGTCGATCGAAATGGTGCGACTGACTTCTTCCGGTACCGAAGCGACCATGAGTGCCATTCGCTTGGCCCGAGGATTCACCGGACGTGATCGAATCGTGAAATTCGAGGGCAATTATCACGGTCATTCCGATTCACTGCTGGTAAAAGCCGGTTCCGGTGCGCTCACGTTTGGTGTGCCCAGTTCGCCCGGTGTGCCCAAGGCGCTGGCAGAGCTGACGATCACGCTTGAATACAACAACATCGAGCAGGTGCGTGAAACGTTTGCCGAGATGGGTGATGACATCGCCGCGATCATCGTCGAACCGGTGGCCGGCAACATGAACTGCATCCCGCCCGTGCCGGGTTTCCTCGAAGGCTTGCGTGCCGTATGCGATGAATATGGCACCGTGCTGATTTTCGATGAAGTGATGACGGGCTTTCGCGTTGCGCTGGGCGGCGTTCAATCAAAGTACAACATCACTCCGGATCTCACGACTTTAGGTAAAATTATCGGCGGTGGTATGCCGGTGGGTGCATTTGGCGGCAAGCGCGAGATTATGTCGCACATCTCACCGCTCGGCCCGGTTTATCAGGCGGGTACGCTATCCGGTAATCCGGTTGCAATGGCTGCCGGGCTCGTCACGCTCGAGTTGCTGCAGGAAGCTGGGTTCCACGAGCGTCTGACGGCCAAGACAACGATGCTGTGTGAGGGTTTGAACAAGGCCGCAGCGGCGGCAAGTGTGCCTGTTATCACGCAACAAGCGGGCGGGATGTTCGGTCTGTTTTTCACGCAGGAAAAATCAGTGACGAGTTTTGCCGCGGCAACACGCTGTGATACGGACGCTTTCAATCGGTTTTTCCACGGTATGTTGGACGCGGGCGTGTATTTCGCGCCTTCAGCCTATGAAGCCGGGTTTGTTTCGCAGGCACATACCGAGGCGGATATCGAAGAAACGATTCACCAGGCCGAACGGGTTTTGCGTGCGCTGTAATTCATTGTTTTCCTGTTTTTTTCTTATCTGGAACTGACTATGTGCGGAATCGTGGCAGCCGTTGCCCAACGACCGGTTTGGCCTATCCTCATCGAAGGGTTGCGCCGTCTTGAATATCGTGGGTACGACTCGGCAGGTCTTGCCGTGCTTGATCCGGCTGGTGGGTTGAGTTCGGCGCGTGCAGTTGGCAAGGTTCAGGCCTTGTGCGATCAGATCGGTGAGGAAGGGCTTGCCGGTTTCTCAGGCATTGCGCACACGCGTTGGGCAACACATGGCGTTCCAGCCGAACGAAATGCCCACCCGCATATCGCATCAAAGCGTGTGGCTGTGGTGCATAACGGCATCATAGAAAATCATGCTGCCTTGCGTGAACAGATGGTGGCAGAAGGTCGGATATTCAGCTCAGATACAGATACTGAAGTGATCGCCCATTTGCTCGATCACTACCTTGTGGCAGGACAAACACCGCAAAAGGCTTTTGAGCTGACGCTTGATCGGTTGCATGGCGCCTTTGCGCTCGCGATCCTGATCAAAGATGTACCGAACCAGATATTCGTGGCGCGCCAAGGCAGCCCGCTGGTTATCGGTGTCGGGATTGGTGAACTGTTCGCAGCTTCAGATGCTCTGGCACTTTTGCCGGTGACGCAGCGATTTATTTATCTGTGCGAAGGCGACCGGGCGATTCTTTCCTGTGATCATCTCGAAGTGACTGATCGCACGGGGCAGATTGTCGCGCGTGCCATTGTGGAATCCGCGCAGCGGGCAGACAGCGCGGGGCGTGGTGGCTATAAGCATTTCATGCTCAAGGAAATCCACGAGCAGCCGCGCGCTATTGCCGATACACTTGAAGGCCGAATCAGTGAAGGGCGGGTTCTTCCTGCCGCGTTCGGCGTGAATGCCGAAGCCGTGTTCAAAACAATCAAACGCATCCAGATTGTCGCCTGCGGGACGAGTTACCACGCGGGCATGGTGGCGCGTTACTGGTTTGAAGATATTCTTCGGTTACCCGCCGCAGTTGAGGTTTCTTCAGAATTTCATTACCGCAATCCCGTCTTGGAAGAGGGAACGTTACTGGTCATGCTCTCGCAGTCCGGCGAAACGGCGGACACCTTGGCCGCTTTGCGCATGGTACGGGTACGCAGTCCTCAAATGCCCATTCTGGCAATATGCAATGCGCCGGAGTCATCTCTGGTACGTGAATCCGATCTCGTCTTGATGACGCATGCCGGCCCGGAAATCTCGGTCGCGTCAACCAAGGCTTTTTCGACCCAGCTCGTTGCGCTGGCCTTGCTGATGCTTTCCATCGGACGTATCAGGGCTATCCTGAGCGAGCAGGACGAACGTCGGATCGTGGCTGGTCTTGAGAAAATCCCAAATCTTGCCCGTGATGCCCTGCAACACGATGAGGCCATCATGGCCTTGGCCGAGCGATTGGTCGATAAGCAGCATGCGCTTTTCCTGGGGCGTGGCGTGATGTTCCCAATCGCGCTGGAAGGTGCGTTGAAGCTTAAGGAAATCAGTTATATACACGCGGAAGGTTATCCGGCGGGTGAGCTCAAGCACGGTCCGCTGGCGCTGATCGACGAGAATATGCCGGTGATCACCATTGCCCCCCAGAACGACCTGCTTGATAAACTCAAATCGAACATGTCGGAGGTTGCTGCACGGGGCGCGGAGTTGTTCGTATTTGCAGATGAACGATCCGGATTGCGCACAGAAGCG
Source organism: Halothiobacillus neapolitanus c2 (assembly GCF_000024765.1). GTDB lineage: Bacteria > Pseudomonadota > Gammaproteobacteria > Halothiobacillales > Halothiobacillaceae > Halothiobacillus > Halothiobacillus neapolitanus. Next base: position 1,340,861 of record NC_013422.1, on the reverse strand, counting down.
CGCTTGCATGTATTGCCGGTTACATCCCACGTTGGCAGGATATCTGCGCCGATCATTTTCAATTTGCCGCTGCAATTATTGGCTTATCATGTCGCCGTATTGAAAGGCACCGATGTGGATCAGCCACGTAATCTTGCCAAATCGGTCACAGTAGAATGAGTTATTTTCATGGATTTTGTTTATGAGTGATCGTCGGTTTTACGCGGCCAAAAAAACACAGCAACTCGAAGTGCCGGAAGATACCGACTTCGGGCCCAGCAAGACCGAACGCAAGCGCGAAGCCCATGCCGCCCGCGATCTCGGCGCTGAGCTTTGTGCATTGAGTGATGCGCAACTGGCGGCTTTCCCGCTGTCCGATTCGTTGCTGGCGGCCATTGGCGAAGCTCGGAATATCAATGCACACGGCGCCCGCAAACGTCATCTTCAATATATCGGCAAACTCATGCGCCAGCACGATGTGGTTGCCATTGAGGCCGAGTTGAACCGGATCGATCCCGATGCACCGCAAAATATTCGTTTACAGCATGAGAGCGAGCGTTGGCGTACGCGTTTGTTGTCTGATGATGCATCTGCAGTAACGGATTTCATTACACGTTATCCCCAAGTGGATATTCAGGCTTTGCGCCTGTTGTTGCGCCAAGTTGCCAAGGAGCGGGCAGAGCAGAAGCCGCCCCGGTATTTTCGCGAACTGTTTCGTCTGGTGCGGGATACCTTGAGTCAGATGGACGAGCAGGCCGTCGGAAACGATGCCTGAGAAACGATTACAAAGAGACGCTGATAGATGAAGATTACGATTTTTGGCACAGGATATGTGGGGCTGGTTACGGGCGCGTGTCTGGCGGAAGTTGGGCACAACGTTCTGTGTGCCGATGTCGACGAAAGCAAGATCGAGCGCTTGAAGCAGGGAATTATCCCGATTTTTGAGCCGGGGCTCGAAACCATTGTTCGGGATAATTTCAATCAGGGGCGTCTGAATTTCACCACCAATGCGCGTGAGGCGGTCGAATTTGGTGATGTGCAGTTCATCGCCGTCGGCACCCCGCCGGATGAAGATGGTTCTGCTGATTTGCAATATGTTCGTGCAGTGGCACGTTCGATCGGCGAGGCGATGACCTCGACAAAAATTGTCGTCAACAAATCCACAGTCCCAGTCGGAACAGGCGATAAAGTCCAGGCGGAGATCAGTACGGCGCTGGCCGAACGCGGGTTATCTATCGAATTCGACGTCGTATCGAATCCTGAGTTTCTCAAGGAAGGTGCAGCGGTTAATGACTTCATGAAACCTGACCGGATCATCATCGGCACAACAAACCCCGCGAGTGAAAAGCGGATGCGCGAACTGTACGCCCCGTTCAATCGCAACCATGATCGAATGATCGTGATGGATTTACGCTCGGCCGAACTGACAAAATATGCGGCGAATGCGATGCTGGCCACCAAGATCAGCTTCATGAACGAGCTGGCTAATCTCGCTGAACGCCTGGGTGCCGACATCGAACAGGTGCGGATCGGCATCGGTTCTGATCCACGTATCGGCTACCACTTTATCTATCCCGGCTGCGGTTATGGTGGCTCATGCTTTCCCAAGGATGTTCAGGCGCTGCACCGCACCGCCCGTGACGTTGGCTACAACGCCAAACTTCTGGCAGCGGTGGAGTCGGTCAATGATCGGCAGAAAGTCAAATTGTTCGATCTGATCGTGCGCCATTACGGTGGCCAAGATGCACTGGCTGGTAAAACCTTTGCTTTATGGGGCTTGGCATTCAAGCCAAACACCGATGACATGCGCGCCGCGCCATCTCGCGAGGTGATGGCCGCTTTGTGGGGGGCTGGCGCCAAAGTTCAAGCCTTTGATCCGGAAGCCATGGAAGAAACCCAGCGAATCTACGGTCAACGAGATGATCTGCTTTTGTGTGGAACACGTGATTCAGCATTGAAAGGGGCCGACGCCCTGATTGTCTGCACAGAATGGAAGGCGTTCCGTGCGCCGGATTTCGCTTTGATGGCCAGTGCGCTTAAGGAAAAGCTGATTTTCGATGGACGCAATGTCTATGATCCTAATCGATTGGCCGAAGATAATTGGCTTTACTACGGCATTGGTCGTGGCTTGAGTATTTCAGTGCGCTGAATCGAAGTCGACGGATGTCATGTCTAAGGTTTTTGCATCACACCGGCTAAATGAGATTCAGCTTGTGCGCGGATTAACGCCCGTTCTTCCGCCGATTTTCGTTGCAGGTTCTTGACCTGCAGGGCAAGACGGGGGTGCTGGGCAAAACGCTTTTCGTGTCGGTCCAGAAAAGCCCAGTACAGTGTCGTGAACGGGCAGGCCTTTGCACCCACCGCCTCCTTGGGATGGAACGAGCAGTGTGCGCAATAATTGCTCATTCGATCGATATAGCTGCCACTGGCGATATAGGGCTTGGATGCCATGATTCCGCCATCGGCGAATTGGCTCATGCCGATCACATTCGGTATCTCAACCCATTCCACTGCGTCGACGTAGACGGCCAGATACCATTCATGCACAGCCCGAGGTCGAACGCCTGCGAGCAGGCAATATAAACCGGTCACCATCAACCGTTGAATATGATGAGCGTAACCCGTTCGCATGGTCTGACCGATTGTCTGGCTCAGACAGTGGGCCGGTGTGTCGCCCGTCCAGAAAAAATCCGGTAAATCATGCTGGGCGTTCAATGCATTCATGTCGAGCCATTCATCGCCATAATGAGCATAAAGCCCGCGGACATACTCCCGCCAGCCCAGTATCTGCCGGATGAATCCCTCCGCCGCGGCCAACGGCACTTGTCCCTGACGGTATGCCGCCTCTGCGGCACGACAGACGGTAGCCGGATCGATAAGCTTGAGGTTGAGCGCGGCTGAGAGTCTGCTGTGATAAAGCCAAGGCTCATCCGTCCACATCGCATCCTGATAGTGACCGAACAGCGGCAGTCGATGGGTGATGAAATCTTCGAGTGCGGCTTCTACCTGCTCTCGCGTGATCGGCCAGTCGAACCCGTCCAATGCGCCCGGATGCCCCGGAAAATAGCGCGCTACGGTTTCGATGACCTGTTGGGTAATGGCATCGGGCGGAAAGCCCATGGGGGCAGGCAATAGGCCAGGTCCGCGTGTATCGAATGCTGCACGATTCTGTGCATCAAAATTCCACGCGCCCCCGATGGGCTGATCATCCTCCATCAACAGACCAGTCTGCTGGCGAAGCTGGCGGTACCAATACTCCAGTCGCAAAGATTTTCGGCCCTTTGCCCAGTCCGAAAACTGGTTTTCGGTGGCAATGAAATGTCGGTCCGGATAGATTTTCCAGGGCACTTTGTGCTGATCACAGGTCGCTTTCAGTGCATGATTCAGGCGTTCGGCACCAGCCGATACCCATACGACTTGCTGCGGTTGATGCACCACGATGGCCGCGGCAAGGGCATCGGCCAAAGCCCCGTGGGGGGGTGAACCGATCTGGGCGTAATGAACCGTTAAGCCTTCGCTTCTCAGGGCCGCAGCAAAATGCCGCATGGCACTGAAGAACAGGGCAATACGCAGCTTGTGCGACCAGACATGGGCGGCCTCGCCGGTTGCCTCGGCCATGAATACTGCATCCTGGGCGGGATCGAACCCATCGAAAACCGCACTGTTGCGATTAAGTTGATCTCCCAAAATGACAATGAGTTGGCGCACGATTTTTCCTTAGCGTTGTTCAGGCTGCGCAGACTTTGCCAGCGCTCGGCACCGATCGGAACAATATTTCAGGTTGGGCCAATCCCGTGCCCATTTCTTGCGCCACGTGAAGGGACGCTGGCAATAGCAGCAGGTTTTCTGGGGAAGTAAGTGCTTGTCATTCGACCTTCGTTTGATTGCACTCTCAGGCATCGAACCATCAGCCATTGTTCGATTTGAGTAAAGGTATGTTGCTGCTGAATGCCAGCATCAAGGCCGCTGCGGATTCGCCGCTCAACGTATACGGGTCAAAGGCTTCTGCGCCACTGTATTCATAGAAAGTGGCTTTGTTGATTGATCCCTCACCGAGGTAGCCCATGTTCCAGTCTGCGAATTGGCGTTTGATGATTTCCCGATAGTCCAGCAACACCGGGGCGGTGTGCCGCGGGTCCTGACTGATCCGCGCAAAGCGCTCCTTGACGGCCAATCGCTCACCCTCAAGCCATTGCAGAAAAAAACCCGAATTGAACATCAACAAACCGGATACGCCACGAGGTTTGTTATTGCGTTGCGATGCGGCCAGAATATCCTTGATGGCGCGATAATCTAGATCGGGCGCGAGCTTGGAAACGTAGATAAGGCGAACGAGCATGGATTCCTCCTTTTGTTATTAAGTTGTACCAAACTTATACAATATTTATTCAGTGAATGCATGAATTGTTTGTTCACCACGACGAGAGTGGATGGTCGTAACAAGAGATACAGAAATCTCGGCGAATGGGTGTGAGTAGTTCAGGCTCAACAAGCTACAATACGTTTTTGTTAAGTGTTAATGAGTCTTAAGTGAATGAAAGCGCCTGAATTGCTATCTCCTGCCGGTACGCTCAAATCGATGCGTTACGCCTTTGCCTACGGTGCCGATGCCGTTTATGCGGGGCTGCCACGGTATAGCCTGCGGGTGCGTAACAATGATTTTCTTGAAGACAATCTGCGAATCGGTATTGATGAAGCGCATGCGGCGGGCAAGCAATTTTTTATGACGGTGAATCTGTCGCCGCACAATGCAAAGCTCAGAACATTCATCAAGGACATGACCCCGCTGGTCGAGATGCAGCCGGATGCGTTCATCATGGCCGACCCCGGCCTGATCATGATGGTGCGTCAGCAGTGGCCTGATCTCCCGATCCATCTTTCCGTACAGGCCAATACCGTCAATTGGGCGACAGTCCAGTTCTGGAAAAACGCAGGTATTTCGCGGGTGATTCTCTCGCGTGAACTCTCTCTGGACGAGATCAGCGAGATCCGTGATCGATGCCCGGATATGGAGCTGGAAGTATTCGTGCACGGCGCTCTGTGCATCGCCTACTCTGGGCGTTGCCTGCTTTCCGGCTACTTCAATCATCGTGATCCGAATCAGGGCACTTGCACCAACGCCTGCCGCTGGGAATACAAAACCGAGGCCGCAACGGAAGATCTCTCCGGTGTCTATCGCCCGGCCGAATCGTCCATTATTCCGCTCGATGCCGTCGGCGGCACGACTGCCTTGGAGGGCTTTGATTTCTCGGGCGCCGAACAATCATTCGGCCCGACGGGAAGCGATAACCGCCATCCCAAGGCCAACGATGTGTACTTCATCGAAGAGCCGAATCGACCGGGCGAATTGATGCCAATCGAAGAAGACGAGCACGGCACGTATATCCTCAACTCACGTGATTTGCGCGCGGTGGAACATGTCCAGGCACTGACGCGCATCGGTGTGGATTGCCTTAAAATCGAGGGCCGGACCAAATCGCATTACTACGTTGCCCGAACCGCGCAAGTGTATCGCCAGGCCATCGATGATGCGGTGGCCGGTCGGCCCTTCGACCCGAATCTGATAGCCGAACTCGATAACCTCGCACATCGCGGTTATACCGACGGATTCTTCGAACGGCATCACACCAAGGAATACCAGAACTACATCGAGGGCGTTTCCAAACACCGCGAGCAGCAGTTTGTGGGCGAGATCACCTCGGTGCAGGGCGATTGGGCTGAGGTGGATATCAAGAACAAGTTGGCTGTCGGTGATTCGGTCACCTTCATGCTGCCCGACGGCAACCGTATCGAACAACTGGCTGATATGCAGACGCTTGAAGGTGCCTCTATGACCGAAGCGCCGGGTGGTGGCTACAAGGTTCGGCTCAAGTTGCCGGCAGGCGCCGGAGCATTTGGCGACCGTCTGAAATATGGTCTTATTGCCAAACATCTGAACGGCTGATTTCATGCCGATCCTGAATCGTTATCTGTTGCGCGAAGCGAGTGTGGCTACCCTCGGGGTGACCTTGATCGTCATGCTCATCATGCTGGCGAATCTGCTGGCACGCTCGCTTTCTGCGGCAGCGGAGGGTTCGCTGCCATCGAGCCTGATTCCCGCGATGATGGGTTTCAACGCCGTCAAACTGTTGATTTATGTGTTGCCCGTGGGATTGTTCATCGGTCTGATGTTCGCTCTGGGAAGAATGAGTAGGGATTCGGAACTGACGGTCCTTCGCGCCTGCGGCTATGGGCCCCGGCATCTCAGTCAGGCCATACTCTGGTTGGCAATTCCCGTGAGTCTGTTGACGGCCAGTATCTCGCTGTTTGCGTATCCGGCTCTGCAGCAAGTTCAGTCACGGATGATTGACTCCGCACGCAGTCAACAGGTGTTCAATCAATTGCCGGTAGGCCGTTTTATCGAGGAGCCATCCGGTAAAGCGGTACTTTATATCGGCAGCAAGTCCGGTAACGGCTATTCGGATATCTTCGCGTTCAATGAACCCACCAATACGAAGAATGCCCGCCAAAAGCCGGGGGTTGAAATGGCGCCCTTCGGTAAATTGATGACAGATTCTGCCGGACATCGGTACGTGGTGTTGGAACAGGGTCGAAGAATTCAGGGGGTAGCGGGTGAACAGGACTGGTCTGTAATTGACTACCAAACCCATGAAATTCTTGTGCCGGGCCGGGCGGATACGGAAAACACGCAGGAAAACAAAAAATCATCCCTGCAACTGCTGCATTCGAATTTGCCCGGTGATCAAGCCGAATTCTATTACCGCCTCTCGCAAGCGCTGACCGTGCTTGTGCTTGCCTTGATTGCCGTCCCTTTGGCCCAAGCCAAACCCAGATCGGGCCGGTATGGCCGACTCTTCTGGGCCTTTTTGCTTTATGCCTTGTATTTCAATTTGATCGCATTGACTGAGAACGCCATCAAGCACGGTGAGCTTAACTTGTGGCAAGGTCTGACCTTGACGCACGGCACGTTCATTCTTCTGTGGCTTGGACTGCTCTGGTGGATGAGTGGGGGTTCGCGGCGACTGTGGCAACGTTTGTTCCGGAGACGACATGGGTACGCTTGATCGTTATCTGATTCGAGCGATTGTTGTCGGCGGTTTGGCGTCCACGGCCGCGTTCGCATTATTGATTGTTGTGTTCGGTGCCATTGATGAATTACCGAAGGTTAATGCAAGCTACAGTGCGATAGATGCCTTGTCCTTTGTGCTGATGACCACGCCGGGTTATCTCTACGATTTTTATCCAGCGGCGGTACTTGTCGGCGGCCTGCTCAGTCTGGGCAATCTGGCGGCGCATTCAGAGCTTACCGTGATGCGCTGTTCCGGGATGTCGATGTTCCGACTCGCACGCCCTGTCTTGGTCGGCGCCACCATTCTCGCCCTGATCGGCATGCTGATGGGGGAAACGATCGGTGCCTGGGGGCAGGAAAAAGCCAATGAAATGCGGGCTGAAGCACAGGGTTCCGGTGTCAGTATGAATCTTAAGTCCGGTTTGTGGTTGCGCGATGGCCAACGATTCATCAACGTAGGCCAGGCCATTGTTGGCGGGCGTTTGAATCGTGTTCGCGTGTTTACCGTTAATGCACAAAGCCAGCCTGTCCAGCTATTGTCCGCGAGTTACGCGATCAGCGAGGGTGGAGATTTATGGCGACTGTACGATGTGAAAGAATCCACGCTCGATACAAAGGTTCCCGGAAACAGCGTCAAGGTGAGATTCGTGCCCGTTCAGGAGCACGTGCGTTTGTTCTCGCAGAAAATCCTGAACATTGCTGTTCTCAATCCCCGGCATATGAACATCTTGCAACTGCATTCCTATGTTGACTATCTGCGCAAAAATCAGTTGGATGCGTCGGCTTATTCATCCGCGCTTTGGGCGCGGGTTTTCGCCCCGGTTTCCGTATTGGTGATGCTGTTTGTGGCTTTGCCCTTCGTATTTGCACCGCAACGAAGTGGAGGTGCAGGGCGCTGGTTGTTTATCGCCATTGTCCTTGGTGTGGTGTATCTCACTTTAGTGCAGATCGTTTCGGCTTTTGCGCCGGTGTATGGGGTAGGGCACCCGTTTATCCCCTTCATGAGTGCAGCAGTGCCGCCCGCACTTTTTGCGATGCTGGGTGTTTACGCTTTTAGGCGCCTGTATCCCGCGCGACGGGTAGCGCTGCCGACAAGCAGCCCTACGGCATAAAATAATGAGGATGTCATGAGTTCAGATGAGTTTAACCACGGCCCTGAAAATGGGCACGGGATCGGCATGGGCGGAAACAGCACCGACGGTTTCGAGCGACGGTCGATCGCCGAATTCTCCGAGCAGGCTTATCTCAACTACGCGATGTATGTGATTCTCGATCGTGCATTGCCGAGTGTGTGCGATGGCCTCAAACCCGTGCAGCGGCGCATCGTTTATGCCATGAGCGAACTGGGCCTCACGGCGGCATCCAAGCATAAGAAATCGGCCAGAACGGTCGGTGATGTCATCGGCAAGTTTCATCCGCATGGCGATTCGGCCTGTTACGAAGCGATGGTGTTGATGGCGCAACCGTTTTCCTATCGTTATCCATTGATCGATGGTCAGGGCAACTTTGGTTCACCGGACGATCCCAAATCCTTCGCTGCGATGCGGTACACCGAGTCTCGGTTGACGGCCTACGCCCACAGCTTATTGGCCGAAGCGGAGCAGGGCACAGTTGATTGGCAACCCAACTTCGATGGCACGCTGGAAGAACCCACGCTGCTGCCCGCGCGTTTGCCGAATGTATTACTTAATGGCGGCATGGGAATCGCCGTTGGTTTGTCTACCGATATCCCGCCGCACAACCTGCGCGAAGTCGTTGCGGCCACCATCGCGTTGCTGGATGAGCCGGAGAGTACGGTGGATGATCTCTGTCGTCATCTGCGCGGTCCGGACTTTCCCACCGAAGCGGAAATCATCACGCCACCGGATGAAATCATGCAGATGTACCGTACCGGCACGGGCTCGGTGCGTCAGCGAGCGCGCTATGAAGTCGAACAGGGCGAAATAATCATCACGGCGCTGCCGTTTCAGGTGTCGGGCAGCAAGATTCTCGAACAGATCGCCGCCCAGATGAACGCAAAAAAACTCCCGTTGGTGACGGATCTGCGCGATGAATCCGACCATGAAGCGCCCACCCGCCTCGTGATTATTCCGCGAAGTCGACAGGTAGATGCCGAAGCCCTGATGGCACATTTGTTCGCGACCACCGATCTTGAAAAGAGTTATCGCGTGAACATGAATGTGATCGCGCTCGATGGCCGTCCCAGAGTGATGAACCTTAAAGACTTGCTCAGCGAATGGTTGCAGTTCCGCCGCCAGACGCTGACTCGCCGCATCCAGTGGCGTCTGGCGAAGGTGGAGAACCGCTTGGAGATTCTGGCGGGTTTGCTGATTGCCTTCCTGAATATCGATGAAGTCATTGCCGTTATTCGAGAGGCAGACGAGCCCAAGGCCGAATTGATCGCCCGCTTTGATCTTACCGAACGTCAGGCCGAGGCGATTTTAGAAATTCGTTTGCGGCAACTGGCCAAACTCGAAGAAATCGCGATCAAGAAAGAGCAGGGCGAATTGATGGCCGAGTCGGAGATTCTGCGCGGCTTGCTGGCCGATGAATCCCGCTTGCGTAACCTGCTGCGCGACGAACTTCAGGACGATGCCCAAAAATACGGCGATGCGCGGCGTTCACGTTTAGTCACGCGTGGTGCGGCACAGGCGTTGGCAGAGACAGCACTCATTTCCAGTGAACCGGTCACCGTCGTGTTGAGCAAGAATGGCTGGATTCGTGCCGCCAAGGGGCATGATGTCGATCCGGTTGCGTTGTCCTACAAGGCCGGTGATGGGTATCTCGTCCACATGAACGGCAAATCCACGCAGTCGGTCATCCTGCTCGACGATACCGGCCGGGCCTACACGCTGGCTGCGCATAGCCTCCCATCTGCGCGAGGGCAGGGCGAACCTTTGACTGGGCGGCTCAGCCCGCCAACCGGCGCGCAATTCAACCAAATGGTAATGGCCGATGACAAGGATGCCGTTTTGTTATGGCAAAGCGGTGGCTATGGATTCATCACACCGTTTGAAGAATTGCTCAGTCGCCAGCGTGCCGGTAAGGTCATGGTGAGCCTGCAAGACGGCGCAACGCTCGGTGCGCCGATTCGCCTGGACGACCAGGTTCAGCGCATTGCCTTCGCATCCAGTGATGGTCACGTGCTGATCCTTGAACGCGCCGAGATTCCGCAACTCAGCAAGGGCCGTGGCAACAAGCTGATGGGGTTGAAATCCGGCTTTACCCTGATCGCCGCTTGCGCCTTGGTAGAAGGCGAGGGGCTCAAGGTTCAATCCGGTGCACGGAGCGTGACCCTGCGTGATGTCGACTTTGACAACTATGGTGGTGCACGCGCCAGCCGTGGCCGCATCCTGCCGCGCGGTTTCCAGCGCGTCGATGCGCTTTTCCCTGCACAGGACTAAACCTTGATGGCCGCGCCCGCCCTGTCGCAGATGCTGGATGAGTTGATCGCCACACCGTCGGTGAGCAGTGTCACGCCCCAGTTCGATATGGGGAATCGGGCATTGATCGATCGCTTGGCCGGTTGGCTGGAATCGGCCGGATTCAGTGTCGAAATCCTTCCATTGGAAGGCCATATCGATAAAGCCAATCTGATCGCCACACTGGGCACCGGAGATGACGGACTGATTCTCGCGGGGCACACCGATACGGTGCCTTGGGATGATAAACGTTGGCAACATGACCCTTTCCGCTGGACAGTCGACCAAGGGCGCGGCTACGGTTTGGGCAGCGCCGACATGAAAAGCTTTCTGGCTCTGGCGATTGAAGCGGCACGCGGATTAAAACCGGAAGACATGCATCATCTGTGAAACAGCGTGCAAAAGTGAGCAGGAATTCGGGGGAAACAGCGTCCAAATTTGACCACCCCCGGTTGTGCCACACTCCGCCGTTTTGGCGGAGGTCATCCTGGAGTGCTTTGCATGGAAACCATCGGCAAGATTCGCCGTCGACATCATGTGGGCGGGGAGAGCATCAGTGCCATCGCCCGTTCTTTGAATCTCTCACGTAACACGGTCAAGAAGTATCTGAATGCCCAAGCCGAACCGGCTTATCGGCGATCAGTCCAACCCAAACCGCAACTCGGTGCTTTCTCGGTCCTGATCGAGCAATGGCTGGTCTCGGATGCGGCCTTGCCCAAGGCCCGGCGGCGCACCGCCCGTCGGTTGTTTGAGGGCTTGCAGGCGGCGGGCTATCACGGGGCGTATGACAGTGTTCAGCGCCATGTGAAGGCGTGGAAAGCGGCGGCTTCGGTGCGTGGTGCTGTTACGCAGGCCTTTGTACCGCTGTCATTTGCGCCCGGTGAAGTCGGTCAGTTCGACTGGAGTTACGAATATGTGGTGCTCGGCGGTGTGACGCAGACGATCAAGCTGGCGCACTTTCGCCTGGCTCATAGCCGGGCGATGTTTGTGGTCGCCTATCCCCGTGAGACGCAGGAGATGGTACTGGATGCCCATGATCGGGCATTCGCCTTCTTCGGCGGCGTGCCGCAGAAGATGATCTACGACAACCTCAAGACGGTGGTCGATGCGGTGTTCAGTGGCAAGGAACGCCAGTTCAATCGGCGCTTTCTGGCGCTGGCCAATCATTACCTGTTCGAGCCGGTGGCGTGTACCCCTGCCTCGGGCTGGGAGAAGGGGCAGGTCGAGAATCAGGTGGGCAACATTCGGGAGTGGTTATTCACCCCAACGCCCCGCTTTGCCGACTTCAAGGAACTGAACGCCTGGCTTGAGCAGCGATGCCGTGAGCTGGCCGAGCGTGTGCATCCTGACAAGCAGGGAACCATCGCCGAGGCTTGGGCGGCGGAGCGACCGGCGCTGCGGCCGGTCAGCATGCCGTTCCATGGTTATGTCGAGCAACCACTACGCGTGTCCAGTACCTGTCTCATTTCAGTCGATCGCAATCGCTACAGCGTGCCGGCCGCCTGGGCGGGCAAAGTGGTTTCAGTGCGCATCAGCGCCACTCATGTGCGGGTCGCTGCCGAGGGGAATATGATTGCCGAACATGAGCGCCTGTTTGGGCGGGATCAACTGGCCTGCCAGCCATGGCACTATGTGCCGATCCTTGAAACCAAGCCCGGGGCACTGAGGCATGGTCAGCCCTTCATCGAATGGCAGCTACCTTTGGCCATCGGGGTGGTGCGCACCTTTCTGCTCAAGCAGCCCAAGGGTGACCGGGCCTTCGCCGATCTGTTGCTAGCCGCCCGCAGCAGCGGGCTCGAAGCACTTGATGTGGCCTGTCAGTTGGCCTTGGAGCATGGGCACCCCCATGCCTCGGTGGTGCTCAACGAGTTACGTCGCCTGACCGAACCGACGCATCGTCCGATCATGGAGGTTCCTGTCGCCCTGATTCTGCGCAATGAGCCAGCCGCCAACTGCGGTCGCTATGACAGTCTGCTGGGAGGATGCCATGTCTGAGCCCAACCACCTGTGCCGTTTGAAGGCACTGAAGCTGTACGGTATGGTCGATGCCTGGCGGGAATTGCAGGCGGAATTTCCCCGACAGCCACTCTCACCCGAAGGCATGCTGCTACGCCTTCTGGATGCCGAACAAGCCGACCGCCAAGCCCGTAGCCTGGCCTATCAACTCAAGGCCGCACGCTTTCCCATGCACCGGGATCTCGGCGGCTTCGACTGGCAGGAATCCCCGCTGTCCCAGATTCGGATCGAACAGCTCGCTCAGGGCAGCTACCTCGACACCGCCCATAACCTGATCCTCGTCGGCGGCACCGGTACCGGCAAGACCCATCTCGCCACCGCCCTGGGTGTCGCTGCCGTTCAGCAGGGCAAGCGGGTGCGCTTCTACAACGCCGTGGATCTGGTCAATCTGCTGGAGAAGGAAAAGCAGCAAGGCAAGGCAGGAAACCTCGCCCGACAACTCACCCTGATTGATGGGGTGATCCTCGATGAGCTCGGCTATCTGCCCTTCCCTGAGTCGGGCGGCTCTTTGCTCTTCCACCTCATCAGCCAGCTCTATGAGAAGACCTCGCTGATCATCACCACTAACTTAAGCTTCGGTGAATGGGTCAACGTGTTCGGCAACGCAAAAATGACCACAGCCCTGCTCGATCGCATCACCCACCACTGCGACATCCTTGAGACCGGCAACGACTCCTACCGCTTCAAACAGCGCAAGAAATCAGCCTGAACCCCTGGTCAAAATTGGACGCTGTTGGGTGGTCAATTTTCGACGCTGTTTGACACATCATCCGCTCATCATCGTTGCCACCGCCGATGAAGAGAGCACCATGGACGGTGCGCGGCTTCTGGCTCGACTCAAGCGGCCGAAGGCAAAATACTGCGTCATCGGCGAACCGACCGATCTCACCCCGGTGCATATGCACAAGGGCGTGATGATGGAATCGTTGACGGTTACCGGTCGCAGCGGGCACTCAAGCGACCCGCAAATGGGGCGCAACGCCATCGACGGCATGATGCGCGTGCTTACCGATCTGTCTGCTTGGCGCGAATCGCTCAAGCAGCAGAGTAACCCGGCATTTCTCGTGCCCTATACCACGCTGAATTTCGGGCATATTTGTGGCGGGGATAACCCCAACCGGATTTGCCCGCAGTGCGTCCTGAATTTCGATTTGCGGCCCTTGCCCGGTATGAGTGGAGCGCAATTGCGTCAGGAGCTTCGGGAGCGGATTGCCCGTGTGCTGGATGACACGGATCTTGATTTCGAAATGACTTCGCTGATGTCCGGCATTGAACCTTTTTCCAGCGGCGATGACTCGGTCTTGGCGCGGGAATTGTCTGGTATCAGTGGCAAAGCGCCCATTACCGTGGCGTTTGGTACCGAAGCGCCGTTCTTCAAGGAACTGGGTTGCGATACGGTCGTGTTCGGTCCGGGCCGAATTGATCAGGCGAATCAGCCAGACGAATACATCGAGTTATCGGCCTTGGACGAAACCGTCAGGATGTTGCGCCGCTTGATTCATCGCTGCTGTATGACCGGCTGATTTTTTATTTGGGCGGCGTTGCAGCAGGCGTATCGCTTGTCAGATCCAAAACCAACTGAGCCAAATGCGCCAAGGCACCGGGTTCACCCAGATGGCTTGGTATTTCTGCCAGTGCCGTATTCTGGCTCGCTCGGCTTTCGCTTTCAAGCATTAAGATACTGATTTCATTTGCTATGGCTTCCGGCGAAGCGGCGTTCTGGATCAATTCGGGAAATGCATTCCGGTTCAAGACGATATTCGGCAGGCCGATGCGTTCGATATGTACGAGATGCTTCGCCAGCCAATAAGTGATCGGGTGTGTCTTGTACACGATGACCATCGGTGTGCCGATCAACGCCGCTTCCAGCGTGGCCGTGCCCGACGCAATGATGAGTGCGTCGCTTGCGGCCATGACTTCTCTGGCATGACCATTCGCCAAGGAAAGTTTGGCACGCAGATCCGATGAGATGGCGCACTTCGCCAATTCCTGCCCGAACCAAACCGGATCAATGGAGTCGGCGATGGGCAGGGCGAACAACAAATCCGGATGCACTTTTAGCAAGCGCTGCGCCGAGGCAAGCTGAGTGCTCAGCAAGCGGCTGATTTCGCTGCGCCGACTGCCGGGCAGCAGACCGATCAGCTTGGCTGCGGGCGCGATACCCAGGGAATGGCGCGCCTTTGCTTGCACCGCGTCGCCGGTTGTGGCCGTTTTGCACGATTCGGGCGGGATCATGTCGCGCAACGGGTGCCCGACATGGGTTGTCGGCAAGCCGTATCGGGCGAACAAGGGCACTTCGAAATCGAATAGAACAGCCAAGTGATCCGCCACTTCCGAGAATTTTGCCGCCCGCTTCGGACGCCAAGCCCACACTTGCGGCGCCACGAAGAACAACACCTTGATGCCGTGCGCACGAGCCGCTTTCGCCAGCCGCTGATTGAATTCCTGAAAATCGATGGCGATGAGGATATCGGGTTTAAAAACAATCATGGCATCGATCAGCGTGTTTAACGCCTGTTTGAGTTGCCCGTACTGCTTGAGCACTTCAACCAAACCCATGACGGAAACGGTGTTCAGATCGACTATGGTGTCGATGCCGGCGGCACGGCTTTCCGTACCACCCAGCCCTTGGGCTACGCTGCCGGGACGCAGTCTATTTAACCGTTGGAAAAGTTCGGCGGCATAATGGTCGCCCGAGGCTTCGCCCGCAGCAAAAAACAGACGCAGCGGGCGCATATCGGATGGAGTCAGGGAGTCGGTCATAACCGGTTGTTCGTGAATCAGCTGAAGTTGAATAAGAGGGCAGTATGCCGCAATTGCCACTGTTTGAGATGCAAACGCCGGGATTAATCTATGCGGGCGTAGACGAGGCCGGACGAGGCCCTCTGGCAGGCCCTGTTGTCGCCGCCGCCATCGTTTTGTATCCGGATGATCCGATAGTCGGCGTGAACGATTCAAAAAAACTGACCGAACGTCAACGCGTCAAATTGTTCGATGAAATAACTCGACGTGCTCAATCGTTCGCCATTGCCGAAGCAACGGTACATGAAATCGATACGATAAATATTCTTCAGGCTTCGCTTCTGGCCATGCGCCGCGCTGTTATGGCTGTATACGATCAAATGAAAACACAAGGGCAAACGTTGGGACGCATTCACGTCGATGGCAACCGCTGCCCGGATTTGAACGACCCTGATGCTGGATTTATGGAATGCCATGCCTTGATCGGTGGTGATGCTCGGGATGCGGCCATTGCCAGCGCCTCAATTCTGGCAAAAGTAACCAGAGATCGACTTATGCTGGACATGGATAAGCTCTACCCGCAATACGAATTTGCGAAACACAAAGGCTATCCCACGGCGCGACATCGAGACTTGCTTATCGAGTTTGGTGCCTGCCCAGAACATCGCTCAAGTTTTGCTCCAGTACGGGCTATATTGAGTCAATCAAACCAATAAGCCCCTTTTGTGTAAAAAACAATCATGCTATTAGGATTAAAAAAATACTCTATATGCAAACAATTAAGTATTTTTGAATTAAATTATATGGTGGATATGTTAATTTAATTAAAAATTTATGGAACTAAATTTATATAAGGTATGTCATAGGCGTGCTTATTAAATATTATTATTTTCGTGGAGCCAATCTCAGTTAACTGAAGTGGAGACACATTATGTCGAATGAAAATCCAATTATAGCCATCAATATGGCTAAAATCGCCAACAAACCTGATAGTTATGAAACTATGATGAAAGTGGGGCCCAAGGTTTGTATCACCACGGCGTCGCATCCAGGGTTTTTAGGCTTTGAGCAGTTGTTGCAAACCGGTATACATCCGATGGCTGGCAGATACGGTGGCGGTGCCGTCGATATGCGCGAAACACTGAACCCGATGGGTATGTTTCAATATACCGTCTGGAAAGATGTTCATTCTCATGAAGAAATGCACCATGATAATTTCAAAGAAATTTTCGAGTTGTGCAGCGGTTGCCTTGGCATGGTGATCGAGGGCCCATGGGAGCCGTATTTTGAGGTGGTCAAGTCCGATCTGCCCCAGATTATGAGCATGACCGATGTACCACAAGTTCTGGGTGATTCGTTTGCAAAACAAGAACGGGTGCCAAAGGTGGCGCTATCAAGTCAGCGTACCGTGGTGATCGGTGACCATTGGGTTATGGATGGGCATGAAAAAGCCTTCGAACAGGGAGCAACGGAAACGCTGGAATGGATGAAGGCAAATGTCCCTGGCATGGTCGGCTGGATGATCATGAAGCAATTCGGTGTGTCCGCGATTGGTTCGTTCCAACTTGATCCTGAAGGTGCGATGAAAGCGGTATCTACCTTGGGCGCCAATCCACCTGAATATAACACCAATTATGGTAATAAAGTTCATGATAAGCCACCGATCCCTGGACAGACACCTACTCAGTATCTTGTTCATATTGAGTGGGAATCTCCAGAGCATGCGCACCAGGGGTTAGGCCATGTCATGGTGGATTACGAGCTGCGTCAAATTCATAACAATGGTGTTTTGGCCCATCTAGACAAAGGACCATACTATATGTTTTTTTCTCCGATGATGGAGCAAGGGCTCTGGCGTAAGCATCTTAAGCAATAATATTTTTTCCTAGTTTTCTCTATGCGGTCATGAATTTCCTCAGCTTTAGAACTGAGTGCGGGTTTATGGCCCTAATCCACTGCACCTATTACCTTTTAGCCCGATTCAAGTCAGTCTGGAAAAGATTGATAGATGTCAGTTTTGAAACATCTCCAGATGTTCGTTATTTAGCATTGCCGGGTAGATCCGATTGCCATCAGTGTACCCAAGCAAATTTAATTGAGAACTTTTTCAAATGATTAGTGTCATTAACTATGATGGCACTTTCATATCTGAGTTTTGTTGAGAGGTGTGTGCCTTATTTTTCTTCAATAGAGAGGTGATTATGAACGCGACTGATAAAAAACCACATGTAGTAATTTTGGGTGGCAATTTTGCCGGCTTGGGCAGCGCTCAGAAAATCCGCCAATATGCAGGCGATGCAATTCAAATTACCGTAATAGATCGAAAGGATTACTTGTTATTTGTGCCGAATATTCCGGCCGATGTGTTTGAGAACAGAAATCCGGCCATGCATCAGCGTATGGAATTGCGCGACGTGCTCGCCCACGATCAAATTAATTTCATCCAAGCCGAGGTGAATGCCATTGATGTTGATTCCGAGATGGTGCACATCACGCCCAACGAACGTCCGGGCGCTGCTGCTGTGACGTTGAGTTACGACTATCTGGTGGTCGCCTTGGGTAATCGTTTGGCTTTTGAAGACATTGAAGGCTTTGCCGAGTTTGGCGATAGCGTCAGTGACCTATATCTGGGTGAGCAATTACGCCAGAAATTGCACTTTGGTGGCTACAAGGGTGGACCGATTGCCATCGGCTCCGCGCGTTTTCATCAAGGGGACGGTGCCAAAGGGCTGGAACCTTATCCCAGTGGCAGTATCCCCGATGCGCTCGCCGCCTGTGAAGGCCCACCGGTTGAAGTCATGATGGCCGCTGCACACTATTTGGCAGAGACCAAACAGGGTGACCCGAGCAAAATCACCGTATTCACGCCCGCTGAACTGATTGCCGAAGATGCGGGTGAAACGGTCGTCAAGCAGTTGCTGGATCTGGCGACCCAGATGGGCTTTAACTATCTCAACAACACGCAAGACATCAAGCGGATTACGCAAGATGGCATCGAGTTTGCTGACGGCCGATCCGTGGAAGCGGAACTGAAAATCATTTTCCCGGATTGGAAGGCGCATGAGTTTATGCGTGGTTTGCCGATCAGCGACAGCGAAGGGTTTGTCGTTACCGATTTGCTGATGCGCAACCCCAAGTACAAAAACGTTTTTGCCGCCGGGGACGCCGCTGCAGTGACCATGCCGAAACTTGGGGCAATCGGCCATCAGGAATGCGAGATCGTCGGCTTGCAGATTGCCAAAGACCTAGGGCGACTATCGCCCGAACAAGCGGACAAGCCGTTGCAACCGGTGGTGTATTGCATCGGTGATATGGGCGGCGGCAAAGCCTTCTATATTCGCTCGAATACCTGGTTTGGCGGTGATGAGGCGGTGCTCAAAATGGGCCATGTGCCGTACATGCTCAAGATGCAATACCGGACGCTCTTCATGCATAACAAAGGCAAAGTGCCTTCTTGGGGGCTTGATTTTGCGGAAATGGCCGTTGAGCACCATATCCCCAAGTAAACGTCGATCGTGTGTTGTTGCGGCCCGACCCGCCGGTGGATTTCTCCCGGCGGGTTTTTATTTGGCCGTCCAAGAATCCCGCAGGGTCACGGTACGGTTAAACACCGGCTTGGTTGGGTTGTGATCGTGTTGGTCGGCCACAAAATAGCCATTGCGTTCCCATTGGAAACGCGATTCTGGCGCGCAGGTGGCCAGTGATGGTTCGATCATGCCGATTTGAATCCGTTTGGCGTCCGGATTGATGTCATCGAGGAAATCCCGTTCCATGTCTTCGGGGTCATCCGGGCGCCGGGCACCGGGCGCGGCTACGCTGAACAAGCGGTCGTAGATACGCACTTCGGCTTCTACGGCGTCATGGCAGGATAACCAATGGATATTGCCTTTGACCTTGCGCGTTTCCGATCCGGGCGTGCCCGATTTGGTATCGGGGTCGTATTCGGCATAAACGCAGGTGACGTGACCGTTCTCGTCGGCATCATAACCGGTACATTTGATGATGTAGCCGTACCGTAAACGCACTTCACCATCGGGCTTCAGGCGGAAAAACTTTTTCGGCGGGTCAATCATGAAATCTTCCCGCTCGATCCATAGCTCACGTGACAGGCTGATGTCGCGTTTGCCCCACTCAGGATGCTGCGGATGGTTCGGTGCGTGGCAGATTTCCGTTTGTCCTTCCGGGTAATTGGTCAGCACCAGCTTGACCGGATCGAGTACGGCCACACGGCGTTCGGCGTGCTCATTGAGATCCTCGCGCATACAGTCTTCCAGCACGCTGTAGTCGATCAGGCTATCTGATTTGGATACCCCGATACGTTCGGCAAACAGTTTGAAGCCAGCCGGTGTAAACCCCCGCCGACGCGCGCCTTTGAGGGTCGGCAGGCGAGGGTCATCCCAGCCATCCACATGCCCGCCGGTTACTAACTGGATGAGCTTGCGCTTGGAGAGCACCACATACGTGAGATTCAAACGTGAGAACTCGATCTGCTGCGGCAGGGGCGGGGTGAATTCACCCAGTTCGGCCAGGCGCGCCAAAAACCAGTCATAAAGCGGCCGGTGATCGGTGAATTCCAAGGTGCACAGTGAATGCGTAATGCCTTCGATTGCATCCGATACGCAATGGGCAAAATCGTACATCGGGTAGATACACCAGGCATCGCCAGTACGATGATGATGCGCATGGCGGATGCGATAAATGGCCGGGTCGCGCATGTTCATGTTGGGCGAAGCCATATCGATTTTGGCGCGAAGAATATGCGTGCCATCGGCAAATTCACCCGCCCGCATGGCACGAAAAAGCTGGATATTTTCTTCGGTACTGCGATCACGGAACGGACTGTTTTGTCCCGCCTCGGTCAATGTGCCGCGCGTGCTGCGCAGTTGCTCGGCATTTTGTGAATCCACATACGCGAGCCCTGCTTGGATCAACAACTCGGCACACCGGTACAAACGCTCAAAGTAATCCGAGGCATAAAACACGCGCGACGCCGGATCAAACCCCAGCCAAGCGACATCTTCGCGAATCGCATCGACGTATTCGGCTTCTTCTTTAATCGGATTGGTATCATCAAAACGCAGATTACAAGCGCTTTGTGGACACTGAACTCGATAATCATCAGCAAGGCCGAAGTTTAAAAAAATACTCTTGGCGTGACCAAAATGCAGAAAGCCGTTGGGTTCCGGCGGGAAACGGGTTGCCACCTTGGTCCCGTAGGTTTGTTTGGCACAGTCTTCATCGATGCGGGCGCGGATGAAATGGCTGGATGGTGCATTATCGGTCATGGTAGAACGGCTTATCCGAATGTGAAAAGAACGAACCTCGTATTGTAAGGATTTTATGTCTCGAAAGGTGAACGGAGATTCGTTTGTGCGGGTCCAAATTGCCCGTACTGCCCGAAACGAAGGCGGGCGCCGAACGATAGATGTAGATAATGAAAGACTTCGGAATATGCCATTTGCGCCTGTTTGCGCAATAGACTAAGGTTGATTGATAAATTATTTTGAGTTCGACGAAACCACAGGAGTAGAACGTCATGGCTAAGAAAAAGATCACCGCCGAAACGACAGCAAGTGACGGCATTCATATCGGTATCAGCGAAAAGGATCGTTTGGCGATTGCAGAGGGTTTGAGCCGACTTTTGGCCGATTCCTACAGCCTGTTTTTGATGACGCACAACTTCCATTGGAACGTCACCGGGCCGCAGTTCAATAGCTTGCACCTGATGTTTGAAACGCAATACACCGAACTTTTTGCCGCCGTTGATGAAGTTGCCGAGCGCATTCGATCGCTGGGTGCCTTTGCCCCCGCGTCGTTCACCCGATTCTCGGAATTGTCATCGTTTACGATCCCCGATGAAAAGCTGGCTGCCAACGATATGATTGCCCATCTGGTCAAAGGGCAAGAAGCCGTGGTCCGCACAGCACGCGGCGTATTCCCTGTTGCCGAAGCGGCCAGTGACGAACCAACGCTTGATTTGCTGACGCGTCGAATGGAGTTGCACGAGAAAAATGCCTGGATGCTTCGCTCGCTCTTGGCTTAACCGCCACCGTTAGTCTCAAACGACTTCGATTGGTGAATCAACACTGTTCGTAGTCGTCAGCACCAGTTAAAAAGCCCGCACAAAGCGGGTTTTTTTATTGAGCTATTGAGATGATCATTGCTTTGATATTCGAACATGATTTCGTATCGGGCAAACATTTGATTTTCGACATCTGAACGACACGTCCAATCGCGCAGGGGGTCCTTCAGTCGCTGATTGTGGCCCAGGCGTAAAAAAACCCGCTAAACAGGGGTGTTAGTGCGGGTTTAATTAATGTTTGTAGTCTTTTGGGAAGCAACAAAACTATAAGTTGGTGCCTAGGAGAGGACTCGAACCTCCACGATTTTACTCGCTAATACCTGAAACTAGTGCGTCTACCAATTCCGCCACCTAGGCTTTGAGGCGCGAATGTTAGGCAGTATTTTAATCCTTGTCAACGAAGAAATGCGTCTGTTTGCTCCCCCGTCCGCTGCATTAGCACGCCTGTTGGCGGGTAGTTCACACATTCCATGGGGATTCGGGTAAATTAGCTGCAAATTTATTGCTATCTGTGAGGGGTTCATGTCCAGCATTTATCTAGAAACGGCACTTGCCGCTGCCCGCGCCGCTGAAACGGTGGTTCGCAAATATTGGCAGCAGAATGTGGATATCACAATCAAGGCTGATGCCTCACCGGTCACGGTGGCCGATGTGGAAACGGAAGAGGCCATCAAAGCGGTCATTCTCGAACAGTTTCCGGATCATGGGTTTTATGGTGAGGAAACGGGTAAAACCCGCCCGGATGCAGAATATACCTGGCTGGTCGACCCCATCGACGGCACCAAGAGCTTCGTGCGTGAATACCCGTTTTTCTCGACCCAGATTGCGCTGATGCGGGGCGATCAGCTCATTTTGGGTGTGTCGAGTGCGCCGGTGTTTGGCGAGTATGCCTATGCGGAGCAGGGCGGCGGTGCATTCTGGATGGATAAGGCAGCGAAGGTAAGCCAGATTGATACGATGGCCGCCGCTACGTTATCTGTTGGCAATCTCAAGACGCTGGCCGCCAATCCGACCGGTTGGGCCGGCTTGGCAAGTATGGTGCGTGAAGTCAATCGAACGCGCGGTTATGGCGATTTCTACCATTATCATTTGCTGGCTCGTGGCGCGATTGATCTGGTTGTCGAGTCGGATGTGAACGTGTTGGATATCGCCGCGCTATCGGTCATTGTTCTCGAAGCCGGTGGCGTGTTTACCGATCTTGAAGGTAAGCCGGTTGGTCTGGATACCACGACGGTATGTGCCGCAGCGACGCCCGAATTACACAGTGAGGCCCGTCGCCGACTGGGCTACTGAGGTTTCCAATTGTCTGAATTCGCATGCGCACTGATCGATCAGGGGCTGGCTTGTGCCCACCATGGCTGAATTACTCGAGTTTCTGAGTTTTCGCCGTTATGTGAGCCCCTACGCTCTGCTGGTGTTCTATTACCTTGGCGCGGTGGTGATGCCACTGGCGATGATATTTCTCTGGATTTGGCTCAAACGGCGGTACCAATGGCTGGATCGGGCTCAGCGTCAGATGGACAGCGCAGGTAGGGATTATTTGAGTTCGTTGCAGCGTGCTGGGCTTGTGCTGGCCTGTGTCTTCTGCTTTCTGTTTGCAGAGCTCTTCTGGCGCATGATGTTTGAATTCATGATTGCCTATTTTCATATCGCGATCGATCTGCAAAAGCTGGCGGGCTAACCAGCGCGGGTTATTCGATGACTCTTGATGCAGTTTT
Organism: Halothiobacillus neapolitanus c2; assembly: GCF_000024765.1. Taxonomy (GTDB): domain Bacteria; phylum Pseudomonadota; class Gammaproteobacteria; order Halothiobacillales; family Halothiobacillaceae; genus Halothiobacillus; species Halothiobacillus neapolitanus. Next base: position 1,317,833 of record NC_013422.1, on the reverse strand, counting down.
TTGCTGGGAACTTACCAACGCAGCAGTGTTTTTCCGAGCAATGCGCCGATCACGGTAGGGATCAGGATACCCAGCAAATACCACGTGCCGATGAACGGTGCGCCCATTTCAGGGCAATGCAGACTGTAGACAACAGCCCCCCAGCCGCCAGACATCAAACCAACGGCAGCACCCGCCAGCCCCAATTGAGTGGGTGCTAGGCTACGCATGGCCCATAGCAGGGCAATGAAAATGGGCGCGGAGAGCATCGTGATCAACAATGGGCACTCGTACCAAGTTTCACCAAACAGCATGTGCCATCGCTGAGAAGACGGTGCGTGCGCCACCAGTATCAACGATAAAAGCCAAATGAGGCCGATCGGGAACGCCGTGGCCCAGAGCGTGTGTTTAATTGTTCCATCAGGCCGTGCGATTTTCTTGACGGCAATCAGTCCAATCAGCCCCATGCTCAACGCGAATGCAAGTTTTACCCAAAACATGGGTAGCATACTTGCCGATTCAAGATCGGGGCGCAGCCCTAAAACAGCCAACATCAGTCCAAAAGACGCCATTAACCCAATACCTAAAGCCATGCCCAGTCGTTTGGCTACAACATGACGGGGTACGGCCACATCGCCCTGTGCCAGCATGAGAATGAGATCGTCCGTTTTCATGGTTTACCTCGAAATAATGTATGCAGTTTTTTGAGCCCCCGGTGGACACCTACCTTGACTGCTGACTCGGTAAGGCCAGTGCGTTCTGCGGTTTCAGCCACGGATAGTCCTTCTAACTTGGTATGGATAATGGGTAGGCGCATTTGATCGGGCAGGAGCGCGAGCATGGTGTGTATATCGGGGTCGTCTCAGAAAACGGAAAATAAAGCACGCTAAGGCGTCGCCGCCCCTGCCAGGCTTGCCCCGCCCTGTAGTAACGCGATCAACGGGCAGGAAACATTCCCCTTTCGTGCATGGCAGGCGCACACGAGTTCAGACAGCACGGTTTCCATGCGCGCCAAGTCGGCCATCTTCTCGCGCACGTCCTTGAGCTTGTGCTCGGCCACGCTGCTGGCTTCCTCGCAGTGGGTGCCATCGTCGAGCCGCAGCAGCTCGGCGATTTCATCCAGGCTGAAGCCCAACCGCTGAGCGGATTTCACGAACCGCACCCGCGTTACATCCGCCTCCCCATAGCGGCGGATGCTGCCGTAAGGCTTGTCCGGCTCGGGCAGCAAGCCCTTGCGCTGATAGAACCGGATCGTCTCCACATTGACGCCGGCCGCCTTGGCAAAAACGCCAATGGTTAGGTTCTCCAAAGTATTTTCCATATCGCTTGACTCCGTACATGAGTACGGAAGTAAGGTTACGCTATCCAATCCAAATTCAAAAGGCCAACGTATGTCTGAATCGCAAAACGGGCGCGGTGCGCTCTTCGCCGGCGGGCTGGCCGCCATCCTCGCTTCAACCTGCTGCCTAGGGCCGCTGGTACTGGTCGCCCTGGGCTTTAGCGGGGCCTGGATCGGCAACCTGACGGTGCTGGAGCCGTATCGGCCGATTTTCATTGGCGCGGCGCTGGTGGCGCTGTTCTTCGCCTGGAAGCGTATTTACCGGCCCGTGCAGGCGTGCAAGCCGGGCGAGGTCTGCGCGATTCCGCAGGTGCGCACCACCTACAAGCTGATTTTCTGGATCGTGGCCGTGCTGGTCCTGGTCGCGCTTGGATTTCCCTATGTCGTTCCCTTTTTCTATTAACCAGGAGTTCATCATGAAGAAACTGTTTGCCTCCCTTGCCCTCGCCGCCGTTGTTGCTCCCGTGTGGGCCGCTACCCAAACCGTCACGCTAGCGGTGCCCGGCATGACCTGCGCCGCCTGCCCGATTACCGTCAAGAAAGCGCTCTCCAAGGTCGAGGGCGTGAGCAAGGTCGATGTGGGCTTCGAGAAACGCGAGGCTGTCGTCACTTTCGACAACGCCAAGACCAGCGTGCCGAAGCTCACCAAGGCCACCGAAGACGCCGGCTATCCGTCCAGCGTCAAGCAGTGAGCCACTAAGCCAACATCAACAACGGGAGCCACATCATGGGACTGATGACTCGCATTGCCGATAAAACCGGCGCGCTCGGCAGCGTCGTTTCCGCGATGGGCTGCGCCGCCTGCTTCCCGGCGCTCGCCAGCTTTGGCGCGGCCATTGGGCTGGGCTCCTTGAGCCAGTACGAGGGCTTGTTCATCAGCCGCCTGCTGCCGCTGTTTGCCGCGCTGGCTTTCGTGGCGAACGCGCTGGGCTGGCTCAGTCATCGGCAATGGCTGCGCAGCCTGCTCGGCATGATCGGGCCGGCCATCGTGTTCGCGGCCACAGTCTGGCTGCTCGGCAACTGGTGGACGGCGAACCTGATGTACGTCGGCCTGGCCTTGATGATTGGGGTGTCGATCTGGGACTTCGTGTCGCCGGCGCATCGCCGCTGCGGCCCGGATGGTTGCGAACTCCCTGCGAAACACGGCTGACCGTGCTAGACGGCGGCCCACACGAATAAGGAACGATGGTATGACCACTCTCAAGATCACCGGCATGACCTGCGACTCGTGCGCGGTTCACGTCAAGGACGCCCTGGAGAAAGTCCCCGGTGTGCGCTCGGCGGAAGTGTCCTACGCCAAGGGCAGCGCCCGGCTCGCTATCGAGGCCGGCACGTCACCCGACGCGCTGACGGCCGCTGTGGCCAGACTAGGTTATCGGGCCACGCTCGCCGATGCGCCCGTGGCTCCGGTGGGCGGCGGGCTGCTTGGCAAGATGTGCGAATGGCTGGGCAGTGATGACAAGGCTGGCGGGGACGGTGACAAGCTCCACATCGCCGTGATCGGCAGCGGCGGCGCTGCGATGGCGGCGGCGCTGAAAGCCGTCGAGCAAGGTGCGCGCGTCACGCTGATCGAGCGCGGCACCATCGGCGGCACCTGCGTCAATGTCGGCTGCGTGCCGTCCAAGATCATGATCCGTGCCGCCCACATTGCCCACCTGCGCCGGGAAAGTCCGTTCGATAGTGGCATTACGGTCGCCGAGCCGGCCATCCAGCGCACAGCGCTGCTGGCCCAGCAGCAAGGCCGCGTCGATGAACTGCGTCACGCCAAATACGAAGGCATCTTGGAGGGCAATCCGGCGATTACCGTGCTGCGCGGCGAGGCCCGCTTCAAGGATCACCAGAGCCTGACTGTGCGCCTGGTTGACGGCGGCGAGCGCATCGTGACGTTCGACCGCTGTCTGGTCGCCACCGGCGCGAGTCCGGCCGTGCCGCCGATTCCCGGCTTGAAGGACACGCCTTACTGGACTTCCACCGAGGCGCTGGTCAGCGAGACTATCCCTAAGCGCCTGGCCGTGATCGGCTCATCGGTCGTCGCGCTGGAACTGGCGCAGGCGTTCGCCCGACTCGGAGCGAAGGTGACGATCCTGGCGCGCAGCACGCTGTTCTTCCGCGAAGACCCGGCCATCGGCGAAGCCGTCACGGCCGCATTCCGCATGGAAGGCATCGAGGTGCGGGAACACACCCAGGCCAGTCAGGTCGCCTATATCAATGGTGAAGGGGACGGCGAATTCGTGCTCACCACGACGCACGGCGAACTGCGCGCCGACAAGCTGCTGATCGCCACCGGCCGCTCACCCAACACGCTCAGCCTGGCGTTGGATGCTGCGGGCGTCACACTCAACCCGCAAGGCGCGATCGTCATCGACCCCGGCATGCGCACCAGCGTGGAACACATCTACGCCGCCGGCGACTGCACCGACCAGCCGCAGTTCGTCTATGTGGCGGCGGCGGCCGGCACCCGTGCCGCCATCAACATGACCGGCGGTGACACGGCCCTGAACCTGACCGCGATGCCGGCCGTGGTGTTTACCGATCCGCAGGTAGCGACCGTGGGCTACAGCGAGGCGGAAGCACACCATGACGGCATCGAAACCGACAGTCGCACGCTGACGCTGGACAACGTGCCGAGGGCGCTTGCCAACTTTGACACACGCGGCTTCATCAAGCTGGTCGTTGAAGAAGGTAGCGGACGCCTGATCGGCGTGCAGGCGGTCGCGCCGGAAGCGGGCGAACTGATCCAGACCGCCGCGCTGGCGATTCGCAACCGGATGACGGTGCAGGAGCTGGCCGACCAGTTGTTCCCCTACCTGACGATGGTCGAGGGGCTGAAACTCGCGGCGCAGACCTTCAACAAGGACGTGAAGCAGCTTTCCTGCTGCGCCGGGTGAGGAAAAGGAGGTGTTCGATGAACGCCTACACGGTGTCCCGGCTGGCCCTTGATGCCGGGGTGAGCGGGCATCGGCCTCGATGCGCTGGCGCGGCTGTTCCGGGCGCTGGATGCAGCGGACGGTGGCGAAGCGGCCACGCAGCTTGCCTTGCTGCGCCAGTTCGTCGAACGCCGGCGCGAAGCGTTGGCCGATCTGGAAGCGCAGTTGGCCACCCTGCCGACCGAGCCGGCACAGCACGCGGAGAGTCTGCCATGAACGGCCCGGAACGCCTGCCGACCAAGACACGCAAGCCGTTCACCGGCTACCTGTGGGGCGCGCTGGCCGTGCTCACCTGTCCCTGCCATTTGCCGATTCTCGCCGTTGTGCTGGCCGGAACGACCGCCGGCGCATTCATCGGGGAGCATTGGGGTATTGCAGCCCTCACGCTGACCGGCTTGTTCGTGCTGTCCGTGACGCGGCTACTGCGGGCCTTCCGGGGCGGATCATGACGACCTCGCACCCCGCCGGATGGACGGCGACCGAGTTGGCGCAGGCGGTTGTGCGCGGGCAACTTGAGCTGCATTACCAGCCGATAGTCGATCTGCGCAGTGACCAGATTGTCGGTGCGGAAGCCCTGTTGCGCTGGCGTCATCCGACGCTCGGGCTGCTGCCGCCCGGCCAGTTCCTGCCTGTGGTCGAATCGTCCGGCCTGATGCCGGAAATCGGTGCCTGGGTGCTGGGCGCAGCCTGCCGCCAGATGCGCGAGTGGCGGAAGCTGGCGTGGCAACCGTTCCGGCTGGCCGTCAATGTTTCGGCGAGCCAAGTGAGACCGGGTTTCGACGGGTGGGTAAAGGACATGCTGGCTGATGCCGAGTTGCCCGCCGAGTCTCTTGAAATCGAGCTGACCGAATCGGTCGCATTCGGTAATCCGGCGATCTTCCCCGCCCTGGAAGCCTTGCGACAGATCGGTGTGCGCTTCGCCGCCGATGACTTCGGCACCGGCTATTCCTGCCTGCAACACCTGAAGTGCTGCCCGATTACTACGCTCAAGATCGACCAGTCCTTCGTCGCCGGACTCGTCGCCGATCACCGCGACCGAACCATCGTGCGCTCCGTGATTCAGCTTGCGCACGGGCTGGGCATGGACGTGGTGGCCGAGGGCGTGGAAACGCCGACCAGTCTCGCACTGTTGCGGCAAGCGGAGTGCGATACGGGACAAGGCTTCCTGTTCGCCAAGCCAATGCCGGCGGCGGCATTCGCCGCCTTTGTCAGTCAATGGAGGGGTGCCACCATGAATGCAAATGATCCGACTGCCACCAGTTGCTGCGTGTGCTGCAAGGAAATCCCGCTCGATGCCGCCTTTACCCCGGAAGGCGTGGAGTATGTCGAGCACTTCTGCGGGCTGGAGTGCTATCAGCGCTTCCAGGCGCGGGCCAAGGCAGAGAACGAAACCGGTGCTGATCCGAACACCTGCGGCTCGCTGCCGTCAGACTCAGGCATACCCTAACCTGGCGTCAGATCGTCGGGCGCGGAAGCGTCAGAATAGGGTTGCCTTGCGACTTGTTTGACATGCGCCGTCAAGGGTTATAGATTTCTTCCTGACACATTTCCCTCAGGAGGATACCTTGCACGGTCAGCGCATCGGTTACGTCCGCGTCAGCAGCTTCGACCAGAACCCGGAACGGCAACTGGAACAGATTCCGGTGGACAAGGTGTTCACCGACAAGGCGTCGGGCAAGGACACACGGCGGCCCGAACTGGAACGGCTGCTCGCCTTCGTGCGCGAAGGCGACACGGTGGTGGTGCACAGCATGGATCGTCTGGCGCGCAACCTCGACGACCTGCGCCGCCTGGTGCAGAGCCTCACCCAGCGCGGCGTGCGCATTGAGTTCGTCAAGGAACACCTGATCTTTACCGGCGAGGACTCGCCGATGGCGAACCTGATGCTTTCGGTGATGGGCGCATTCGCCGAGTTCGAGCGCGCCCTGATCCGCGAGCGTCAGCGTGAGGGTATTGCGCTCGCCAAACAACGCGGAGCTTACCGTGGCAGGAAGAAATCCCTGTCGTCTGAGCGTATTGCCGAACTGCGCCAACGTGTCGCCGCTGGCGAGCAAAAGACCAAGCTGGCTCGCGAATTCGGAATCAGTCGCGAAACCCTGTATCAATACTTGAGAACGGATCACTAAAGTAAATATGCCGCGTCGTTCAATCCTGTCCGCCGCCGAGCGGGAAAACCTGCTGGCGTTGCCGGACTCCAAGGACGACCTGATCCGACATTACACATTCAGCGATACCGACCTCTCGATCATCCGACAGCGGCGCGGGCCAGCCAATCGGCTGGGCTTCGCGGTGCAGCTCTGCTACCTGCGCTTTCCAGGCGTCATCCTAGGCGTCGATGAGCCGCCGTTCCCGCCCTTGTTGAAGCTGGTCGCCGAGCAGATCAAGGTCGGCGTCGAAAGCTGGGACGAGTACGGCCAGCGGGAGCAGACCCGGCGCGAGCACCTGGTCGAGCTGCAAACCGTGTTCGGTTTCCGGCCCTTCACCATGAGCCATTACCGGCAGGCCGTCCAGATGCTGACCGAGCTGGCCATGCAAACCGACAAGGGCATCGTGCTGGCCAGTGCCTTGATCGAGCACCTGCGGCGGCAGTCGGTCATTCTGCCCGCGCTCAACGCCGTCGAGCGGGTGAGTGCCGAGGCGATCACCCGCGCCAACCGGCGCATCTACGACACCTTGGCCGAACCACTGGCGGACGCGCATCGCCGTCGCCTTGATGACTTGCTCAAGCGCCGGGACAACGGCAAGACGACCTGGCTGGCCTGGCTGCGCCAGTCACCGGCCAAGCCCAATTCGCGGCATATGCTCGAACACATCGAACGCCTCAAGGCATGGCAGGCACTCGACCTGCCTTCCGGCATCGAGCGGCTGGTTCACCAGAACCGGCTGCTCAAGATCGCCCGCGAGGGTGGACAGATGACGCCCGCCGACCTGGCCAAGTTCGAGGCGCAGCGGCGCTACGCGACCCTGGTGGCGCTGGCCATCGAGGGCATGGCCACCGTCACCGACGAAATCATCGACCTGCACGACCGCATCCTGGGCAAGCTGTTCAATGCCGCCAAGAACAAGCATCAGCAGCAATTCCAGGCATCCGGCAAGGCCATCAACGCCAAGGTGCGGCTGTTCGGGCGCATCGGCCAGGCGCTGATCGAGGCCAAGCAATCGGGTCGCGATCCGTTCGCCGCCATCGAGGCCGTCATGTCCTGGGACGCCTTCGCCGAGAGCGTCACCGAAGCGCAGAAGCTCGCGCAGCCCGAGGATTTCGATTTCCTGCACCGCATCGGCGAGAACTACGCCACGCTGCGCCGCTACGCGCCGGAATTCCTTGCCGTGCTCAAGCTGCGGGCCGCGCCCGCCGCCAAGGACGTGCTCGACGCCATCGAAGTGCTGCGCGGCATGAACAGCGACAACGCCCGCAAGGTGCCCGCCGACGCGCCGACCGACTTCATCAAGCCACGCTGGCAGAAGCTGGTGATGACCGACACCGGCATCGACCGGCGTTACTACGAGCTGTGCGCACTATCGGAGCTGAAGAACGCACTGCGCTCGGGCGACATCTGGGTGCAGGGATCGCGCCAGTTCAAGGACTTCGAGGACTACCTGGTGCCGCCCGCGAAATTCGCCAGCCTCAAGCTGGCCAGCGAATTGCCGCTGGCCGTGGCCACCGACTGCGATCAGTACCTGCATGAACGGCTGACGCTACTGGAAACGCAGCTTGCCACCGTCAACCGCATGGCAGCGGCCAATAACCTGCCGGATGCCATCATCACCGAGTCGGGCCTGAAGATCACGCCGCTGGATGCGGCGGTGCCCGACACCGCGCAGGCCCTGATCGACCAGACGGCGATGATCCTGCCGCACGTCAAGATCACCGAACTGCTGCTGGAGGTGGACGAGTGGACAGGCTTTACCCGTCACTTCGCACACCTGAAGTCAGGCGACCTGGCCAAGGACAGGAACCTGCTGCTGACTACTATCCTGGCCGACGCGATCAACCTGGGCCTGACCAAGATGGCCGAGTCCTGCCCCGGCACGACCTACGCCAAGCTCGCCTGGCTGCAAGCCTGGCACATCCGCGACGAAACTTACTCGACGGCGCTGGCCGAGCTGGTCAACGCGCAGCTCCGCCACCCGTTCGCCGAGCATTGGGGCGACGGCACCACGTCATCGTCAGACGGCCAGAATTTTCGCACCGGCAGCAAAGCCGAGAGCACCGGCCACATCAACCCGAAATACGGCAGCAGCCCAGGGCGGACGTTCTACACCCACATCTCCGACCAGTACGCGCCGTTCCACACCAAGGTGGTCAATGTCGGCGTGCGTGACTCGACCTACGTCCTCGACGGGCTGCTGTACCACGAATCCGACCTGCGCATCGAGGAGCACTACACCGACACGGCAGGTTTCACCGATCACGTCTTCGCGCTGATGCACCTCTTGGGCTTCCGCTTCGCCCCGCGCATCCGCGACCTGGGCGACACCAAGCTCTACATCCCGAAGGGTGATGCCACCTACGAGGCATTGAAACCGATGATCGGCGGCACCCTCAACATCAAGCACGTCCGCGCCCATTGGGACGAAATCCTGCGGCTGGCCACGTCGATCAAGCAGGGGACGGTGACGGCCTCCCTCATGCTCAGGAAGCTCGGCAGCTACCCGCGCCAGAACGGCCTGGCCGTCGCGCTGCGCGAGTTGGGCCGCATTGAGCGCACGCTGTTCATCCTGGACTGGCTGCAAAGCGTCGAGCTGCGCCGCCGCGTGCATGCCGGGCTGAACAAGGGCGAGGCGCGCAACGCGCTGGCCCGTGCCGTGTTCTTCAACCGCCTTGGTGAAATCCGTGACCGCAGTTTCGAGCAGCAGCGCTACCGCGCCTCCGGCCTCAATCTGGTAACGGCCGCCATCGTGTTGTGGAATACGGTCTATCTGGAGCGGGCCGCGAACGCCCTGCGTGTCCACGGCCAGACTGTTGATGACGGCCTATTGCAGTATCTGTCGCCGCTGGGCTGGGAACACGTCAACCTGACCGGCGATTACCTCTGGCGCAACAGCGCCAAGATCGGCGCAGGCAAGTTCAGGCCGCTACGGCCACTGCATCCGGCTTAGCGTGCTTTATTTTCCGTTTTCTGAGACGACCCCATATCGCGCCGGGCGTCTGCCGCTTCGTCTTCAGATGGCGTGAACAGTGTCGTGTTCTCGTCGAGTGGATCAGTTCGTTTGTCGTAACGCTCGTGCCGTCTGAGCAAATCAATCAGTTTGTATTTGGCAATGGCATAAATCCAGGCCGTGGCGGGTTGGTTTGGATCATAGGTATGGCGTTTATTGTGAATGGCCAGTAAGGATTCCTGCACCAAGTCTTCAACTTCATCGGGCAAGGATGCCAGGCGCCGACGAAAATAACCGCGCAATAAACCCGCCAGTTCCTTGAGAAAAAGTTGATACGCCTTCGCGTCCCCGTCGAGGCTGCGAAGGAGCAAGCCACGAATGTGCTTCTCGGTCTCACTCACCTAGATTGGCTCAACCATGGAAGTCCACGCAATACCGTCTTGAAACGAGATCGGTTCGATGAAGGGATACATCATTTCTCAGGCGTCTCATTTAGTTTGTCTCATTGTTATTCGTTAAATGAACGCGCTGGGTTACAGGCATCTTGATTTTGTAGGACATCAGCGTTTTATAAAAAAAATCCAGCCGACTGTAACCATTTTTTTCCATCGACGTATTACCCAGCATGACGGGAAAAACGAATCCATCGATTGGAGAGAAAAAATGAGTGAATCGTTGACCAGAATATCGGATGTTCGTCCCAAGAATATCACCCAAACCAAGCCGCCGGTGATTCATCCCGTGTGGTTACGCCTCACGCATTGGGTGAATGCTTTAGCTGTGCTGATCATGATCGGCAGCGGCTGGCGAATTTACAATGCCTCGCCTTTGTTCGGTTTTAGTTTTCCTGATGACATCACGCTGGGCGGCTGGCTGGCCGGCGCGCTGGATTGGCATTTTGCCGCCATGTGGATTTTGGCTGCCAATGGGTTGATTTATCTTTTGTTCAACGGCGTCAGCCGGCGTTTCTGGCATAAGTTTTTCCCGCTCATGCCGCTCGCGGTGTGGATCGATATCAAGGCGGCACTGCGCGGTCGTTTGTCTCATGCGGATGCCCGTCGGTACAACAGCGTACAAAAAGCCGCTTATCTCTTTGTGGTTATCGATCTTGTGTTGTTGGTGCTCTCCGGTTTGGTGTTATGGAAATCGGTTCAGTTTCCCACCTTGGCATTGCTGTTGGGCGGCTATGAAACCGCGCGTTACGTGCACTTTTTTTCGATGGCGTTTCTGGTGGGTTTTATCGCAATTCATCTGATGATGGTGCTACTGGTTCCACGCAGTTTGCTGGCAATGATTCGGGGCCGCTAACAAACCCAACTGGCATCGAAACCCCCGTAAAAATAAATAAGGAAACGCAGGCGATGAATAAGCAAATAAAGTCACCAGTAACAAATGACGATAACAATTTGATTATCAGAGAATCCCAATCGCTTTTGGGACGCTTCAACCGGCGGCATTTTCTCAAGCAATTCGCAACGCTCGGCGGGTTATCACTTCTGACCGGTTGCTCGATCAGTGACAACGACAGTGTAGAAAAACTGCTCGGTCAGGTTTCCCGATTTAACGACAAGGCGCAAGCATGGCTGTTTGACCCGAACAAGTTAGCGCCGACCTACAGCGAATCCCAAATCACGCGGCCTTTTCCGTTCAATGCCTATTACAGCGAAAACAAAGTGCCGCAGGTTAATGCTGCTGATTTTCAACTGGAGGTATCGGGGCGCGTAAGTAATCACACATCCTGGAATTTAGCTGAACTCCAAGCGCTGCCGCAGGTAGCGCAGATCACGCGCCATATTTGCGTGGAAGGTTGGAGTGCCATTGGGCGATGGCACGGTGTGCCTTTCTCGGAATTTTTAAAACGCATTGGCGCAGATACCACAGCGAAATACGTCGCATTTTACTGTGTGGATGATTATTTCACCAGTATCGACATGGCCACAGCACTGCACCCGCAAACCCAACTGACACTGGGTTTTGATGGGCAGCCGTTACCCGCGCGATACGGATTCCCCTTGAAAGTGCGCATCCCCACCAAGCTCGGTTACAAAAACCCCAAGCATGTGCGGGCAATTCAAATTACCAATATTTTCCCCGGTGGTTATTGGGAAAACCAGGGGTACAACTGGTTTGGTGGCAGTTAGAACGCGTTCTGATTGCGCTGAAACAAGGCATGTTGCCTTAATGATGAAGTGTGTTTAACAAACGAGGATTCGATGATGAAAAAATTCACCACAACGTTAATGATAGCCGGTTTGATGACCTTTGCCGGTGGCGCATTTGCCGCTGAAATGGGCATGATGAAAGATGGCATGACGAAAGACGGCATGACGAAAGACGGCATGAGCCACGATGGCATGAGCAAGGACAAAATGGATCACATGGGTAAGGACAAGATGGACCACATGGGCAAAGATAAAATGGACCACATGGGCAAATAATCCACGCCAGTAACTCCAGGCAAATCAGCCGACCCGAGGAATCAGTTTAATTACTGCCTCGGGTGCTTGCGTTTTCAGCCAAAGCCCGAATCTTTTGAATCATTCCCATCAGGCCCGTCGCGCGATTGGCCGAAAGGTGTGCTTTTAAATCAAGCTGATCGAGAAAATCGGGCGATGTATCCAGAATTTCTTCAGGCGTACGCTGATCGTACACGCGAAAGAGCAGGGCGATCAGCCCCTTAACAATCGCCGCATCACTCAGGCCGTGCAGATGGATTCGGCCATCACGCCAGGCGTAATCGAACCAGACTTGTGATTGGCAGCCGTGAAATTTATGGTCTTCATTCAGTTTATCGGCCGGAAACTCAGGCAGTTGTTTTCCCATGTCGATAATGTACTGATACCGATCGGTCCAATCGTCAAAAAACGCAAATTCATCGGCCAACGTTTGGATGGCCTCATCAGGCGTACGCGTTTCAAGCATGCGTTGCGTCCTCTTCTTTGATGGTGAAGCTTTCACCGCAACCGCAACTATCGACGACGTTGGGATTATTAAATTGCAGCAAACGCGATAAACCGTTAACCACATAATCAAGCGTGGCGCCTTTGATTACTGGAAAACTGGCCTCATCGCAGACAATAAGTAATTCTTCCCCAGAGCTCGTTTTGGCGATGAAAGCGAGGTCATTGGGCTCTATGGATTGTGCGAAATCCATCACGTAACCAAAACCCGAACAACCTGATTTTGTGACGCCCACTCGCAAACCGAGCGCATCGGGTTGTTCTGCCATCGTACGTTGAATGTGGGCGGCTGCCGCTTCGGTGACGTCAAGCTGATCTGCGGTTGAATGCGCTGCTGCACGTTCTTTTGCTTGGGTAAGTGCGGTGTTGGTCGTGGGTGTCATCGTTCAACTCCTCTCACGCTACGCGAGCGTGTATTAATTCGAGCGCGGTTCTTGGGCGACATAGATTCGGCCGTCTTCTACCTTAATGTCGTAGCAACTAATCGGTTCGTATGCAGGCGCGGATAACGCCTCGCCCGTGCGCAGGCAAAACTGGGCGTTATGGTAGGGGCAGGTGATCAGATCGCCATCAAGCGCGCCTTCGTCAAGCGGTAAGGCTTGATGACTGCACTGATTGCCCACCGCTAAAATAATGCCATCGGTATGCACCACCAGAATATCTTCATCGGGGCCAGCCACCACGCGGCGCTCGCCTTCGGCCAAATCTCGGGTTTCGGCCACAAATAGCCATTGATTTTCTTGTTCAGGCGTCATGTGATTAATTCTTTTTAATTTATTGTTTTTAAAACATACCCGTAGCGAGCATGGCCGCTTCAGACATCATCTCCCGATGCCAGGGCGGGTCGAAAACAAGCTCGACGGCCGCTTCTTCCACCGTGGGGATTTCCATAATGCGCTGATGCGCATCGGATGCGATCACACCACCCATGCCGCAACCGGGGGCAGTCAAGGTCATATCCACTTCCACTCGGCGGCCGGAGACCGGCAACGGTTCAACTCGAACCTTATATACCAAGCCTAACTCGACAATATTAATCGGAATTTCCGGATCGAATACACCGCGAAGCTGCTCCCAAACCATCTTTTCAATATCGGCATCGGTTGCATTTTCCGGTAATTCGGGCTTCGGTGGTGGCTCTTTGCCGAGCGCATCGGCATCTTTACCTTCGACACGCAGCAAATGCCCTCGCGCCTTGACGGTAAAGCTGCCACCAAGCGCCTGCATGATTTCTACCGGCGTGTCCTTCGAGGCCAGCACTTTCTGGCCGGAGGGGACCATGGTGGCCACACAATCACGAGTTAGACGAACACGTTCCAGGGGTTCCATATTCTTTCTCAGCTCAGCATATGCTGGGCGCGATGCACAGCGCGAACCAGCGCATCGACCTCATCCAGCGTGTTATAAAAAGCAAATGAAGCGCGCACGGTGCCTTGTGGCGCACCTAAAAACTGCAAAACCGGCATGGCACAATGTTGTCCGGTACGCACCGCAATCCCTTGGGCATCAAGCAGCATGCCGATGTCGTGCGGGTGTGCGCCTTCGATAATGAACGAAAGCACAGGCACCTTGTTTTTTGCCGTACCGACAATGCGCAAGCCAGCGATTGCCTCAAGTGCCGTGGTGGCGTGTGCAAGCAGGGCAGCTTCATGCGCTTTAATGGCGGGCCAATCGAGTGCGGCATGCCATTGCAGTGCCGCGTTCAAGCCGATGGCGCCTTCAATATTGGGGGTGCCTGCCTCAAATTTTGCAGGCGGCGGCGCGTAGCGCACGGCCTCGAAACTGACCGTCTCGATCATGTCGCCGCCCCCTTGATAGGGTGGCAACTCATCCAACCAGGGGCGACGCGCATACAGAACGCCGACGCCACTGGGGGCGAATGTTTTATGCCCGGAAAGGGTGTAAAAATCGCAATCAATGGCCCGAACATCCACCGGGCCGTGCGGTAGACCCTGAGCGCCATCAATCAAAATCGGTACGCCATGGGCTTTGGCAATGGCCGCGATTTGAGCTACCGGATTAATGGTGCCCAAGGCATTCGAAACATGATTGACGGCAATCAGGCGGCTGCGCTCGGTGATCAGCGCGGGCAGTGCGCCAAGATCGAGTTCCCCTTCCGGCGTGACTGGTATAATTTTTAGCGTGATGCTAATGCGCTGTTTCAACAACTGCCACGGCACGATGTTGGCGTGATGCTCCAAAGCAGAAATGATGATTTCATCGCCTGCTTTGAGCGTTTGCCCGAAACTCGATGCCACCAGATTAATGGCTTCGGTGGTGCCGCGAACAAACACGATCTCTTCTGTGGCGCTGGCGTTCAGGCTTTGACGCACCTGTTCACGCGCGGCTTCATACTGATCGGTCGCACGCGCCGACAAGGTATGTACGCCGCGGTGAATATTGGCGTTATCGTGACGATAAAACGCGCTTACCGCTTCAATAACGCATTCGGGTTTTTGCGTGGTGGCGGCATTGTCGAGGTACACCAGCGGCTTGCCCTGAATGGTTTGATCCAGCGCGGGGAACTGATTTCGAATGGCGGCAACGTCGAGTTTGAGCGAAGACATCGATGCTTTTCCTATTTCGCTTGCGGGCGTTCAAGCCGCCGAGCGATGATTTGTCCTAACCAATCCACCAATTCTGGCGTGGGCAGTTGATCGACGATTTCTTGCGCAAACCCGGTAATCAGCAGTTTGCGAGCATTTTCTGAACTGATTCCTCGGCTTTTGAGGTAGTACAGCGCTTCATCGTCGAGACGGCCAATGGTCGCACCATGACTGCATTTGACATCATCGGCATAGATTTCAAGTTCTGGCTTGGTGTCAATTTCGGCCGAGTCCGAGAGCAGCAGATTACGGCTGTTCTGGAACGCTTCGATTTTTTGCGCATCCTGCGCCACAAGAATGCGGCCCTTGAAGATGCCACGTCCGGATTCGTCGGCAATGATTTGGTATTGCTCATTGCTGGTGGTGTGCGCGGCACCGTGAATCAGCCGAGTGTGCGTATCGAGCACTTGCTTGGCTCGCGGCATCATCAGGCCGATTAAATCGCAGTGTGCACCGGTTTCGGTGATGTTGACGTCAATGTCGCGACGGACCAGTTGCCCGCCCAACTGAATATTGATCGATTGATAGCGCGCATCACGCGCGAGCGTGACAAAGCTGCGATCGGTAAGCAAACGAGCATCGCCATCCAGCCCCAATGAAAGATGGGTTAACTGGCTGTTCGCGGCCAATTCAGCCACCAGTACCGAATTGCGCCAAAAGACGACACCATCGCCACTAGATGCCGTTTCAATCAAAGTGGCGCGGCTGTGTACGCCCGAGCGCAGCAAAATCCGTGTTTGCGCAGCGGTATCGGTCGGTTCATCAACAAACTCGATCACGATGGGCTGGCTGATGTCGGCGTTGGGCGCGATGTCAATCACCAAACCTTCTGCCGCTGTGGCCGTATTCAGCGCCAACAGCGCGTCATTCGGGTTTTGGGCAAGTGGCGCAAAAGCCGCCCTGCGTTGGGCATGGTCGGCATCTTGTAATGGCGTAACTGTCATCCCATCGGGCAATTCTTTGGGGCGCTCAACGAGCTTGCCGGCATTAAATCGAATACACAAAGCTTGCGGCACGCTGTCCATTACGCCGATATTTTTAGGCGCGGCAGTCGAATTCGATGTCGGCAAGGGGCGGGTGAGGGCGCGCAGATTTGTCCAGCGCCACTCTTCATCGCGCAAGGTGGGCAGGCCCCATTCGATTACCTGCGCCCGTGCGACAGTGTGAATCTCGCCCGGCGCTGCCTGTTGCTGCGATCCCAAGGAGTCGGTCAGGGAATTGGCCAGCCATTCTGGAAGCGGCGTGCGGTTCATGATGCGGCATCCAGTATGTCCTGATAGCCCTCGGCTTCCAGTTGCAGGGCGAGGGATTTATCACCGGATTTGATGATTTTCCCTTGGTACAGGATGTGAACGAAGTCGGGCTCGACATAGCTCAATAAACGTTGGTAATGGGTGACCAGCACAATGCCGCGATCACCGCCACGCAGCCGGTTAATTCCTTCGGACACGATCTTGAGCGCATCAATGTCCAGACCCGAATCCGTCTCGTCAAGCAGAGCCAATTTCGGTTGCAGTAAAAGCATCTGCAAAATCTCGTTGCGCTTTTTCTCGCCGCCAGAGAACCCGGCATTCACGCCCCGATGCAAGAAGGCATCATCCATACCCATGGTTTTGGTGAGTTCACGCACCTGCTTCATGAAGGCGAAAGTGTCAATGTCATCCAGGCCAAGTGCAGCACGTTGCGCGTTTAAGGCTTCCTTAAGCAGGTAGATGTTTTTGACGCCCGGAATTTCAACCGGGTGCTGAAAGCCAAGCAACAAGCCGGCTGTTGCGCGTTCTTCAGTTGAGAGTTCGAGTAGATCCTGACCATCGTATTGGACACTGCCTTCGGTGACTTCAAAACCCTCGCGCCCGCCCAGCACTTGGCACAGTGTGCTTTTGCCCGAGCCATTAGGCCCCATGATGGCGTGCACTTCACCGGCGTTGATGCTGAGGTTGATGCCGCGCAAAATGGGCTTTTCACCAATGTTCGCGTGCAGGTTATTGATTTCTAATAATTTCATCATATCTTCTCTAAATAAACGTTAGGCACTGGGCTACGTGGTTTTAACCAACCGAACCTTCGAGCGATACGGCAAGCAGGGCTTGGGCTTCTACCGCAAACTCCATCGGCAACTCGTTGAACACTTCCTTGCAAAAACCGTTGACGATCATGTTCGTCGCGTTCTCTTCACTGATCCCGCGAGATTGCAGGTAGAAAATCTGATCGTCGCTGATTTTGGATGTGGTGGCCTCGTGCTCGATTTGCGCGGTCGCATTTTTGGCTTCAATGTACGGGAAGGTGTGCGCCCCGTTGCGATCGCCAATCAGTAGCGCATCACATTGGGTGTAATTGCGCGCATCGTCGGCCGATTTGGCAATATGCACCAGGCCGCGATAGGCATTCTGCGAACGGCCTGCCGAGATGCTCTTCGATACGATGGTACTGCGGGTGCGCTTGCCTAGATGAATCATCTTGGTGCCGGAATCGACCTGCTGGTAATTGTTACTAACGGCAACCGAATAGAATTCACCAACCGAATCATCGCCGCGCAGGATGCAGCTCGGGTATTTCCAGGTAATCGCCGAACCGGCCTCGACTTGCGTCCAGGTGATCTTGCTTCGATTACCGCGCGCATCGCCGCGCTTGGTCACGAAGTTGTAAATGCCGCCTTTGCCTTGCTCGTCGCCCGGATACCAGTTCTGCACGGTGGAGTATTTGATGGTGGCATCGTCCAATGCAACCAATTCGACCACGGCCGCATGCAGTTGGTTTTCATCGCGTTGGGGTGCCGTGCAACCTTCGAGGTAGCTGACATGCGCGCCTTCTTCGGCGACGATCAGCGTGCGTTCAAATTGGCCTGTGTTCTTGGCGTTGATGCGAAAATAAGTGGATAACTCCATCGGGCAGCGAACGCCCTTAGGGATAAATACAAACGAGCCGTCGGAGAACACGGCAGAGTTGAGTGCCGCGTAGTAGTTATCGCCTGCCGGTACGACCGTGCCAAGGTATTTTTTGATCAAATCGGGGTGGTTGTGCACCGCCTCGGAAAACGAGCAGAAAATAACCCCGGCTTCGGCCAGCTTTGCCTTGAATGTCGTGGTCACCGAGACGCTATCGAATACCGCATCGACGGCCACATTCGAAGGCTGCGCGACGCCCGCCAAAATGGCGCGTTCATGCAGCGGGATGCCCAGCTTTTCGTAGGTTTCCAGCAATTTGGGATCGACATCATCAAGGCTTTGCGGTTTGCTCGCTTCGATTTCGGCAAGTTCTGCCGCCGATTTTGGCGCGGCATAATAAGACAAGGCCTGATAATCAATTGGCGGATAATGCACATGTGCCCAAGTTGGCGGGGTCATGGTCAGCCAATGGCGATAGGCTTTGAGCCGCCATTCAAGCAGGAATTCCGGCTCGTTTTTTTTAGCCGAGATCAACCGAATCACGTCTTCATTCAAACCCGGCGGGATGATGTCCTGCTCAATGTCGGTCGTGAAGCCGTATTTGTATTCGCGTTGCATCAGGCTTTCGATTTCCTGTTGCTCAGTCATGTGTTCTTTGCTCATCAATGTACCTCCGGATCAGGAAATCCCAATCCCATGTTATGCGTCAGGTCGAGTGCCGTTAATGCGCAGACCCAACTTGGCGGCTTTTGTCCGAACCGGACTCGCGGATCGTCGCCGATGTGGCAGTGGGCGTTCGGCGATCAAACCAAACGGGCACCTGCGGTATGGGTTCGATCAATTCGGCCAGGGTGGTGCGATCCAATAGTTGTCGTACACCATCGTTGATGGCTTTCCAGTGAGGTTTCAGGCCGCAATCGGCTTCCCGCTCACAATCGTGCTCAACGGTGAAACACTCGGTCATGGCTATTGGGCCGTCAATCGATTCAATAATGTCGGCAAGGCTGATTTTGTCGGCGGGACGCGCCAGACGGTAACCACCGTGACGCCCCTGTTGTGAGCACAACAATTCGTTGGCGGCCAACATTTTCACGAGCTTGCCAACCGTGGGCAAGGTCAGGCCGGTTTGATCCGAAAGTGCCCGCGCAGTCTGCTGCTCGGAGGCCAATTTCGCCATCGCGGTCAACAGCACAATGGCGTAATCACTCATTCGACTGATTTTCAACATACAAACTTCCTGCTTTCAATTACTTTAATTGTACGAAATTAGTACGATATTTCAAGCGCAATATATTCAACACTCGTAAATATAGGCACAGGTCACGAATTTTTCGGTGGTTAAAAATCGACTGCTTAGGGCAAGCACAGTGGCCAATAAAAAAACCGAAGCGGGGTGTGCTTCGGTTTGTTGTCGCCGGGCTCCGGTCGCCTCGTTTGCGTTCATCAGGGCATCAGTTGGTACATGGAGGCGCGGATGAATTCAATCGAGTTCGCCGCTGTCGGTCGTCTTGCTCATGCCCAATCCCATTCTTAACGTCGCGTGATGGACGTCAGCCATAAGACAAGGCGATGAGCAGGCGGCTATTTACTTAGCCAGGCGACGATTGAACAGATTGATAAAGCCATTGTTCAAATCAGCCGTGTATGCGGTCCCGGTCACGGTTTGCTTGCCTTCAGGGTAGCCGACCCTCAAGACCATACCTTTTTTCTCCTTGGCATTCACGCCCAGTGCGTAGATGTTGTCCTTGCCAGCCAGCCAGGTGGCGATCGATGCATCCTCTTTGGCGGCTTGCTCAACCCATTTTTTGCCAAAAACGGTCAAATGCAGGAAAAGGGCGCCTTCGTATTGCTCTTTAGCCAGGCTCGCCAGCAACATTTTTACGTTCAGTGCATTCGTCAGATCGTCAATCTGTCCGCCGAACACGAGGGCGACGGCTGCTTTGTTTTTGAACTCTGTGGCCGCCATTTCAGCTGAGTCTGGTTTGTTGAAGGCAACCATGGACAAACGGGGAGCCGGGGCATCGGACGTGTTCTTCATGCCCTCAGCTTTATTGTTGGCGATAAATTCGCCCGCCATGGCTCCCGCTAATGCCACGCAGATTGTGCTGTCGTTGACGGCGATGCCCAAAGATTTGGCCTTGATGACCTGGCTCAGCGCCAAGCCTTCAACCTGACCTGCATAAGCACGAACAATAAACTGTTCACCCAGAGTCAGGGGCTTGGGATCTGACGCCATGGCCGGCAGCGAAGTGGCCAGTAATGCCGCTGCAATCATCAGTCGTTTCATATTAAGTATCTCCGGGAAGAATGAGCACAGGCAAAATTGCCCCAGTAAATCTATAGGGTAAATCCTGCATATTCAATTTTTTTCTGATGCATTAATTATGTATAAATAACCTAAATTAATAGGCTTGATAGGGTTGTACGCCGAGGCAAATATGAAATATTATAACGTTTCATAAATTACTGATCATTTGCAGGATAGAACATCCATGTATTCGTTATCTCGGTCCCCGCTCAATCAGCATGCTGCATTCTCTTCAGCCGGCTTGTTCTGCTTCGGCATGGCCCTTTTTTTTACCGTCGCCTCCGCTGCCATAGCCGATGATCAGATCAATGGCTCGATTAATGGTCAGACAACTGATTTGGGCGAAATTGCCATCCAGGCCCCCGCAACTGTGATCGGTATGCCGGGCGCGCCAACGATTGTGCTCGATGGCCCCGCGCTGTTCGAGCGGCAGGGTGCCAGCACGCTAGGCGGTTTACTCGATGGGCTGCCCGGCTTGAGTTCAACTTGGTATGGACCAAACAGCAATCGTCCGGTCATTCGCGGATTAGACGCCCACCGCGTGGGAATATTCAGCAATGGGTTACCCGCGTTGGATGCCTCTGCGGTCAGTTACGATCACAATGCCCCGGTCAATCCCTTATCGCTTGATCGCGTTGAAATTTTACGTGGCCCGCAGGCATTGCTGTACAGCGGCGGTGCGGCGGGCGGTGTGATTAAAACGGATAATTCTGCCATCGCCATGCAGCCAGTCGAAGGGGTATCCGGTCGTGCCCAGTTGCAGGGTGATATGGGATATGGCCGAACATCTTCTGCGGCATCTGTTGATGCAGGTAATGGGCTTTATGCCCTGCATCTGGATGGATTTTTGCAGAACTCGGGCAATTACAATGCGCCTGATGGATACGCGGGGCCATCATTGGATAGCGGCAAGATTCGTAACTCAGCCGATCGTCAGCGCGGCGGCACGGTCGGGTTTAGCTTGACGGGCACTGATTCGTCCATTGGTTTTTCCATTGGTCAAAGCCGGGATTATTACGGCGTAATTGTTGATCCTGCCACACGGATTGATATGCGCTCCACTCAATATGACTTCAAGGCACAACAACGCAACTTGTCCGGATTTGTGCAGCAGGTCACCTTAGAGGCGAACCACACCGATTATCAACATCAGGAATTGGATGATGGCGTGCCCGCCACCACCTTCAAAAACAAAGGTAATAGCCTGCGTTTCGCACTACAAAGTGAGTTGATGGGATTGAACTGGCAATATGGTCTGCAATACAGCCAGTTTGATTTTTCGGCACTGGGCGATGAAGGGTTTTTGCCGAAAACCCACACGCGAAACATCGGTGGATTTGCCGTGGGTGAAGGCACGCGCGGTGCTTGGTCGTACAGCGTCGGCGCCCGCGTCGAGCGGGTTCGGGTACAATCCGATGGGGCAGGCACTACCGGCGTTGATCGGTTTGGCACGCCTGATTCGCGCACATTCACCCCCGCCAGCGCTTCGTTGAGCCTGGCTTATCAATTTTTGCCGCAGTGGCATGTAATCGGTCAGTTGAGCCACAACGAGCGTGCGCCTGCTTTTGACGAACTGTATGCCAATGGCCCACATGATGCGACCGGCGCTTACGAGTTGGGCAACGCTAATTTGAAAACCGAGCGCAGCAATACGGTTGAAGTCGGTTTGCGCTGGCAGCATGAAAAAGCACAGTTTTCCACCACAGCTTATTTGAGTGACTATCAAAATTACATTGGCTTGCTCGGAACCGATCGTTGTCGGGATGAAGACGGCGGGGCCATTAGTTGCACCAACGCAGATGCCTTGCCCGAGTACGATTACAGCGGCGTTCGCGCACGGATTTATGGCGTGGAACTCAGTGGGTTGTGGCCTGTGTTGAGTCACCAAGGGCACGCGATAGATGTGCGCGTGGTGGCCGATGTGCTGCACGCGCAAAACCGCAGTGATGGCGAGCCCTTGCCACGCATCGCCCCGCTCACGGTGACGCCTGCTCTGCAATGGCATTATGGTTTATGGTCGGCGCAATTGGAGGTGCCGATGGCCGCGCGGCAAACACGCGTACCGGCAACCGATTCTGCGGGTGAAACACCGGGGTATGTGATGGTTAATGCCCGCCTGACGCGGCAATTCACACCGCCTTTTGGTGAAGGGCGTGTAGGCGGCCAATGGTATGTCGCCTTGTCCAATTTAACCGACCGAACGGTCTATTCGGCCAGTAGTATCGACACCCTGCGTCTGTTGGCACCCAAACCGGGTCGTTCACTTTCTGCTGGGGTTCAGCTGCTGTTCTGAGGTTTTTCACTCAGATTGGTTTGAATGGTTAATGTCAGGCGTTTCTTAGTTCATTGATCAGACTATTCAGTGCGTTTTCCATTTGGCGGCAGGTTTGTTGCGAAGATGAGTGCCAGTCGTTCATCGCCGCCTCATATTGGTTTGCTTGCCACCCAAGACAGACCGTGAATTGCTTTCGGGTCGCGCTTAACGCCTCTTGAATACCCCGCGTTGGGATACCGGGCCGCTTGATGAGATCGGATAAACGCTCATTGAGCTGATCGCACAACACATCCGAAAGCCTTTGACGAAGCACGAACAAATCGTGCAGATTGCCCAGCCTGGTTTGCATGGCTTTGAGTTGGGTTAATGCGGGATGGGTAGCAACGTGCCTTAAAGACGCAATTGGTTCAATGAGATAACGCATGTGCTTGATGTGAATTCTGGCTTTATGCAAAGTTTCGTCCTCGTCCTTGAATAGCGGCAGTGTCTTTTCAAGTTCGATGCTCAGGCGATCCGCAAGCCAGTTCGCAAATGAGGCTTTTCCCTCTCTTTGAACAGAAATTCGTGTTCTGGGCTTGAGTGTCAGTGGGTGCTGAGAAAAGAGTTCCTCTAGTTTTGTACTGTCTTGCACCAATGGGATGCTGGGTAAACCGTGGTCGATTTCTGTGTTTGCCTGCTGCAATAAGCCGAGCATTACTTCCAAGTCACGGCCAGCATTGCTGCCCTGTGCCCAGTTTTTCAATTGCATACGTGCTTTTGTTTTATTTCGTATCAGGTCACGGGTTTGCTGTAACCAGACACGCAATCGACGTATTTCTACACGGAAATTATGCAAGGCTTCGCTGTCTTGTTGGTCGCCGCTTGGGTTAGCAGCTTGATTTAGCCATATTCGACGGGCCTTTAGCATGTTTTTTCTAATATTTCGGACGATAACCCGTGCGACTCGGTCTGCTGGTTTGTGTAGTTGCTTGATGTGTTTAATTCGTTGCGACATGACCTAAACAGCTCCCAATACCCGGGAAGAAGATCCCATCAGGATTATCCTGACACCATGAGATGAAGCATTTGCTAAGATTAGGCATTAATCTTTTGTGCGGACGTGAATCGGCGGATCAACCACCCGATGGAACGGCGCAGACGACGTTCTCACTTGCCTATGGATACGCCATGATCGGAACCACACTGCCATTGCCCCTCATGCTGATGGTCGAAAAAACCTTAAATCAGCGACTTAAGCAAGATACCTCCTCTTTGAAGCGTCTGCAAAAACTCAATGGACTGGTTTTCGAAGTGCTCTTGCGCGATCCTTCCTTAAGTTTCTTTATTACTTCGACGCCCGAGGGCATTTTGCTGCTCCGTCATCACGAAGCGTATGCCGACGCTCGCATTCTAGCGAGTAGTTTTGGGCTCTTACGCGCCGCTCGCACTGAGCACAAAATGGATGCCCTGTTCAATGGCGACATCCAGATCGAGGGAAATCAGGAAGCCGCAGAATCACTTTTGCGTATTTTGGGCGCAATCGATTCCGACCTGTTTGCGCGTCTGGCCGACAAAATTGGCGTGGCGCCGGCGGGATTCATTGAACGCAAGATCGAGCGGTTCCGCGCTCAGGTAAAAATCTGGCGGCAAACCCGACAACTGGAAGCCGCTGACTTCATGGTTTTTGAGCGTGCCTTGTTGGTTGAGCCTGAATCAATGCGCGGGCAGCTTGATGATATCGATTCTGTCCGGGATCGAGTGGATCGACTGGCTGCGCGAATAGAGCGGCTGGCGGTGCGCTTTGCAAACGACCGGGGTGCTTCATGAAGCTTACGGTCATCTGGCGTCTGATCGTCATTCAATATGTGTTTTATCGTCACGGGCTGGATGAGCTGGTTCTAACCCTGCCGTTCCTGCGACCTGTTCGGTTCGTCAAGTACCTATCACCCTGGTATTGGCTTTCCAATAATCGTCAACGTTCCCGCGGGCAGCGGTTGGTTGAATCGCTGGAAGACCTCGGGCCGATTTTCGTCAAATTCGGTCAGATGCTGTCCACGCGTAAAGATCTGCTGCCCATGGACTATGCCGATGCACTTTCGGCATTGCAGGATCGCGTTCGTCCCTTTCCGGCGGAGCAGGCGAGAAAACGGATTGAGCGCGCTCTTGGTTTCCCGATTGAATCTGTATTTTCGTTCTTTGAAGCTGAGCCGATGGCTTCTGCTTCTATTGCCCAGGTGCATGCCGCCACCTTGAAAAATGGGGATGAAGTTGTCGTCAAGATCGTTCGGCCCGGCATCGAGCCACGCATTCGACAGGACCTTGAAATCCTCTACACCATTGCTCGCCTCGCAGAGAAGTACTGGTCGGAAGGGCCAAGGCTCCACCCTGTTGATGTGGTGGCCGAATTCGACAAGACCTTGATGGATGAGTTGGACTTGATGCGCGAAGCCGCCAATGCGGCCGAGTTGCGTCGTCATTTCGAGCATTCACCGTTACTTTATGTGCCGGAAATCTACTGGGATCTTTGTCGCACCGATGTTTTGGTGCAAGAGCGGATATTCGGTATACCCATTGCACAGACCGATCGGCTCAAGGCCGCTGGCGTTGATATGAAAGTGCTGGCCGAGCGTGGTGTAGAAGTGTTTTTCACCCAAGTATTCGACAACAATTTTTTCCATGCCGATATGCATCCCGGCAACATCTTCGTCGATGTAACCAACCCGGCTCAGCCAAAGTACATGGCGATTGATTTTGGCATTGTGGGCAGCCTGATGCCGGAAGATCAGCGCTACATCGCCGAGAACTTTCACGCGTTTTTCAACCGCGATTATCGGCGGGTGGCGGAATTGCATGTCGAATCCGGCTGGGTGCCTTCCTCGACTCGCGTAGAGGAATTCGAATCGGCTATTCGTACCGTGTGTGAGCCAATTTTCCAGAAGCCCTTGAAAGAGATTTCCTTCGGCCACTTTTTGTTCCGCTTGTTTCAAGTGGCGCGACGGTTTGAAATGGAAGTTCAGCCGCAGCTCACCTTGCTCCAGAAAACGCTGCTTGCCATCGAGGGACTGGGCCGTAATCTCTACCCCGATCTTGACCTCTGGGTGACCGCCAAGCCATTCATTGAACGCTGGATGCGTGAACGCATCGGACCGAAGGCGTTTTTGAAGCGCCTCAAAAATGAGCTTCCGTTCATGTTGGATAATCTGGCCGAGTTGCCGCGTATTCACCTGACGGCACTCAAGCAAGCGGAAAAGCAAACCGAACTGCTTATTCGGCAGGAGAAAAGCATCAAGTCTTTGCGTGATGAGATGATGATTCAGCAACAAAAACAGCGCTATACCTTAATCGGTAGTGTGCTCCTGCTGGGATTCTTGCTCACGCAAAGCCATGTGTTCTACGAACCGCACAGTTGGTTTTGGCTGCCGGCGCTCGCCTGGGTTGATTTGATTCTTGGCCTGATCTTTCTCTATTTCGGTCTGAAAAGAAAGACTGCTTAAACCGATGGAATCAAACAAATCCGCCTCTTGGCATTTCTGCATCGCCCCGATGCTCGACTGGACCGATACCCATTATCGCGTGTTGGCGCGGTTGATGACCCGCAATGCGCGGCTTTATACCGAAATGGTAACGACGGGTGCGTTATTGCATGGTGATGTTTCTAGGCATCTGAGTTTTAATGCGGCCGAGCATCCGGTTGCGTTGCAATTGGGCGGTAGCGATCCGTCAGATCTGGCTGCCGCGGCTGTCCTGGGTGCCGAGTGGGGTTATGACGAGATCAACCTGAATGTCGGCTGCCCCAGCGACCGGGTGCAGAACGGCTCGTTCGGGGCTTGTTTGATGGCGACGCCCGAAGTGGTTGCAAAGGGTGTGCGGGCCATGCAAGCATCGGTCGATGTGCCTGTGACGTTGAAAACGCGGGTGGGGATTGATCGCAGTGACAGCTTTGAAGCGTTTGCGCGGTTTATCGACATTGTGGCGGGGCAGGGTGGCTGCGAGGTCTTCATTATTCATGCGCGCAAGGCTTGGCTCGATGGGCTTTCTCCCAAAGAAAACAGGGAAATTCCGCCACTACGTCGTGATTTTGTCTATCGCATACAGGATGCATATCCAGAGTTGACCTTTGTTTTGAACGGCAAACTCGAGACCATTCCTGAAATGCAGGCTGAACTGGCGCGGGTGCCCGGTGGCATTATGGTCGGCCGAGCCGCTTATCAACATGTCGACTGGTTGCGGTTTGTCGATCAGATGTTGTTTGATCACAGTGCGCCCATTCCCACCCGTTCAGCCGTGGTGCAGGGCTACAGGGCGTATATGCTGCAAGCGCTGGAATCGGGTACGCCGATGCCACCCTTGCTCAAGCCATTACTGACTTTGTTCAATGGATTACCGGGCGCGCGAGCGTTTCGTCGGCATTTATCCGAACAGGGGCCGAGGCGCAAAACCGATATTCACGTGCTTGATGAAGCCTTGGATTTGATTCCCGATCTGGATGCCCTTGACAGTACAGAGCTTGAATGGCGATGCGCCAGTCCCCATGCCGTTCCCTATGCCGTGGTGGATCAAAAAATCGGTTGAAAGCCATTTAATCACTTGAGATTATCGGGAAACCGTTCCGGTTTTCTGCTATCTTTCGCACCATTTTCAAGGTTTTGGAGTTCTGCGTGAGCATAACCAGTTACGACGTCTTAGCCCATAACGAGGTGCCCAACGTGCCCGTTTCAACCCCGTCCATGTCTGGCCGCAAGCTGCACATCAAGACGTGGGGCTGCCAGATGAACGAGTACGATTCATCAAAGATGGCGGACGTGCTGGGCGCCAATTCCGGCTTCATTGCCACCGATGATCCGGCCGAGGCAGACGTCCTGTTGCTCAATACCTGTTCGATCCGCGAAAAGGCACAGGAAAAGGTGTTCTCTCAATTGGGGCAATGGCGTCCACTCAAGGAAAAAAACCCTAATCTGATCATCGGCGTTGGCGGTTGCGTTGCCAGTCAGGAGGGGGCTTCCATTCGCACGCGCGCACCGTATGTCGACATCGTATTCGGACCACAAACGCTGCACCGCCTGCCTGAAATGGTCGCAGCAGTAGAAGCCAATCGTAAGCCGGTGGTTGACATTTCATTCCCAGAAATCGAGAAATTCGACAACCTGCCCGCACCGCGCGCCGAAGGCCCAACGGCATTCGTATCCATTATGGAAGGCTGCTCGAAATACTGCTCTTTCTGCGTTGTTCCGTATACGCGTGGCGAAGAGATTTCACGCCCGTTCGATGACGTGATCGCCGAAGTGGCCGAGTTGGCCGAGCAGGGTGTGCGTGAAGTAAACCTGCTGGGTCAGAACGTCAATGCCTATCGTGGCGTGATGCACGATGGCCAGATTGCCGATCTCGCCCTGCTGATCGAATACATTGCACGAATCGATTCGATTGGCCGTATTCGTTTTACCACCTCGCATCCGGTCGAGTTCACAGACCGGCTGATCGAAGCCTATCGTAACGTACCCAAATTGGCGGCCTATCTTCACCTGCCGGTACAGGTGGGTTCTGACCGGATTCTGGCTTTGATGAAGCGGGGCCATACCGTGATTGAGTACAAGGCGAAGTTGCGCAAGCTCATGGCTGCGCGTCCGGGTATTTCATTGTCTTCGGATTTCATTATCGGTTTTCCCGGAGAAACCGAAGAAGATTTCGAGGCGACCATGAAACTCGTGACCGATATGCATTTCGATCACTCGTTCAGCTTTATATATAGTGCGCGTCCGGGAACACCGGCCGCCAGCCTGCCGGATGATCAACCCGAGGCGGTCAAAAAGGCCCGTCTGCATCGTTTGCAGGCGCAAATTACCGCTCAAGAGCAGGCCATTTCTCAAGCGATGCTCGATACGGTTCAGACCATTCTGGTGACTGGACCATCCAAAAAGGATCCGGACGAACTGGTCGGCAAGACAGAGAACAACCGCAGCGTTATTTTCAAGGCCCGCCCGGAATTGGCCGGACTGTTCGTGGACGTGCGCATCACTGAAGTGAAGCCCAATTCGTTGCGCGCGGATTTTGTTGGCATCAACTCGATGGATTTGGCGCGTGCCAAAGCCCGCAATCTGGTCGCTGCCTGATGGCCGATTCAAGCCTAGATTCAAGTATGTCGCCAATCGATCAACGAACCGCCCGGCTTGACTTCGCGTTGCCTGTCGATCCACAAAGTGGGTTGGACAATGAACGATTGGTCAATCTTGCAGGTTCATTCGACGCGCACCTGCGCGTCATCGAACGCCGCTTGGGTGTGGAAATCAATCATCGCGGGGCGGATTTCTCCGTGATTGGCGAAACGAAAACCACCCAACAGGTCGAGAAAGCGATTCGTGATTTATACGATCTTTCTGCCTCGGAAATCATCGATCTTGAACGCGTGAATCTGTTCCTCCAAGCCGCTGGTTTGCAGGATGATGCCCCTGCGGCCGCCGATGAAATTCAGATTCGTACCCAACGCGGTATTGTCCGTGGTCGAGGCGCGCGGCAGATACGTTATCTGCAATCCATTGCGCATTTCGATCTTAATTTTGGTATCGGCCCGGCAGGTACGGGCAAGACATATCTTGCGGTAGCCAGCGCCGTTGATGCGCTGGAGCGTGGCGCGGTGCAACGCATCGTGCTGGTACGTCCCGCTGTCGAAGCCGGGGAGAAGCTGGGCTTTCTGCCGGGCGATCTGGCGCAGAAAATCGATCCGTATTTGCGACCAATGTACGACGCACTTTATGAAATGTTGGGGTTCGACAAGGTTTCCAAATTGATCGAACGTCAGGTCATTGAAGTCGCGCCCCTGGCGTTCATGCGTGGCCGAACTTTGAACGAATCGTTCGTCATTCTCGACGAGGCGCAGAACACCACCATCGAGCAGATGAAAATGTTCCTCACCCGGATCGGCTTTGGCAGTAAGGCCGTGGTCACCGGCGATGTCACCCAAATCGATTTGCCTCGTGGCATTACCTCCGGTTTACGCGATGCGATTGACGTGTTGAGTGAAGTGGATTCGGTTGCCTTTACCTTTTTCCAGGCTCGTGACGTGGTGCGCCACCCGCTCGTAATGCGCATCGTCAATGCCTACGAGGCTCGGGAGCAAACGAAGTGAGCAAACGCGCCACGGTGATTCGTCAGAAGGCGAGTGTGCTTCGCTGCCCGACGGCCGCACGCATGCAACCTTGGGTAGAAGCGGCATTGGATGCGGCAAATCATTGGCAGTCCGTTGCGCTCACCGTTCGTTTTGTGGATGAAGAAGAAGGCCTGTCGCTGAATCAGCAGTATCGTCACAAAAAATATGCAACAAATGTGCTTTCATTTTCCTACGACGCACCGGAACTGCCAGAAGATATGGCAAGTGGTGATGAACCTGTCTATCTCGGTGATCTGCTGATTTGTATGCCGGTCGTTCTGAACGAGGCGGCAAGCCAAAACAAAATTCCTGCCACGCACACGGCACATCTTGTCGTGCATGGCGTATTACATCTGCTGGGCTACGACCATGAAGCGAGTGCCGAAGCTGATCAGATGGAACAGATCGAGGTGGATGCCATGCAAAAACTCGGATTTGAAAACCCGTATAGCGCAGATTAATCTCACTATTGAATTTGGTCCTGTCATTTTTAACCGAAGCTTTTAACTTTTATTTTCAAGGGTACAAACAAGGCAATGGACGAAGACTCGAGTCCTTCGCGCAGCGACGAGCCAGGCTGGTTCGCTCGGCTGCGCCAACAGTGGTGCATCAGTCAGGTAAAGAGTTGCTCGGATATTCTGACCGTAGCCAAAGCGGCTGCAGAAAAGCAGATCATCCCGCACTCTACCGCCAGCCTGATTGATTCGGTGCTTGAATTTCATGACTCGCGGGTGCGCGATGTCATGATTCCCCGTGGGCAGATGGATGTCATTAATATCACTTCCACTTTGCCTCAAATTCTTTCTGAGATTGCTGAAACCGGCCATTCGCGTTATCCGGTGATTCTGGAGAATCGTGATGAAATCACCGGCATACTTTTGGTAAAGGAGCTGCTGCATTTTTATGCGGGAACGCCTTCAGAAGAGGATATTGCCGGTTTCACCCTCAAAAACCACATTCGTTCTGCGTTATATGTTCCTGAAAGCAAACGACTCGATGTACTCCTCGCGGAGTTTCGCCTGACGCGCACCCATATGGCCATCGTGCTGGATGAGTTTGGTGGTGTGGCGGGTTTGGTCACCATTGAAGATGTGCTTGAAGAAATTGTGGGCGACATCGACGATGAATACGACACGGCCGAGCCCGTGCATATCCGCGAACAGTCTGCCAACCGATTCACTGTCCGCGCGTTGACACCCATCGATGAGTTCAATGCCCACTTCGGCACTGATTTTTCTGACGATGAATACGACACCATCGGCGGCTTCATCACGCATGAACTTGGCCATTTGCCGCGACGCGGAGAAGTAGTTTGTGTCGGTGGATATGAATTCAAGATTCTTGGCGCAGACAAGCGACGGTTACATTTGCTGCTGGTCACCGTGATGACGCCCAGTCAGATCGAGAATGAATCCACCCCGGATCACACCGGATGACTTCGGTCGCGGCGCTGCGTGACCGAATGAATTTTCGCTTTCGTTTGCTCGTCTCCCTGATTGCTGGGGGGCTTTTGCCCCTCGCGTTCGCGCCTGTCGGCTTCTGGCCGCTCAGTATTTTAAGCCCTGCTTTACTGCTTCTGCTGTTGCCGGGATTGTCCTTGCGCGGTGTCGTGGCTTTGGGCTTTGCCTATGGCTTGGGGCAATTTGGCGTCGGCGTGAGTTGGTTGTACGAAAGTTTTACGCTGTTCGGCGGTGCCGTGGCCCCACTGGCCGCTTTAATTACCGGTTTGTTCGTTGCCGCTATTTCCATCTACCCTGCATTGACGATGGCTTTGGTGCGCCTATCGAGCGGAGAATCCGAACACCTGTTGCCCCGACACGTGCTGGCTTTTACCGGAAGCTGGATATTCCTCGAATGGTTGCGCGGTTGGGTGTTCAGTGGCTTTCCGTGGCTCGATCTCGGTATCGCCCAAACGTCCGGCCCATTGGGCGGTTTCTTACCGGTTGTCGGCGAGTACGGCGCCGGTATGATTGCACTGATACTGGCTGGATTGTTGGCATTGTCGGCAGATCATCCGTTCGACACTACCAGAAAGGGTCGGAGGCCGATTTCGGTTTTGATCATCTCTCTGGCGCTTTTCCTTGGTGTTGGCCATTTTCTTGCCAAGGTTCAATGGACGCATCCCAGTGGAAAGACTTTGTCCGTGGGTCTCGCGCAAGCCAATGTGCCGCAGATGCAGAAGTTCGACCCCGCTTTTCTGACCAAAACCCTGCAAACCTACATGACATTGACCGAGGAGATGGGCCATGTCGATCTGGTGATCTGGCCCGAAACGGCCATACCGGATGTGCTGGATGATCTCGACTGGTTCAAGAAACGTTTGCAGGCTCGTGCCGCTGAACAGCATCAGGATTTTCTTGTCGGCGCGTTTACCCAGAACGCGAGCGGTCAATATTTCAACACGCTGGTCGGCATTCCCGAGACAGTAGGGCAGCACCGAAAGGCTCATTTGGTGCCATTTGGTGAGTACATGCCCCTGCGTCCGATTATCAATCTGTTTGCAGGGATGATCGATATTCCTATGTCCGATCTAACGCCGGGGTCGGTTGATCAGCCACTGCCCGAAGTGAAAGGGGTCAAAGTTGGTGCCTCGATCTGCTACGAGGCCGATTTTGCTCGCGACATCCGTCATTCCCTACCACAGGCTGGTTTTCTGGTGAATGTGTCCAATGATTCCTGGTTCGGTAACAGCCTGGCACCGCATCAGAACTTACAAATGGCACAGGTGCGCGCATTGGAATTTGGCCGCCCCATGATTCGCGCAACCAATACTGGCATCTCGGCTTTCATCAATACGCAAGGTCAGATCACAAAGCGCATCGGTGTGGACGAGCAGGGTATTCTGGTCGAAAACATTCAGCCCTATGCGGGCGATACGCCGTTCTTCAGGTTGCAGTCCTGGCCAATAATCCTCTTTGGTACTCTGCTGATCGGGTTGGCGTGGCTGAGAAGAAAACGTTGATCAATCTTTCGGGAACCTGAGCGGCAAACCAAGCTCAAATGCGGCAAAGCCCGCACAAATCATATGAAGGAACACGATGCAACTCGATCCCAATGATCTCTCACCGGATGTACAGGCTTTAGCCAAACAATCACGCCGCTTCAACCGTGCCTTTTTCGCTACCGTGTGGGCACTGGCAAAGCCGTACTTTCTCCATTCTGAAGACCGCTGGAAGGCACGCGGTTTCCTGCTAGCCATCATTGCAACTACCTTACTGCTGGTGTTCATCAATCTCCAAATCACCGATTGGTACAACCGCTTCTACAATGCCCTGCAAAATTATGATCAGGCTGGGTTCTGGAAGCTGTTGGGGGAGTTTGCCTTACTGGCTTTTGGTGCCATTGCACTCAGCGTTTATCAAACCTATCTTTCCCAGTTGCTCGATTTGCGTTGGCGGCGATGGCTGACGGGAGATTATTTATCCCGCTATCTGTCGGCGCAAACCTATTACCACATGGAAATTTTCCAGCGAGGGCAAGATAACCCCGACCAACGGATCGCTGACGATCTCAACCTGTTCTCGCAGTTGACGACCAGTCTGTTAACCGGTCTCTTGAGTGCAGTCGCCAATCTGGTGGCCTTTATCGGTTTGTTGTGGGTACTTTCTTCGAAGGTTGTCATCCCTTGGGACGGCGCCATGCACCATATTCCGGGATTCCTGGTTTGGGTGGCCTTGATCTATGCAGTCGTCTGGACCTGGGTAGCGGCTAAAGTCGGCAACCCACTGATTTGGCTTAATTTCAATCAGCAGCGCCTGCAAGCAGATTTTCGTTTCAGCCTAGTTCGGCTTCGGGAAAACAGTGAAGCCGTGGCGTTTTATGGTGGCGAGAACAAGGAACAGGCGCAATTTCATGCGCGATTCGATCGGGTGTTCGATAACTACAAGCGGCTGATTCTCCGACAAAAACGATTCAACTGGTTCAGCAGTTATTTCAGTCAGGTGGCGGTGATTTTGCCCTTTCTGGCCGCGGCGGCTGCCTATTTCAGTAAAGCTGTTCCGCTAGGATTTTTAATGCAGATCAGCTCGGCCTTCGGCAATGTACAGAGCTCGTTCGCCTACATCGCACAAAGTTACGACAATTTCGCCCAATGGCATGCGGTGGTCGACCGTTTGCATGGTTTCAGGAACCTGGTACAGAAAGTTGAGTTGTTGCACGAGACCGAAGTCAAAATCGAGCACACTGCGAGCTCGGGAAATGATGTCGTGCTCGGTGTTCATCAGTTGTCTATTCATCTGCCGGATGATCGTCGTTTGCTCAACCATGCCGATTTCACGCTGGGCGCGGGGGAGCGATTATTGATCATGGGCCGTTCCGGATCAGGCAAAAGCACCTTGTTGCGCGCCTTGGCCGGCATCTGGCCATTCGGTGAGGGGCGAATTGAATTGCCTGAAGGTAGCAAAACATTGTTTCTGCCACAAAAACCGTATTTGCCACTTGGCAGCCTGCGTGAAGCCGTGTTGTACCCGCAAGCGGCCCAGGATACGAGCGATGAAGTGCTTGGTACGGTGTTGAATGCAGTGGGATTGGGTGCGCTTGTGCCAAGTCTGGATTCAATCGAGCCCTGGTCGATGATTTTGTCACTCGGTGAGCAACAGCGGCTCGCCTTTGCCCGAGTGCTTCTGCAGCAGCCTCGGCTCGTGTTCTTGGATGAAGCGACCTCAGCACTGGATGAATCTAGTGAAACTGCACTCTACGAATTATTGATTGCGCAAAGTCCACAAATGACCGTGGTCAGCGTCGGTCACCGCTCCAGTTTGCGCCACCTGCATACCAGACGCTGGACGCTGGAAGATGCTCAATTCGTGGAAGCCACGGCGACCTAATCCTCAGGATCATCCATTTATTGCCGGGCTTTCCGGTTCGTCTTGATCCTCGATCGAGTCGAGTTTCATGCGCGTACGTCGAGTACGCTGCCGATACTGCCAGTTGAGGGAACCGGTTTGGGGCTGTTCTGAACAACGGCATCCAGCAGGGGTAGAATGCTCTGTGCCTGAATATCCTGTGACCTTTTAAGCATCTCAAACTGGGCTACTTGCTGTACCTGAGATTGGGTAGATGATTGCGCATAGTTTTGAACCAGTGCAGCGATACTGGAAATAGTGCTACTCATACGATCTCCTGAATTGATGGGCCCGTCTCGGATTTGGTGATGGATGGTGCGTTTGTGCCATGAAATGGCTCTTCATGAATCAATATGTCGGCGCCGGGAAATATTTCTTGAATCTTTTCTGCAACCTCGTCCCCGATGACGTGTGCGTGTGCGAGATCGAGATCATTTTGCAGATAGATATACAACTGAATGATCATGATCCGGCCAGCCATTCTTGTGCGTATGTGATCTGCCGCTTCCACACGAGGGTGGCTGACTGCAATGGCATGAATACGAGCCTCACTGCCATCGAGCACCTCCCTGTCCATGAGCTGATCCATTGCCTTGCGACCAACAAACCAGGCACTGAGCAGGATGAAGCCACCTACGGACGCACCAAAAATTGGATCAATCCAGCCTATACCTTGATGAGCCAACAATAAGGCCGCAATTGTGGCGGCATTGATCAGAAAGTCAGATCCGTAATGCGCCGCATCCGCTTTGATGGCCGGCGATTGGGTGACACGAATAACGTGCCGCTGAAAGAGGACCAGAAACGCTGTCGCTATCATAGATATAACCATCACGGCGATCCCCCAGTCGACGGTTTCAATTGCTTGTGGTCGAACCAGGCGCTGAACGGCTTCTAGCAACAAGAACGCACCCGAACCCGCAATGAACGTAGCCTGGGCCAATGCAGCCAGTGGTTCGGCCTTGCCGTGACCGAAGCGATGATCTTCATCCGGGGGTTGCAATGCAATTCGAACCGCAAACAAGGTAACGAGCGAAGCGAATAGATCCATTGTCGAGTCGATCAAGGACGCCATCATGCTGATTGCGTTGGTACTGATTGCCGCCACCAGTTTGAGTGCGATCAACAATATCGCGACACCCACAGAGGCAAGAGTCACTCGTCGCAGCAGTTTTTCTTCCCGAAGGGACATGGCATTACCTAAATAAAATTATTAGACCGGACTAAATAAATCAAACACAACTCATTGATTTAATTGTATCATCTAGCGCCTTGGTTTTTATATCACCGTGGTGATTCTTTCTTTTTGTAAAAATAATTGGGCCTGAATCTTGATCTTCACAGAGGAGATCAAGCATCAGCCTCGGGAGCTTTTAGGATATTTCGCTCAATCTAAACTGGGGTAATACTTTATTCTTGGCGCGTACTATTCACAGAAAGAGTGCATTTTATTTTT
Organism: Halothiobacillus neapolitanus c2; assembly: GCF_000024765.1. GTDB lineage: Bacteria > Pseudomonadota > Gammaproteobacteria > Halothiobacillales > Halothiobacillaceae > Halothiobacillus > Halothiobacillus neapolitanus. The sequence continues at coordinate 1,282,034 of NC_013422.1, read as the reverse complement.
TAACACCCATGGATGGCGTGTTTTTTGCTAATTTACCCGAGCATTTGTTTTACGAGGCTTTTATGTATCCCCGAATACACACCATGACAGACGGGCAAAGAATCGCTCTGTGTGAGCAGTTCACTGTGCGTTCCGCGTTTCAACCGATTGTGAGCGTAGCGCACCAACGTATTGTCGGGTATGAAGGCCTTGCTCGAATATTTGATGCCGATGGCGCACCACGTTCGCCTGCCGATTTATTCCAATCCATCACAGATATCGAATTTCTGGTTCGTGCGGACCGAGCCTGCCGGGAATTACATTTAAAGAACTTCATGCACGCTCATCTTGAGTCGCGATGGTTGTTTCTTAATGTGCATCCACTTGTTGCCATGCATGGGCACCAGTTCGGCTCTTTCTTCGCCCAGCTTCTGGAAACACTTAATGTCGAAGGTTGGCGTATCGTGATTGAAGTGGTCGAGTCGGAGCTACCCGATGAAACACAACTGATGGAGTCCATCGAGTTTTATCGTTCACTAGGGTGCCTGATTGCGCTCGATGATTTTGGCGTAGGCGGCTCTCAGTTCACCCGTTTGTGGCGCATCAATGCGGATATCGTCAAACTGGACCGTAGTTTGATCGTCGAATCCGAGCACTCATATCGCGCGCAGCGTACGTTGCCCTCTTTGGTTGCCATGATCCACGAAGCGGGCAGCATGGTGTTGCAGGAAGGTATTGAAACACCCAAACAACTGGCCATTGCACTGAACTCAGGAGCCGACTTGTTGCAGGGATTTGGCCTGGCCAAGCCTGCTCTGCTGGATCAAAAGGAAACGTTTGATCGCGATTTCCTTGATCAGGGATTGAAGGATAGTTCGCTTGAAATGGATCGAGCCGATTACAACCTTCATCAACAGATCGTTTCAGTCACCGAGCGTTTTGAGGATATGTTGGTTGCACTGGAACGGGGCGAATCCCTCCGGAATGCCTCCCGTGCCTTATTGTCGATGGCAATCGTTGCGCGCGTATTTGTGCTCGATGCCAGAGGTTATCAGGTGGAAGAAACCATTCATGGTGCATTTGCACCGGCTTCAATCAAGAATCGGTTTCGACCCCTGGCACAAGCCGAAGGGGCGTGCTGGGCCAAACGACCCTATTTCCGCCGCGCCATGATCGAACCCAGCATGGTCCAGATCAGTCGTCCCTATCTGTCGGTTGCCGGCGGAAATTTGTGTCGCACGTTGTCGTACTGTCGTGGCCATGCACCTGATAACGGTATTAAAGTCGTTTGCTGTGATATCAACTGGTTGGACGATTAAAGCCCTTTTTTCTCAGGACGCGATTAGTTGGTTCCCGCCCATATCGAGTGAGTGTCGTAGAATGGGACCATTGGCGGCCTTGAACCTGTGTTGATGATTTGGACGATTATCGATTCTGCTTTCGAGGCTACTTGAGAAAATACGGGTAGCAGGCGGTATCGAAATTGAGTCCACTCCCATTTGCAAACGCTAAAACGACTCGGATTGGCATCACCGGTCTTTCTCAGGCGGGTAAATCCGCCCTGATCACGTCGATCATCAACCACCTTGAAAACGCCCGCCGTGGTTCGCTTATCCAGCAAGCGGTTCTATCAGATGTCACGCACGGCCTGTGGCGGCGTGATGCGCCCCATGCTTTCGACTATGACGCGGGATTACAAGCACTTACGCATCGTCCACCGTACTGGCCGGCTTCGACCACCGACTGGTCGATTGCGCGAATCGAACTCACGATGACACGCTCATGGTATTCCCCAAAACCACGTAAACGTATTATCGAACTGTTCGATTACCCCGGCGAGTGGCTCATGGATCTTGCCCTGTTGGATTGGGATTTCGCCCAGTTTTGTCAAGCTCTGTGGGGATGGTGCAGCCAGTCGCCGCGGTTGGAGTTGGGAAATGCACTTATTCAGGAGTTGTCTGTAATCGATCCGATGGCACCCGTGGATCGAGAGTATCTGTCGCAGTTGCAGCAGCGCTGGGCGGATTTTCTCGCCGACTGCCGGTTACCGCCGCATCAACTAAGCCGGAATTTGCCGGGACGTTTTTTGCTATCGGGCACCGATTACAAACCGGGCGATAAACCGTTTGTTCCGCTGTTTTCTACTAACTTGGCAGGCGGGTCGGTACCGGACTCGTTCCCCGCCCAATCTTGGGGCGCGGTGTGCGCGGACCATTACAAGGCGTATCGGGATCACGAAGCACGACCGTTTTTCGAACGGCACTTTCAGAATCTTGATGCCCAGGTAATTCTCATTGATCTGTTGGGTGCCATGACTGCCGGGCAAGAAGCGCTCAAAGACATGCGCGCTGCGCTCGACAGCGTATTACAGCCTTTCCGTTATGGGCAGGATCATTGGCTTGGACGATTGTTTCGTCGCCGAATTCGTCGTGTGGCCGTCTGTGCGACCAAGATCGATCACCTGTTGCCCGAAGATCAGAAGCGGATGCAATCCCTGTTGGAATCTTATCTATACGAAACCGTACAGCGATTGGCGGCGGAGGATATTGATGTCAACGTGATGGCTATTGCTGCTGTTCAATCGGCTAAGCTGCACGAGACACCGGATCACACGCAAAGCCTGATTGGTCGGGATAAACGTACAGGGGAGCGTATTCGCTTCACACCGCCGCATCTGCCCGACAATTTACCGCACGCGCTCAATCTAAAAATTGAAGATTTGCCACAGCTTTCACCACCGGAAGGTCTCGATCGGGTGCAGGCTTTCCCCGCACGACGAATCGATCAGTTACTTGCCTTTCTTCTGGCTGAATAAGAGGTTGATCAAACAATGAATGAACAAGACAACGATTTGCGCACAATCATACATGCCTTGGGTGATGACGTACCCACAACCGATGCGGCTGACATTCGAAAAGATGCCACACCCGATGTTGAACCCGAACCTCTTTTACCCCCGGCCCGTAGCCATTGGCTGAGTCGGCTGATTGCGACCGCTTTGCTCGTCTGGATGGGTGTGGTCTGGAGTCAGGCCGTCGTTTGGGGGTGGTCGCTCAGCATCTGGGCAGGCGTTGCACTTCTTGCGATTGGAAGTGCACTCATTGTCGGGTTCCTGATACTGGCGTGGCAGGCACACTGGGCGAGACGGCAGATTGATGAAATTGCCCGCATTCAAGCCTATTTTAAGCAGGCAATCAGCAATCCCCACGCAACTCAGGGCGGCTTGAATGAATGGGTGCAAAGAATCAAACACCTCTATCGGCGAAGTCCACGTCGCGACGATCTATGGGAAGGTTTGGCCATTGTGGATGAGAGTTGGAGCACCAAGGAACTCGCCGATCATCTCAGCCGGTGGTACGGAGCGCAGGATATACAGGCTGCGCAACTGGTAAAACGCGAATCGACACGAACAGGGGTGTTTATCGCCGCCAGTCCCTATCCCGCGCTTGATTTGCTTCTGGTTGCCTGGAGAAATGCAGCCATGGTCGAACGTGTGGCGGCAATTTATGGGCTGAAGTTATCCGCCACCGCACGCTGGCGTTTGTATCAGATGATTCTGAAAAACATTGCCTTTACCACGGTCACCGAGACAATGCTCGATTCGGTCAGCCAGAGCTGGCTATCGAATGTCCTGCTGCAGGTCGGCGTGCGGGCAGGGCAGGGCGTGGGTGTTGCGCTGTACTCGATTCGAATCGGCCATCAAACAATGAAGCTGTGTCGGGTCGTGCCAGAAGATCGTCCTTTGGTTGATCGGAATATTGCCAAGATGGTTGTTGATGCGGTTCGAGGCAAGGCGTAACTAAACCATATGTGTTGAGTTTCGCGAGTAATACTCGGTGCCCGGCTGTAACTGAACGGTTCAGAGCAAATTTCATCCGTATTCACACTAAGTTGGCACATACCCGCCTTTCCGCTTAGTCGTTTGCGTACCGCGAGCAAAATTAATTCGATCTAAGGCTCACGGCTTTTTGAATTCAAACAGACTATCGTGAAACCCTTAGCCGGGCACCTCGAAATACCCGTGATTCGTCGTTCCCGCGAAAGCGGGAACCCAGAAAAATCAAGGTGCTGGATTCTCGCCTACGCGGGAATGACGGGTTTTTCGAGCTCCCCAGCCATTGTTGTTTGGTTTTCCCTAACGCCACGTGATTGATCATGGAATGATCCGATATATAAAATAATTCTATGTAATAAAAATATAATCTATTAGCTGGTATACTGTGCATGATTCACGAGGTCCGTGAGTCAATCCATTTATGCCTTGACGAGGAACCACGCAATGAATTTACAAGAAAAATTTGATGAGCATACGCCTTGGAAAATTGTCCACTGGGTCATCAGCGGTCTTATCACCATCAAAGGCATTGTGTTTGCGACACTGACACTCACCTTGGGTATTGTTGAGTAATCAACTGTCGAAACTTTGCTTTAAAAAAAACCAGCATTTCGCTGGTTTTTTTTAAAGCTCTGATAATTTCATCATAAACAATCACAGATTTGATCTGAGATTCCTTTTGAATGCTGAGTTATTGGATGTCGCCCACAGCCAAGTACTCTGCAACATCCAGTGCGGCATAGGTCAGAACACCGTCTGCTCCCGCTCTACGGAAGCCCATCATGGTTTCCAGCAGGCATTTGCGCCAATCGAGCCAGCCGTTGTCGGCTGCTGCGCGGAGCATGGCGTACTCCCCTGAGACATGGTAAGCAAAGGTGGGCACTTTCAACTCGGTTTTGACACGCCGTACGATGTCGAGGTAGGGCATCCCCGGCTTGACCATGACCATGTCCGCGCCTTCGGCCAAATCCATGGCCACCTCATGCAGGGCTTCATCGGAGTTGGCCGGATCCATCTGGTAGGTTTTTTTATCGGCCTTGCCCAGATTGCCGGCAGAACCAACCGCATCACGGAATGGACCGTAAAAGCTCGAAGCATACTTCGCACTGTAGGCCATGATTCGGGTATGGATGTGTCCTGCAGCCTCCAGTTGTTGACGGATGGCACCGATGCGGCCATCCATCATGTCGGAGGGGGCCACGATATCAGCCCCGGCTGCGGCGTGTGACTGCGCTTGTTTGACCAGAACTTCAGTCGTTTCGTCATTCAGCACATAACCATTGGCATCGGTCAGGCCATCTTGTCCATGCGTGGTGTACGGATCGAGTGCGACATCGGTCATGATGCCCAGATTCGGGAATGTATTCTTCAATTCGCGGATTGTGCGTTGAACCAAGCCGTCCGGGTCGTAGGCGGCTTCGGCATTGGGCGATTTGGCGCTCATTGGCGTGACCGGGAAAAGAGCGAGGGCCGGAATACCGAGGCTTTGCGCCCGATCGGCTGTATCCAGCAGCAAATCGATACTCTGTCGATAAATGCCCGGCAAAGATGAAATCGGTTCCTGTTCCCCTTGCCCTTCGAGAACGAATACCGGGAGAATCAGGTCATTCGCTGAGAGGGTGTTTTCCTGCATCATGCGCCGACTGAAATCATCCCGACGCATGCGACGCGGACGGTGGGCGGGGAAAGGGCGATTAATCATTTTTGTTTGCTCCTGAAGTGAGAAGTCACTCGGGCGGTGCATCTGCCGCCGGCGACATCGTTCCGAGACTGCGTGCCGGTTATGGTCATCCGCATCCAGTTATGCTGGATCACACATTGAACAGGAAGTTCAGAATATCCCCATCCTTGACGATATATTCCTTGCCTTCAGCCCGCATTTTCCCGGCTTCCTTGGCGCCCTGTTCGCCTTTGTACAGGATGAAGTCGTCATAGGCGATGGTTTGCGCGCGGATGAAACCCCGTTCGAAATCGGTATGAATCACGCCCGCGGCCTGTGGCGCCGTGTCGCCTTTGTGGATGGTCCAGGCGCGCACTTCCTTAACACCGGCGGTGAAGTAGGTTTGCAGGCCGAGCAGGGCGTATCCTGCACGGATCACGCGGTTCAGCCCCGGCTCGGATTGTCCGATTTCGGAGAGAAACTCGTCGCGGTCTTCGTCGTCCAGTTGCATGATCTCGGCTTCAATCGTGGCGCATACCGGCACGACAGGTGCGTTCTCTTTTGCCGCATGGGCTTCAACGGCTTCAAGGTAGGGGTTATTGGTGAAGCCATCTTCGCTCACGTTGGCGATGTACATGATGGGTTTTACGGTCAGCAATTGCAGATCGCGGATGACGGCGAGTTCTTCGCTGCTCAAGCCCAATGCCCGAACGGGTTTGACTTCATTCAGTCCGACCATGATTTTTTCAAGCACGGCCTTACGGGCAATGGCTTCCTTGTTGACGCCGGACTTGCTCGCCTTGATGGCTCTGTCCAGATTGCGCGTGACAATATCAAGATCGGCAAGCACGAGTTCCGTGTTGATGATGTCGATGTCGCTCAAGGGGTCTACCTTGCCTGCAACATGGATGATGTCGTCGTTGTCAAAGCAGCGAACGACCTGGGCGATGGCATCTGTCTCGCGAATATTGGTCAGGAACTGATTGCCCAGACCTTCACCTTTGGATGCACCCTTGACCAGCCCCGCAATATCAACGAATTCCATCGTTGTCGGCAAAACACGTTCTGGCTTGACGATTTCTGCCAATGCATCAAGGCGAGGATCCGGCATGGCGACAATGCCGACATTGGGTTCAATGGTACAGAATGGATAGTTTTCCGCCTGAATGTTGGCTTTGGTCAACGCATTGAACAGTGTGGATTTACCCACATTCGGCAAGCCGACGATGCCGCAATTAAAACCCATGAAATGTCTCCGAGAACGGTAAAAAAGAAAAAAGGTGGGCCATTATAGACGCCAGAGACTTTGTGCGGTCATTTAAGCTTCCGCGGTAAACGCGTTGATTCGTTGTGTGGATTTTTCCGGATCGATATCCAGTAGGGCATCGATCTCGTTCACAGCGTGCCGGATGCTGGCATCAATCAATGTACGTTCAGACGCGGGCGGGTTGGTTAACACGAAACCAACGACTTGATCCCGGTGGCCAGGATGGCCAATGCCAATCCGTAAACGCCAGAAGTTGGGTGTACCCAACTGGGCCTGAATATCCTTGAGGCCATTGTGTCCGCCGTGACTGCCACCAATCTTCAGCTTCATTTTACCCGGAAGTAGATCCAACTCGTCGTGAACGACAAGAATGGATTCAGCGGGAATCTTGTAAAAATTAGCAACCGCAGCGACTGATTTGCCGGACAGGTTCATGAAGGTTTGCGGCTTGATCAGTCGTCGATCGACCTGTTTCACGAAGATGCGCAGCATTTCGCAGTGAAATTTGGTGTCTGAACTGAGATGACCGCCCCAGTGTCTGGCCAGTTCATCAATGAACCAGAAACCCGCATTATGACGGGTCGATTCATATTTACTGCCAGGATTCCCCAGCCCCACAATAAGTTGAATCGTCATGAGATCACCAGATGCTCTCTGTTCAAAGCGTTGATGAATGAACAGAGTGTAATAAAAAACCGCCGCATCTATACTTCACCCAGTGAAGCCAGAGGCGGCGGTTTAGGTCAGGGTTTACCCCGGATTATTCTTCTGATTCAGCTTCAGCAGACTTGTCCACTTTCGGCGCATGAATCGCTACCACGCCAACGTCGTGATCTTCGCCCAGCATCAGAGCATGGATGCGAACGCCTGCCGGCATCTTGATCTGGCTCAGATGAATTGAACCACCGATGTCCAGATCCTTCATGTCGACTTCGATGAACTCAGGCAATTTGTTTGCGGTGCAGTCCACTTCAATTTCAGACAGAATGACATTCACAATGCCACCTGCTTTTGCACCGACACTTGTTTCCTTATTCAGGAAATGGAGGGGAACAGTGACACGCAAGGACTGGTTGGCAGATACGCGCTGGAAATCAGCATGCATAATCAATGGCTTGTAGGGATGGCGATGCAGATCACGCAGAATGACCTTGCTGGTTTTGCCATCGATGTTCAGTTCCAGCACGTGCGAATAGAACGCTTCATGCTCCAGGTGCTTGAGGATTTCATTGTGCAGGATGGTTACTGACTGAGGGGCTTCGTCGCCGCCATACACAATGGCAGGTATACGGCCTTCGCGACGCAGGCGGCGGCTCGCACCCTTCCCCTGATCGTCACGACGCGCGGCGTCAAGCGCAAATGTTTCTTGAGACATGTAAATAACTCCAAAATAATAAAAAATCGCCGAGTTTGATTAATCGATAGGGTTAACCAAGTCCGACGTGACGGGGACTGTTCGCGACCAAACAAGTCCCTCAACCTTGTTGAGCCAATGGACACAACAAGGCGCAGGATTATATGGGAAAAAACAGGTAAATTCCAGAGCTTAGATGCGTTTATATCATCCGGCTTTCTCACTGGAAGGCCGGTCGGTAAACAGGTGCTTGAGATAAGAGATGAATTAATCGTTATAAAGCGAACTGACCGATTCGTCGGTGTGGATGCGACGAATGGTTTCTGCCAACATGCCTGCAACTGAAAGTGCACGGATTTTCTCGCATTGTTCGGCTTCGGTCTTGAGTGGAATTGTGTCGGTGACGACCAATTCGTCCAGATCCGAATTGTTGATGTTGTCGATTGCTGCGCCTGAAAGAATGGCGTGCGTGGCATACGCAACCACTTTCTTGGCGCCGTGCTTCTTGAGCGCGCTGGCAGCCTTGCACAAGGTGCCGGCCGTATCGACCATGTCATCCACAATCACGCAGGTTTTGTCACGCACTTCACCAATGATATGCATCACCTGAGATACGTTGGGGCGGGGGCGGCGCTTGTCGATAATGGCAAGATCGGAGTCATCAAGGCGTTTTGCCACCGCACGGGCGCGCACAACACCGCCAACGTCAGGTGATACGACAATCAGATCGTTGTATTTTTGCCGCCAGATATCTCCGAGCAGAATCGGGGAGGCGTAGACGTTATCCACGGGGATGTCGAAAAAGCCCTGAATCTGATCGGCATGCAGATCAACGGTGAGAATGCGGTCTACACCAACGCTTTGCAGCATGTTGGCGACAACCTTGGCGCTGATCGGTACGCGTGCTGAACGCACACGGCGATCTTGCCTGGAGTAACCGTAGTAGGGGATGACCGCCGTGATTCGATAAGCCGAAGCACGTCGGAGGGCGTCCACCATCACCATGAGTTCCATGATGTTGTCGTTGGTGGGATCGCAGGTTGGCTGAACGACGAAGACATCCCGACCGCGAACGTTTTCCAGTATTTCAACGTAGCTTTCGCCATCGCTGAAGCGGGAAACTGTGGCCTGCCCGAGCTGAATATCAAGACTTTCAACGACGCGCTCGGAGAGTGCCCGATTTGCGTTGCCGGAAAAAACCATCAGTGTTCTTTGGATTGTCATCGTTCTGCCGATTGTTTGGCTGGGCCGCAAGGATTCGAACCTTGGAATGCTGGGATCAAAACCCAGTGCCTTAACCAACTTGGCGACGGCCCAAACGAAAGAGGAGCGCATCTTAACGAAGCCTTTTGTCTTTGCCAAGTGCTTTGCTCGTTTTTTTTGATTTTCATTTGTTCTGTCTATTTGTCTGGCAGTGCGCGAGCAATGATGATCCGCTGTATCTGAAGCGTGTCCCGAATCAATATATCAGCAACTTGCTGAGCAGTTGCATGGTTTTCCACCGGCGAAAACAGGCAGGCGCCACTGCCGGTCAGGCGGGAAAAACCGGTGGCATTACGAAGGGCCTTGTCGCAGGCTGCGATGGCCGGATCTTCCGCGATTGCGCATGCTTCGAATGCGTTGTAGCTTGATTTATTCCAATGTTCGGCCAGATCTGAAGGCGCAACCTTCGCTTCATTCCTGATGAGTTTCGGATGGGCGAACCCCTGTGCTGTCAAGGTGCGTGTTTTTGGCACGACAATCAAAAACCATTTTCCGGCCACAGGACTTGGATAGGGTGTTATGCGGTCACCGATTCCCTCAGCCCAAGCGTTGGTTTTATAGAGAAAAAACGGTACGTCTGCCCCCAGTGGGCATGCAAGTGGTAGCAGTTCTGCTATCGGCAATGATATTTCCCAGAGCTGATTGAGCGCCAGCAGCGTTGTCGCCGCCGCAGATGAGCCTCCACCGAGTCCACCGCCCACCGGGGTGTTTTTCGTAAGTGTTATTCGTACGCCCTGGCGTGGAAGCCCCCGGGCGCTTGCGGCCTCTTGAAGCAGGGCTGCAGCCCGATAGATCAAATCATTACGCTCCTGCACGGGTTTGAGGGCAACAGATTCGTCGCCTTCGAGCCACTGCACGGAGATAGTGGGCTCTTCGATGCATTCAAACGTTAAGTAATCGCCGTAATCCAGGCGTTGAAAATAGGTTTGCAACTCGTGATAACCACGAAATGTTCCCTCGGGAATCTTGCTGTTGATATGCAAAAACAGATTGATTTTGACGGGAGCTAGCCATTGGGTTGGTGCGTCTGTGATCATCGGGATGGCTCAATCTTCCCATTGACCTTCATCTGCCAGGATTCGACGACGAGCCTTAGCCGGATATCGTCGCGTGTGACCGTAATTTTCCTCGGCATTTCCAGATCGAATCCGGGCACGGGCATATAGGATTCGTAGTCGATCAACCAGCCATCGTCGTTTAATGTGCGCAACTGGCCGTTCTGATTGAGTTGAATCAGCGCGCTCTTGTCGTGGGGTAATCCGCGAATCCAGTCGGGCAGGGCAGTGATGGGTATTTTCCAGCCGGTAAGCTGCTCGATACTTGCCTCGGGGTTTGAAGTCAACTGGCGATGACCACTTGAGTCTGTAATCAGCATCATATCCGGGCGCCCGGCCAATTCGACCGTACCTTGATTCAGGGGGGCATTCAGTACGATTTTCGCGGTATCTCCGATTTGGTGCCAGTTGAGATTGACGGTCCCGCCTTCGGTTTCGGTTCGGATGGCTATTCTGCCAATACATTGCCAGTCAGCGATTTGACGGACAGCTTGCTCGTGCTTTTTCCAAGTCGGGTTCAGACGGTTTTGTATGGACTCGGTCTGATCAAGATGGATTGGTTGCTGAGCACATCCACCCAGCAACGTCGTTAAAGCGATGCCCACAGCAAATAGGCGTGATCGGAATGAAAACCGGTTCATCATGGTTGATTTTGATTCTGCGGTGTCTCTGTGTCGTTCATGAGGTCTGGGGCGTATTTCTGTAGCGTTTGCGTCAGTACAGGGTGATCACCGCGTAGCAGTAGTGCGCGTTTCCAGACTGCTTTGGCCTCTTCGTGTTTATCAAGGTGCCAAAGCACGGTACCCCAATGCGCGCCAACTTCAGGGTCGGGGACAAGTTTGTATGCCTGTTGGAGCGTCTTCTCTGCCTCCTCGAATTGTCCCAATCGATATTGCACCCAGCCGAGACTATCAAGGTAGGCCGCATTTTCAGGATCACTTGCCAGTGCCTTTCGAATCATTTTTTCTGCTTCGTTCAGGTCGCGGTTTTCATCGGCAAGCGTGTAACCCAGCGCATTGAGTGCTGTCGCATTCTCCGGATCTTCTTTTATGACTTGCCGAAGGACTTCTTCCGCCTCAATGCTTCGGTTGAATTTCAACAGAATCATGGCGCGCTGCAACTGAAGATCGTGGGCGTTGGGCCAAATCGTGACCGCTTCGTTGAGCGTGGTTAGTGCTTCGTGATCAAGCCCTTGAGATTGCAGCAAACCTGCTTTTGCCAGAGTAAGACGCTGCTTGTCGGCCTCGTCAATAGGACGGCTCAGGGCAATATCCAGACTCTGCAGCGCACCGGTCATGTCGTCAGATTGAGCGTACGCGGCTGCCATTAGAATTCGCGCTTGGGCATAGTGTTCGCTGTTTATCGCTACGTTGTTGAAGTGACGGATGGCTTGTTGGAAGTCATCAGACTGCGCGGCGAGGCGGCCGAGCAGCAGTTGGGCAAGATCATGTTGATCGGGTAGTTGATTCAGTTTAAGCAAAGCTTTTTTTGCAAGTGCTGGCCGGTTGATCTGAAGAGACAGCACAGCCAGATTACGTAATTGGGTCGGATCATCTTGTGGTTTTCCAAGAGCCGTAACAATGAGCTTGCCCGCCTCAATTTGATTGCCTTCGCGAATGGTTGACTCGATCAAACCAGAAAGATAGCGCGGCGTACCCGGAAAGCGTTTGTGCGCTGATTTCAATGCCTTCAAAAGCGCTTTGTTGTTGCCGGACTGACTCAGCGCAACGATGAGGATGTCGCGTGCGGTTTGGCTATTCGGCGCTATTTCAACGGCACGACTGGCGGCATTGGTCGCCGTTTCCAAACGGTCGAATTTAAGGTCGAGTTTGGCAACCACGATCTGGGCGGTGAAATTATTCGGGTAGCGTTTTGCCAGATGATCGATATAGGTGATTGCTTTATCTCTGGCCACGTTGTTTTCAAGATAGGCGCCAAGCTCGTTAAAAACGGCTGGATCATCGTGATTGATCTGCTTAAGCCAGTTTTCCAGTGCCTCATCTGCCGCTGGAATATCGCCAAGTTGGATCGCAGAGACTGTCAAGGTGGCCGCAGCCTTGATGGACTTGGGCTCCAGGGCTATCCAGCGTTTAGCCATGCTTTGCGCCAAGTCGTACTTTTTGGCGATCAAGGCGATCTGGCTTGCTCGTCGAATAACGGATAATTCATCTGTTTGCTCAGCCGCCTCATAATAATAATCGGCAGATTGAGGCAGATTGTTTGCCTGACCTGCCAACTCACCGGCCATGATCAAAAAAACCGGATTCCGGTCAATTTCTTTTAATCGAGCCTGCTCCTGAGCGGACGACGGCAGGGGAATATTCGTAACCGCATTCGATGGTTTTGGCGCATCGGCAGAGGTCATTATTGCACTGCATCCTGTCGTCATCAGCGTAAAAACCACAGCAGTGGCTGCGACAAGAATAGAAACAGTGGATTGGGTAACAACCGAGCCGTTTGTCGATGAAACGGCTTTGTTTAGGGCCCTGTGTTGTGCGGGGTTCAGCGAGGATACACGCATGGCGTCACTGTCTCTGGATATGAAATTGAGTTAAACACAGACATTTCGTCTGGCGATTTAGTGTAGCGTTTCGTGGCGGCATTCGCTTGCCCATCTCAGTAAAATCGGGGAAATAAAAAAGGGCGCCTGTTGCGATTTGAATCGTCGCACGAGCCGCCCTAGAAGAAAATCGTTCGATTTTTTTACAGCTTTTGCCAATCTGTTTTAAGTGGATTGACCCTGAATCTGTGATTTTTTCTGTTCTTTTAGCTGCATATCCAGTTGCCAGAAGTAATACAAGATGGGAATAACGATCAATGTCAGTAACGTGGAGGCGAGCGTTCCGAAGATCAGAGAAACGGCCAAGCCACCGAAAACAGGATCGGTCACCATGACGGCAGAGCCGAACACAATCGCCAACGCCGTCAGGAGAATCGGGCGGAAGCGAACGGCACCAGCCGTAATCACCGATTCCTTAAGATCGAAGCCTTCTTTTCGATACTCAAGAATGAAGTCGATCAACAAGAGTGAGTTTCGAACAACCACACCCGCGAGTGCGATAAAACCGATCATTGAGGTGGCATTGAACGGCATGTCAAACAGCCAGTGCCCGGGGAAGATGCCCACCAGTGTTAAAGGGATGGCCCCCATGACAATGACCGGAAGCATGAAGGACTGATAATAGGCCACCAGCAAGAGGTAGATGAATATCAATGCAACGATGAATGCGGCACCGAGGTCACGGAAGACATCCAAGGTCAGGCGCATGTCACCGCCCCACAGCAGTTGATATTTTTCGAGATCATCTGGCTGGGCATCGGTAAAACCGAGGTTGGCTGTGGTTAACGTCACATTGCCGTTTAGCTTCATGTCATCGAGCCACTTGTTCAAAGTCAATGTGGCGTAGACGGGTGAGCTACCAAGCAAATCACCCTGAACATACACAACATCATGCTGATCCTGATCAAGAATCGGCTTGGCGACATTCGATTTCACGATATTGACGAAGCTACTGATTGGCACCTGCTTGCCATTGGCACCGATGATCGTCAAATCGCGTATTTGCTGAATGGACGTACGATCAGCGACCGGAAGTTGCAGCACGATGTTGATCGGTTCGGCAGAACTGGATTCATGCAACGAGCCAACCGTAACCCCGCCGACGTAACTGTGTATCAGTTTGGCGATTTGAGCGGGCATGACGCCAGACTGCATGGCCTTTTGCCGATCGACCTCGATTAGATACTCCGCAGCAGTCGCAGTGATGCTGTCATCGACATTAATCATGCCGTAGACATCATTGAACTTGGCTTTGACTTGATTGGCGATTGAACGAAGTTCGGCGTAATTTGGCCCATGGATGCGCGCCAATATCTGCGAGCGAACGGGCGGACCGGGCGGCGTGAGGTATAGCTTGATCAGGGCGGGACGAGAAGTTTCGCGCACCTTCTGGAGTGCGCGCCAGATGTCAGCGGCCACCACTTCGGTATCCGGTCGATCGTGCAAGGGAACTAGATTAACGCGGATTTGAGCGAGATTGCTGCCCTGGCGCATCATGTCGCCTCGAACCATGCCTGCAAATGTGAGTGGCCCAGTACGCCCCAGAAACGTCTGATAGTTTGTCACATACTGGCTTTGCGCCAACACATGAGTCACGTTGTTGGCGATACGACCGGTCTCATCCAGTGCGGTTCCGGCCGGGGTGTCCACTTCAATAAGGAACGTGCTTACATTCCCTTCGGGCAACATTTTGAGGCTGACGCCCGCAGGACTCAGGGGGCCATTCATGCCGCTGGCACGGATGAATTGCCATGCGGGCATCAACATGGAAGCCACCATAAGAATGAGCACGAAAATCAGGAAGAACAACGAAAGCCCCCGACTGCCAAGCAGCGGGCGAATCACACGGGTGTAGCCGCGTTGCAGCCAGTCAGGGCGATGAGGCTCGTTGGGATGGGCGTCATGCGCCGCCATCTCTTTTTGTGCTTTGCCACGCAACCACAGGTTCGCCGTCCAGGGTACGACAATATAGGCCAGAATAAGAGAAGCGACCATCGCAATGGGAACGTTGATCGGGATGGGGAGCATGAACGGCCCCATCATGCCGGTAACAAAGGCCATCGGCACGAAGGCAAGAATAACGGCGATGGTCGCAATGTTGGTGGGGTTGCCGATCTCGTTGGTCGCGCGCACCAACAAGTCAGCAAACGATTTTTCTTTTCCTTCGTGGATGTGACGGTGGATGTTCTCGATCACGACGATGGCCGCGTCTACCAACAAACCCAGCGACAGAATCAACGCAAACAACGATATTCGGTTGATGGTTTGCCCGATGACGTAACCGACACCCAGTACAACGAACAGGGTGAGTGGGACGGTCAGTGTGACAATGAGCGCTTCTCTCCAACCGAGAAAGAAGAACAGGATGATGAGCACCACCAGAACGGCGATCATCAGATGTTCCATCAGCAGGTTGACGGCATCGTCCGCGCGCTTACCGTAGTCACGCGTCACGGTGACATGCACGTTCTGCGGCACCATTTGCTGTTCAACAACCTTGAGTTTATCCAGAACGCGCTCGGTCACCGTTACCGCATTCGCGCCGGCCCGCTTGCCGATGTTCAGGACAACCGCAGGATCGGTGCCACCAATCGCATAACCTCTCGGATTGCCTTTCCCGTAGCCGAATTGCGAATACTGTTCGTTTTCTTCAGGCGCCAGGCGAATATCCGCGACATCGCGTAGAAAAACCGGTCGCTGATCATGCGTGCCAATAATGATTTCACCAAGCTCCTGAGCGTTAGTGAATGCAGCATTGACCCGCAAATTAGTCTGCTCGTTGTTGTTGACGATATGCCCGGCAGGCAGAACAACATTGGACGCTTTCAGCAAATCGATCAAGGTGTTGAGCGCAATGCCGGAACTGCTGAGTTTTTGCGGATTGACGCTCACGGAGAGAATCTGGCGATGCCCGCCAATAATTCCGCTATTGCCCACATCCGGCACGCTTTGAAGTTGGTCGAGAACACGCTGACCAAGTTCGCGCAGCTCGACCCCATTCATATCGGGGGAGCTGAGCGTCACTGTCATGACTGGAACGTCGGTGATGCCGATGCTCTTGACCAGCGGTTGACTCGTGCCTTGTGGCAGTTTGTCCATATTGCGTGAGAGTTGGTTATACAGCAGAAGTAGGCTCCGCTCCTCATCGCTGCCAACTTTGAACGCTACCGTAACGATGCCCATGTCATTTACGGCATACCCGTAGGTGTGATCGACCCCCTTAATGCTGGCCATAATGGCTTCAAGGGGTTTGACGACCTGTTCTTGAATCTGTGCCGCGCTGTTTCCGACGCGTTGCACCAGAATCTGCGCACCGGGCACCACGATTTCCGGGTTGTATAACCTGGGCGTAATGAAGAACGCCATCAGGCCGAACAATGTCAACGCGACCATGATCAAGGCCGTGATCTTGGAGTGCAAAAAGGTGCGAGCCAGTTTGCCGGCCAAGTTGATGTTGGGCACAGATGCCTCTTTGGGCGTGTTCTTGAGTTCGCTCATGATGCAGGTTGTTCTTTGTCAGCAGATGCATTGGTCACGACAATACCGTTTTGCAGGCGATCATCGGATTTGGTTACGAGCCGTTCACCCGGCACGAGGCCGGACAGAATCACTTGTTTGCCGTCAATCACATGGCCCAGGCGTACCATTCGGAACCACGCACGGTTTTGATCATCAAGCACGAACACGCCACGTATCCCGCCGCGATCGTGGATTGCTGAAAGGGGAACCAACATCCCGGTTTCATGCGCCACAGCGATCTCCACCACAACGTAATTACCGCTGCGCACGTTGACGCTTTCCGGCACGCCGATCTTAACCGTGTGCGTGTGTGTTACGGGGTCAGTGGCATCGACCATGCGTTCAACAAGGCCCTGAAACTCGTGTTGTTCACCTTGAAAATCCGTGTAGCGGACGGTGACGGGCTCTCCAAGCTTCAAAGTGGCGAATGCCTGGCTGGTGAGCTGGACTTCAACTTGTTTCTGACCACTGCCTTGCAAGGTCAGTAACGGGATTCCCGGGGACGCCATTTGGCCGGAATCGACCATCCGACTGGTGATTGTGCCGCTGAACGGGGCCGAAATTTTAACGTACGTGAGTTGAGACTCGGCCTGCTTCAACCCGGCTTGTGCCGCAGAGTAATTGCTTTGAGCGACCTTATATGCCGTTTGCATCTGCTCGTACATCTGCTTTGGAACAGCATTTTCCTTATACAGCGATGAGTAGCGATCATAGTTGTTTTTTGCGTCTGATAAGGCAGCGTGGGCCTTGTTGACTTCGGCTCGTGCCTGGTTGATGGCACCAGTAACATCAGTGGAATCGATGGTGAGCAACGTCTCGCCGGTTTTGACCGTCTGCCCTTCATGAACATCCACGCTACGCACATAGCCCATGACTCGCGATGAAATCGAAATCTGATCCGAAGTGATCACCGAACCTGGAAACAGCGCAAAAACAGGCAAGGACTGATCATGCACCTTGAACAGTTCGGCCTGAGTTTTCATTTCGAGTTGTGTTGCCGAAGCCGGATGCTCATCGTGCCCTCCGCAAGCGGAGAGAACGGATGCAATGGCGAGGAGGGCGGCGACACCCGGCAATTTTTTCGCGGAAGTGCTATCGATGAATGACATGTTATTGAGACACCTTGGAAACAGAGAGATCGACAGACCGAGCAGAGGCTGGCAGTGTATTGATATCAGAGGATTGGGTAGCCAACTGCGTTGCTGAAATGGCGTCCGGCTCGAGCTGGCCGGTCGTCATAAGCAGAGTAGCGCGCTGCAGGATTAGCTCATATTGCGCCTGCACATACTCCGCTCGGGATTTATCCAGCTCCGCTTGCGTTTGGAGCAAATTGGTCATGGTGGAAATACCCTGTGCGTACCGCAGTTTTTCTAAACGTGTGGCTTCTTCGCTCTGGGATATTGCCAGTTTTTTCAAATCCAGCCGATATTCAGCCAGTTGGGCGGCACGCCAGGTTTTACCTACTTGCGACATCAGCGTGTTAATGGCCATTTGTTGTTTCGACTGGGTTGCATTCAATCCGGCCACGGCGCGATCAACCTGTCCTGAGCGAGCGCCGAAATCCAGTATTTTCCAATTCAATACGGCACCCACCGTATAGGAATCGTTCTTGATTCCAAGATTTTCACTGTTCCAATCCTGTTGCGCCATGAGGTTGACGTGCGGCTTGTAGACCGAGCGTGCAGAGGACACCCCCGAACGTGCGGCATCAATTTGTTGATCTATGGCCAGAATCTGTGGATTGTTGCGCAGTGCCAAATTTCGCGCTTCTTCAAGGGTTCCGGACAGTTTATCAATGCGAATCAACTCATTGATTTCGAAGTGCTGATTGCGCGGCACCCCCATGACGATGCGCAACCCGTCCTTGGCGTCGGCCAATTGATCCAATGCTTGTTGATGGCGAAGTTGAATATCACCCAAGTTGACTTCCGATTTGAGAAGATCACTTTTGGAAACAACGCCCTGCAGATACATTTTGTTGCTCAGATCACGGTAGGATTTCGCCGCTTCAACTGCCTGCTGTGTCACTTTTACAAACGCGT